>CAZTYB010000044.1:0-15287 GCA_964617595.1 uncultured Oscillospiraceae bacterium | reverse complement strand
TCCATGGCACCGCCATGACCAACGGCCTGATCAAACTGAAGCTGGAAGAGCACCGTTTGGACGACAAGGTGAAGCTGGTCACCCACAAGCCCGGCGATGTGGTTCGGGCGGGATGCTTCAGCGTGGAATTCATCCACGTGAATCACTCCATCGCCGATGCAGTGGCTTTCGCCATCCGTACCCCCGTGGGCACCGTGGTGATGACCGGTGACTTCAAGATCGACCCCACCGCCTCCTGCGGCATGACCGACCTGGCACGGCTGGGGCAGCTGGGCAACGAGGGGGTATTGGCGCTGCTGGCCGATTCCACCAATGTGGAGCGCCAGGGCTACACCCCCAGTGAAAACGTGGTAGCGGAAAGTCTGGATCGCCAGTTCAAGGGCTGCGATCAGCGCATCATCGTGACCACTTTCGCCTCCAATATGCACCGCATTCAGGCCGTGCTCACCACTGCTCAGCGCTACGGGCGCAAGGTGGCCGTCACCGGGCGAAGCATGGAGAATATGCTGAAAGTTTCCCAGGAGCTGGGCTACCTGAATGTAAAGCCCGGAACCATTGTGGATATTTCCACCATCAAGAGCCTGCCCAAGAACAAGATCGTCATCGTCTCCACCGGTTCCCAGGGTGAGAATATGTCCGCCCTGTACCGCATGGCTTTCTCCACCCATAAGCAAGTGGATATCACCGCCGGAGACCGGATCATCATCTCCGCCTCCGCCATTCCCGGAAATGAAAAGGCCGTCTCCCGGATCATCAACGAGCTGTACCGCAAGGGTGCAGAAGTGGTTTATGAAAAGAGTGAGGGGCTCCACGTTTCCGGCCATGCCTGCCAGGAGGAGCTGAAAATCATCCATGCCCTGGTCAAGCCCCGGTTCTTCCTGCCCGTTCACGGGGAGCAGCGGCATTTGCAGATCCACAGCAAGCTCGCCCAGTCCATGGGCATGAGCCCCCGGAATGTGCACATTGGCGAATTGGGCACCGTATTCGAATTCACCGGCAAGAGCTGCAAAGAGGCTCCCGCCGTTACCGCCGGAAAAGTATTCGTGGACGGCACCGGCGTTGGGGATGTGGGCAGTGTTGTTCTGCGTGACCGGAAGCATCTGGCGCAGGACGGTATGCTGGTCGTTTGCGTGAATCTGTCCAGCCAGAATGGCGAGCTGATCTCCGGACCCGATATCATCACCCGGGGCTTCATTTATGTAAAGGAATCCGACGAACTGATGGAGGAACTCCGCCAGGTGGCACTGGAAGCCATCGAGCGCTGCCAGCGCAAGCGTGTGCGGGACTGGAGCTCCATCAAGTCCGCCATCAAGAACGACCTGAGCGGCTACCTCTACAAGACCACCAAACGCAACCCCATGATTCTGCCCGTTATCATGGAGATTTAAAGTGCAAAAGCTGGATCCCAACGAAAATGTGGGATCCAGCTTCTTGATTTATCGCACGATTTTGCAATATCGTCCAGAGGATTTTTACAAAGAAATAAAAATGCCGATTTGTTTAATTCTTTCTTGCATTCCTCCCGACTTCCATCTATAATGGGTGGGTAAAGATCACCTGATAAGAGGAGGGGACACGATGCATATACCGCAGTCGGCATACCGTGGATGTCTGCTGGGCATGGCCGTGGGGGATGCCATGGGGTGTCCGATAGACTCCCTGCGCCTGGATGAAATCCGGAACAACTATGGTCCCGGCGGGCTGCTGGGCTATGACCTGGTCAACGGATATGCGGACGTCACCTCTTATACCCAGCTGGGGGCATTCACCTGCAACGGTCTTTTGATCGCCCTGACTCGGGGGCAAATGATGGGCAAAATGGCGCCACTGGTAAAATACGTGGGGCTGTCCAGCCGGGAGTGGCTGGCCTCCCAACGTGCCTGGGGGCGGCCGGAGCGCACTTTCTGCTGGCTGCTGCATCAGCCGGACATCTGCCACCGCTACTGCATGGATACCCGCATGATGGACACCCTGGGTAGACCGGAACTGGGCACACCGGAAACTCCCCTGAACGCTTTCACCACCCCCGGGAGCCTGACCACCGCCATCGGCGTTGGCCTGTTCTTCCATCCAGACCGGATGAAGCAGCCGGAGCTGGATCGGCTGGGGGCGGAGACGGTTGCCCTGACCCACGGCGGCCCGCTGGCCTTTCTCACCGGGGCAGCACTGGCGCATATGATCAGCCGCTGCCTGTGGGAACCGCAAATATCCATCAAAAATTTGGTCGCTCACACAGTTCACGCCATCAATGCCCAATTCTCTCACCAATATCCCCAGTGCAAGGAGCTGACCACCCTGCTGCGCCTGGCTTGCGCCATGGGTTCGGATGCCAGCCTTGCCACCTGGGACGTGATGGAGAAATTCCACTGTGAAACGGCGCCCCAGGTTCTGGCGGGGGCGGTATACGCCTGCGTTGCCGGTGGGGAGGAATTCGATACCTCCATGATCATCGCCGTGAACCACTCCGGCCGGAGCTGCGCCGTGGGCGCCATCACCGGGGCGCTGCTGGGACTGCGCCAAGGGGAGAGCGCCCTGCCGGAATTCTATACCGAATGCTTAGAGCCGGCGGATACGCTGCGGGAATTGGCGGATGACCTGTGGAGCGGCTGCCCCATGGAGTTGGGCAACCGCCTGTTCGATGCCGACTGGGATCATAAATATGTCCACGGCGGAAAATAAGGCCATTGCCCTCTCTGCCGTCAACTCAAGGCGCTCCCACTGGGGCGGAGAGAGTTTTTTGCTTGCCCTCTCAGTCAAAATCGGTTTCGAATATCCGATTTTGACAGCTCTCCCAGAGGGAGAGCCAAGGGGTGTTCCTCCATTCACACCAGCGTATACTGGATGGCGGTGACGAAATTATTCTCCAGTAGCACCACCATCTGTTCCCGGCTGCGGTTGACGATGCAGCAATTATCCCGGATGCAATCCGGGCCGAAGCAGGAGCGCACCTGCTCCGCCGAATCACCGATGGAAAGGCCATCGGGGGTAGTCAGAGCCTTATCCGTGATCATCACCCCCAGGATCCGTTCCCCGTCCTGGCTCTGGAATGTTTTCAGCCGCAGGCCGCTGAATTGGTAGGTCTTTTCCACCCCGGAGTAGACCCCGCTCTTACTTTCGCCGTAGCCGAAAGGTGCCCCCAGCGCCGCCAGCACCGGTGCAGCCGGTGCATTCAGGGCAATGGATACATCGGCGCAGATCAGCGTGGTATAATCCCACTGGGAAAGTCGTTTCCCGCATCCGGTGAGGGACAGGCAGAAAATCATCAGCAAAATCACATACTTCTTCATAGGGGCTCCTCCTTGTCTTTTCAATGTAGTATTTGACATTTTTTCGGAATTTCCCATGGAAAAATGCGCCATTCGGGTCTTCCTTTTCTATCCCTAAGATAGGAAAAGGATGCATCCAAAATGGCGCATTTCTGTATCCGTTCTGTATCATTTTTGCCCACGATACACGGTGATCACGGCGGTATAATTCTCTTTTAGCACCCGCATTTCCACCCATGCACTGTTGCTTCCGTTGACACGGGCGATCCACGTGTCGGCGGTGTTGGTATCATAGTAGACCCGTGCCCCCTGGCTTTCCTCCTCGGTCTGGAGCATCACGCCGGTATCGGACAGGCCAAGGTAGCTGCCAAAGGAGCGGAGCACATCGTACCAGCTGCTCTGGGGCAGCACCTCCCCGCCGGGGTACAGGCGGCTTCCGCCGCAGTCCACCCGAACCAATTTGCCGCTCTCAACGTCCATACTCAGGAAAATGCGCCAATTTGACCCCGCCGCAGTGAGCTCCGCATAGCGGAAGCCGTTGACCGCAGCGCTATCGAACAGATAGTAATAGCAGATGCGGTAATCCCCGCTGTTTTCCAGCAGCGTTTTTGCCTCCTCGGGGACGATGCCGCTGTGAACCAATTGCGTGAATTCCCCCAGGAATTGCTGATATTCCTCCCCCTGGCCATCCTCCGCCGTTATCTGGGAAATATAGGTATTGCGCAGATCCACCCCGTCGCCGAAATAGTGCTCGGCCAGGGTATCCATGCGCCAGGTATAGTCCGACGAGCTCTGGGAGGTAATGGTGACCTGCTGATAGTCCATCTCCAGCTCTGGCGGGGCGCTCCAGTTCAGCAGCAATTCCGGCAGGAATGCCCCGGCAATCACCACCGCCGCCGCAAGGATGAGAATGATCCAGTTCTTCACTTCGCCACCTCCCGCAGAACAAAGGAGACCACCGTCCCCCTGCCCACAATGCTCTCATAATGCAGCCGGGCACCATGGAGCTGGGCAATGCGCTTGGACAGCGCCAGCCCCAGTCCTGCACCCCCCTCCGCCCGGGAGCGGGATTTATCCACCATGTAGAATGGCTCCGTAATGCGGCTGATGGCCTCCGGCGGGATGCCCCGCCCCCGATCCTTCACGGCGAAGCAGTAGCCCGCCGGGGTGGGGGTGCCGAGGACGGTGATCTTGCTGCCGGGCTCCGATGCCTTGCGGGCATTGTCCAGCAGATTATACAGCAGAATTTCCAGCAAGCTCCGCTCCCCGGTGATCAGCGCATCCTCCACCCGCAATTCCATTACCAGCTTCCGCTGGCGCATGGGGTAGGAAATGCTCTCCTCCACGCTCTTTGCCAGTGCCAGTGCGGAGAAGCGCTGCATCTTCGGCGCTTCATTCTCCAGGGAAAACAATCGCAGTAGACTGTGGGACATGGCCTCCAGCCGCCGCCCCTCGGAGAAGATGAAGCTGGCCGCCTCGAACTGCTGCTCCTCCGGCAATTTCCGGCTGCGCAGGGTATCGGCATAGCCGATGATGGAGGTCAGAGGCGTTTTCAGCTCGTGGGCAAAGGAAGCGGTGAAGTCCTTCTGCTGCTGGGTCGCCAGCTCCAGTGACTGGATATGGTGCTCCAATTCCTGGGTCATGTGGTTGAACTGGGCAGCAAGAGTGCCGATCTCGTCCCCGGTGCGCACATTCGCCCGCACGGAATAATTTCCCCCGGCGATTTGCCGGGCGGAGCGGGACAGATTGCGGATGGGTGCCGTCAAAACAGCGCTTAGAGCAAAGCCCGCCAGCAGGCTACCCGCCACCGCGATCAGATACACCAGCCGAAGCGTGGCCATATACTGCCCCCGCAGGGTATAGACATCCGTCACATCATGGCGATTTTCCAGATAATATACGGAAGCATCCACGCTAAAGCGGCAAATCAGCACCACCTCGTAGCGCACTTCGCCCCCATCGGGCACGGTGACGATCTCGTAGGACATATTTTCCGCCGAAGCCCCAGGTTGCGCCAGGCGCAAGCGATAATCCCGGAAAGGCGCAATTTTCAGTGTTTCCTCCAGGATATTCTGGGTGACTTTCTCCGAAACGCTGGCACGGCGCTCCACCGCCATGGTGCCCAGAACGGAGCACATCAGCTGCGTTTCCTCGGCGGCGGCAGTGATCTGGTGGGTCAGCTGTGCATCGAACACGGAAGAGACGATGCTATACCCGCTGATGGCCACGGCCATGGAAACAATCAGTACCACGGACAGGGTGATCTTGGCCGATAGCTTCATCCGTCCCCCTCCAGGCGGTAGCCCACCTTATGAATGGCGCACAGGCGCTGCTGCCAGCCCAATTTTTTCCGCAGGCGCTGGACGTGCAAGTCCACCGTGCGGGTATCGCCCATATAGTCCGATTCCCATACCCGCTCATAGATCGTCTCCCGGAAGAGGGCAACATTCTGATTTTGCAGGAAGAGCACCAGTAGATCATATTCTTTCCGGGTCAATGTGACGGGCACTCCGGCTTTCGTCACCAGCATGGACTCCGTATCCACCGTCACATCCCCCAGGGTGTAGATGGGGCTGCTCTTGCCGGAGCGGCGGAGCACCGATTCCACCCGGGCGATCAATTCCACGATTTCAAAGGGCTTGACCAGATAGTCATCCGCCCCCGCCCGCAGACCCAATACCCGGTCCTGCACGCTGCCCTTGGCGGTGATGAAGATCACCGGGGTGCCGGTGGGCTTGATCTGTTTCAGCAATTCGTAGCCGTCGATCCCCGGCAGCATGATATCCAGCAGCACCAGATCATAGCTATGCTCCACCAGCAGGTCTGCGGCGGCGTTGCCGTCATAAGCCCGGGTGCAGCTGTAGCCGCTGGCGCTTAAGTTCCAGTCGATCAAATTGGCAATGGGTTTCTCGTCCTCAACAATGAGAATTTTCGTCATAATCGTTCTTCCCCTCCTGATGAGAAGATAGAATTGAAATGCATCCAAACTGCATCTTTTCTCATTTAAAATTCAGCGCTGTGCACGGGCAAGCTCCCGATAGTGTTCCGCTTTCTTCTCCAGCATTGCGCTGTCCGCCACATGAACCATCTCGTCCAGATTCAGATTGTCACCCCGATGTTCCACGCCATAGGCAATGGAGTAGCCCGCCGCCTGAATTTCCCGGCACATATCTTCCATCCGGCGCTCCACCTGGGACAGGCTCACCCCGGGAACGATCAAAAGGAATTCATCCCCACCCAGGCGGAATGCTTTCGCTTCGGAGAATCGCTCCATGCAAAGTTTCCCGACGAACCGGAGCATCTCGTCCCCCGCTTGGTGACCATAAGTATTGTTCAGTTCATGCAGCCCATTCACATCCATATACACCACCGTCAGGGGGGATGCATGGGCAAAATGATCCTCTTTCACATATTCCAGATAGGCTGCCCGGTTTTGCATCCCCGTGGTGGCATCCAGGAAACTGGCCTGGCGAATTTGCTGCCCCGCCAAAATCAGTTCGCTCTGTGCCAGGATAGACTTGCGCACGATATAAACCGCCAGCACACAGTCAATCAGATACAGCGCCGGAAAACGCAGGCGGATCATCTGGGGATAGTCATATTGCAGGAAACCGTCCAGCGGCCCATAGAAAGTGAATACCAGCAGCAACAGGAAGTAAACGCTGAGCGCCAGACCCGATTTCACCGAAAGCATGGTAAAAAATGGGGGCACCAGGGTCACCCACAAAAGGGCGAACCCCTCATTCCCGCCCACCAGGATATACCAGGTGAGCAGCACCAGCGAAAGGGAGAAAAACGCCAGCTCCACGGGGAAAATATCTTTCCGTCTCCATCCCGCCATAAGCCCGAGGCTCAGCACCAGTGCAGCGGACAATGTGGTGGCCAGCATAAAGCCGGAATGCTGATACACATTCAATGCGCTCATCAGCAGGAACGCCGCAATGGCCATCACAGTCACATTGCGTATTTGCAGCCACTGGGCTTCACTCCGGTTCTCTCGAATTGTCGCTTCCGCCTGAAAAAGGGTCAAAAAATAATTACGCATAGAGATCATTCTTTCTTTGTCTTTTTCAAAGGTATTGTACCATAACGGTTTTTCAATTTCCAGTATTCTATCATTTGTTGCTTTAATTTTCATTTTTTGTTCACAAATTCATTTCAAAATCAGCATTCTATACAAAATTCATTCTTTTCATCTGTAACACTTGACAGATTCCTTTCCCCGTGATAGTATACAGAAAAAAATTGAATCGCTGATATCCGGATGCATCCCGTCTCCCGCCGGGGGCGGATCCGTTCGGATGGATAGAGGCGCGGTTCGCATCATTACCCCATAGCAAGGCCGGGTGGCCGTTACGGGGGAAAGGGCGCGCCGCCGAAGTTGGGAGAAATCACCCGGTTCCTCCCCGCTGGGTCGTCAGAGAATATCTGCCGGACTGTCACAAAATCTTTGTGAAGCGCTATCATTGGCCATTCGGTACTATTTTTCCGCCGGGGTATTTTATCTCACCTCCGGGGGCGCAATACCGATTCCTGTGGACCGCTTACCAAAGCGGTTCTGTTTTTTTATCCGGAGAACATCTCCAATCATCAAAAAGGAAGGTATTGCAACATGAAGAGAATCGTTACCCTGCTCATGGCCATTGCCATGATGCTCACCCTGGCCGCCTGCGGCACCGAAACCACCCCCGAAACCACCGAGGCTCCCACCGATGCTGCCGTGATCACCGGCGTGGAGGATGGCGTGCTGACCATCGCCATGGAGTGCGCCTACGCCCCCTACAACTGGATCCAGAACGACGACAGCAACGGCGCCGTGCCCATCGCCAATGTCCCCGGCTCCTACGCCAACGGCTATGACGTGATGATCGGCAAGAAGATCGCCGAAGCAAACGGCTGGGAGCTGGAAGTGATCCAGTCCGACTGGGATTCCCTGGTGCCCGGCGTGCAGACCGGTGAATTCGATGCCGTCATTGCCGGCCAGTCCATGACCGCCGAGCGCAGCGAGCAGGTGGATTTCGCAGGCCCGTACTTCTATGCGACCATCGTCTGCGTGACCAAGGCGGACAGCCAGTTCGCCAGCGCCACCGGCATTGCCGATCTGGCCGGCGGCTCCTGCACCGCCCAGATCGCAACCATCTGGTATGACCAGTGCCTGCCCCAGATCGAGGGGGCATCCATGCAGTCCGCTGCCGAAACCGCTCCCGCCATGCTCATGGCGCTGGAAACCGGCATGGTGGACTTCATCTGCACCGATATGCCCACCGCTCAGGGTGCCGTTGCTGCTTACCCCGATATGGTGATCCTGGACTTCTCCGGCACCGATGGTGACTTCCAGTTCAGCGAAGAAGTCCGGGCGGAGAACGTGAACATCGGTGTCTCCCTGCGCAAGGGCAACACCGCTCTGAAAGAGCAGATCGATGCCGTCCTTGGCACCATGACCGGGGAGGACTTCAATGCCCTGATGGCTCAGGCCATCTCCATCCAGCCCCTGAGCGAGTAAGAAACAAGGCGAGAGGTTCCGGCGGCCTCTCGCCTTGCAATATCAGTTTCTGTATCTTATTAAGGAGTAAAAAGGCAAATGGATAAATTTACCAAGCTGTTTCTGGAAATCGGCAAGCTGTGGACGAAATATAGCAGCCTGTACCTCTCCGGTATCCGCAACACGCTCATTCTGGCGCTGGCCGCCACGGCCATCGGCTGCCTGATTGGGTTCCTGTGCGGCATTCTGAATACCATCCCCTGCTCCAAGCAGGATTCCCTGGCCAAGCGCATTGCGCTGAAGCTGGTGCGCATCATCGTGCGGGTATATGTGGAAGTGTTCCGGGGCACCCCCATGGCGCTGCAAGCCGTTTTCATTTACTACGGTCTTCCGTATTTTACAGACAACGCTCTGAAATTCACCAATATCTGGGTGGCGGCGCTGGTCATCGTGTCCATCAACACGGGGGCATATATGGCCGAATCCGTCCGGGGCGGCATCATCTCCATCGACCCCGGCCAGACCGAAGGGGCGAAAGCCATCGGCATGACCCATGTGCAGACCATGCTGAACGTGATCCTGCCCCAGGCTCTGCGGAATATCATGCCCCAGATCGGCAACAATTTCATCATCAATGTCAAGGATACCTCCGTCATGTTCATCATCGGTTTCCCGGATTTCTTCGCCGCCCACCGTTCCGCCGTTGGTGCCAGCTTTCTGTATTTCCCCTCCGCCACGGTGGAGATGTTCGGTTATCTGTGCATGACCCTGGCCGCCTCGTTCCTGCTGCGATGGGTGGAAAAGAAGCTGGACGGCAACAGCGACTATGAACTGGTTCAGGGGGATCCCCTGGTGATGACCGCCGGAACTTATAACCATCCCGACCGGGGCACCCCATTCGACGAGCGGAACAAGGAATACCAGAAAGGAGGAGAATGAGATGGAACCGATTTTACAAATCAACCATCTGTCCAAGAATTTCGGCAATCACGAAGTTCTGCGGGATATTGACTTCACCGTGAACAAAGGGGACGTGACCTCCATCATCGGCTCCTCCGGCTCCGGAAAGTCCACGCTGCTGCGCTGCATCAATCTGCTGGAAACCCCCACCTCCGGCGAAATTCTCTACCATGGTGAGAACGTCGCCCGCCGGGGCTTCAAAGCCCCCCAGTACCGCACCCATGTGGGGATGGTGTTCCAGTCTTTCAATCTGTTCAACAATATGACCGTGCTGGAAAATTGCATCACCGGCCAGGTGAAAGTGCTCCACCGCAGCCGGGAAGAAGCCCGGGAGCACGCCCTGAAATATCTGGAAAAAGTGGGCATGACCCCCTATATCAATGCCCGCCCCCGTCAGATTTCCGGCGGCCAGAAGCAGCGGGTGGCCATTGCCCGGGCGCTGGCCATGGATCCGGAGGTGCTGCTGTTTGACGAACCCACCTCCGCACTGGATCCGGAAATGGTCGGCGAAGTGCTGAGTGTTATGCGGGGTCTGGCATCCGACGGCATGACCATGCTGGTGGTCACCCACGAGATGGCTTTCGCCCGGGACGTAAGCAACCGGGTGGTATACATGAATGAGGGCGTGATCTGTGAACAGGGCACCCCCGCCCAGCTGTTCACCGCTCCGGAAAAGCAGGAGACCAAGGATTTCCTCTCCCGCTTCCTCAGCAAATGAGCCGAAAATTTCCAAATTCAAAGACCCAGCCCGGCGCAAACCGGACTGGGCCTTTTTTCGCCCCGGTGGAAATGCCCGCCGGGATTTTACTCAACGAATCTTCGGGAAATACAACCGTCAGCCATTGCTTTCCGCTTCCAGCCGCCAGATATGCTTATCTCCCCGGAAGATCAGGCACACCGCCACACCGGCCAGCCACAGCAGCGCAAACAGGAACGCTGCGCCGCTGCCCTTGCCCTCGCCGAAAGCCGCAACCAGGATGCCGGAATGTTGTGTTGCCATAATTGGCTCGAACACCCGATCCACCAGCAGCCCACCCAGGAAATAGCCCAAAGGAATGGTAAAAAACTGGAACGAATTCCGGGCAGCGAATACCCGCCCCTGGAGCTCCACCGGAATATGCAGCCGGTTGATGGTGGTCAAATTGGCATTCATCCAGGGAATGGAGATCCACCCCAGCACTGCGCCAATACACCAGACCCAAACGCCATTTCCAAACGCCAGAAAGAAATTCTCCGTGCACATACTGAGCATCAGGCTGTACCAGATGGCTTTCACCCGGCTTCTGGGCGCTTTCATCACCGATGCCAGAATGCTCCCGGCAAGGGTGGCCAAACCGATGGCCGCATTCACGGTACCCATGACCTCTTCCGTTGCCTTGGAGAGCATCATCGCCGGGAACGCCGCATTGTACATGGAGGCAACCAGGTTGATGGCGGACAGGAACAGCATCAGATGGAAGATGCCGGGATTGCGCCGCAGCCAGCGAACTCCCGCCGCCGCACTTTTCAGGATGCTTTCTTCTTTTCTTTCCCCGCCGATCTTCGGAACGGGAATCAGGAAAAGCAGCGCAAAGAACGCCACCAGGAAGCTCACCAGATCAATGGCGATCACCGCATCCATCCCCCACAGCCCCATCACCGCCGTAGCAAGGATGGGGGTAAGAATGGAATTCAGGGAGCTGGACAGATATTGCAGTCCCCCCACTTTCTGGTAGAATCGCTTGGGTAGCAGCGCCGTGGTCACCACTTCCGATGCCGGCTGCTGCACCGTATTCATCAGTCCGGAAACGGCATTGACCACATACAGGTGCCAAATCTGCAAATTCCCTGTCTTGAGCAGGGAATAAACCACCAGCGTACTCACCGCTGCCAGGGAATCGGCAATGAGCATGGTTTTCTTCTTGTCCCAGCGGTCACTCAGCGCCCCGGCGAAAATACTGCAAATCACATAGGGCGCATAGGAGCAGACCATCAACAGCGCCGTCCGCAGTGCCGAACCCGCCTGGGTATAGGACCAGATCACCAGCGCATAACTGGTCATGGCACTGCCGAGGCCGGAAATCATCTGGGTGAACCAGAGCAGCAAATAGCTGCGCATTTCTTTCAAATCATCAATAAACTTTTTCATTTTGGCTTTACTCCTCATTCTAAATTATATAAAAATCAGAAAGCAAAGCCGAAGGCGTCAATCACTCCACGCTGCCCGCCTTACCCGGCTTTGCATGGAGCGAAAACAATAGCAAGAAACATATGCCCCTCCCCTTTCTGTGTTACTCAGCAACGCAGTTTTGTAACATCATTGCAATAATATCACATATCCGCTCCGCTGTCAATCCCCTCTCCATCCTCCCGCCGGAGCCGGTGAAATGTCCAGAATCCGTTAAACGCATTTCACCCGCAGGGAAGTCCCTGCGGGTGATTTTTTGCGCTTATTCATTTGTCACTCCTCCACCGGGGAAATGCTCATGGGCGAAATCACCGTTTCCTCCGTGGGCAGGTAGGTAATGACGAACGTTTTGGGAGTATCCGACGATTCCGTTCCGTCCGGCTCCTCCGTCTTCTGTATCTGAACGTCCGCTTCCACGCAGACGGATGTGGATTCCGCCTGGTTCCAGGCGATTTGCAATTGCTGCCCCACCTGGAATGCGCCGGTGCCGGGATCGACCACGGTGCACAGCGCCGTCCCGTCCTGCTGCCGCACCAGCTGCACGGTCATCTCACAGGGGATAGCAACGGCAGTTGCGGCGGCGGCTTCGGTTCCACCCGTCCCGGCGCTTCGAGCGGCGGGAGAGGCATCCATGGAATAGGAAGCGATCGCCGGTTCGGCCGCTCTATTTTCCACTGCGGCGGTGTCCTGCGCTGCCAGTTGGATGGATTCCGCACTCTTGCTTTGGTAGTTCGTCAGCTGCCACGCCGCCAAGAGCACAATCCCGGCACAGGCAGCACCGGCAAGGGGCAAAATCCAGCGGTTTCGTCTCCGTTTGGGTGCACGGGCGGCATCGTCGATGTACTTTTCATCAATATAACCCAGGGCTTCCAACATTTCCCGTCCGTTCACGGTCTCACTCCCTCCTTTTCCAGATATGCCCGGAGCGCCGTCCGGGTGCGCATCAATTTGGTCTTCACGTTGCTTTCCCCCAGGCCGAATCGCTGGGCAATTTCGGCGATGGAATCGGCGAACCAGTACCGCCGCAGGAAAATGCGGCGATTTTCGTCGCTCAATGTTCCCAGGAAATCATTCAGTAACTGCCCCAATTCCCGGGAGAGCATCTCCCGCTCCCCCGCAGGATCCGGGATGCACAGCTCCATCTCGTCTGAGAGGGTGACGATCTCCGCCTTGCGCTTGGCAGCATTGCGCCAATCCAATTTCCCCAGGGCGATAAAGCGGCATATCTTCGCCAGATAGGCATAAAAAAAGTTCGGTCTGGTGGGGGGAATATTCTCCCAGGCTTTCAGGTAAGTGTCGCTTACCGCTTCTTCGGAATCCTCCCGCAGGAGCAGAATGCGGTAAGCAAGGGTATACAATCTGCCTCCGTAGGCTTTCTCCGTCTGACGGATGGCATCCTCATCCCGGAGAAAATACAGGTCGATGATCTTGCTGTCTTCCATAGAAGTCCACCTCCTGAATCCCCCTCATCCAGTAAGAGGGATTCTATCATGGTTTGGTCACAAAAAGGCTACCGCAAAAAAGCGGTAGCCCCCTCGAAAAATTATTTTTCCAGAATCACGGGTACATTGGTGCTGAGGCTTTCCCGGATGTAGTCGGCGGCGGCATCGGGGGTGAGCTTGCGCTGTTCCCCGGTGAACATATTCTTCACGGAGCATACGCCCTCGCCGATCTCATCTTCCCCAAGCAGCACGGCGAAGGGCACCGCCAGTTTATTGGCGTAGGCCATTTTCTGCTTGAATTTTTTCTGCTCGCAGTATAGCTGCACCCGCAGTCCGGCGCTGCGCAATTTTTCCGCCAGGGCAATTGCTTCCGCTGCGCTTTCCGTCATGGGCAACACCAGTGCATCCGCCGGGGCGCTGGGCAGCTGGGGATTCAGCAGTCCCTGCTCATCCAGCACATAGAACAGCCGGGTTAGGCCGATGGAGATGCCCACACCGGGCAGGCTCTTCTCGATATAGTATCCCGCCAGATTGTCATACCGGCCACCAGAGCAGACGGAGCCGATCTCCGGATGGTCCAGGAGGGTGGTCTCGTAAACGGTGCCAGTGTAATAGTCCAGTCCCCGGGCAATGGTCAGATCGACTGCAAAATTCTCCTCCGGCACGCCGAAAGCAGCCAGATTGGCGGTGACGGCTTTCAGTTCCGAAAGTCCCTGGTCAAACATCTCATCCCTGCCGCCATAGCCCTCCAGGGCGCTGATCACCTGGGCATTGGTGCCCCGGATGGCGATGAAAGTGAGGATCTCGTCCCCCTGCGCCTGCGTCAGGCCGCAGTCCTCTACCAGGATGGCCTTGACCTTTTCTGCGCCGATTTTGTCCAATTTGTCCACGGTGCGCATGATTTCGCCGGAGCGTTCGCTCAAGCCCATCATGGAATAGAATCCGTTGAGGATCTTCCGGTTGTTCACCCGGATTTGGAACCGGGTCAGGCCGAAGCCACGGAAAACTTTGTAGATAATGGCGGGGATCTCCGCCTCGTTCAGGATGTCCAGCTTCCCGTCGCCGATGATGTCGATATCCGCCTGGTAAAATTCACGGAAACGTCCCCGCTGCGCCCGCTCCCCCCGGTAGACCTTGCTGATCTGGAAGCGGCGGAATGGGAACGCCAGCTCGTTGCAGTGGAGCGCCACGTATTTCGCCAGGGGCACCGTCAAATCGAACCGCAGGGCAAGGTCGCTGTCCCCTTTGGTGAAGCGGTAGATCTGTTTCTCCGTTTCGCCGCCGCCCTTGGCAAGCAAAATCTGGGCATCCTCAATGGCGGGGGTATCCAGGGGGGCAAAGCCATAGGAAGCATAGGTGCGGCGGAGGATATCCACCATGGTTTCGAATTGGATCTGCTTCTCCGGCAGCAATTCCATAAAGCCGGACAATGTCCGGGGTTTGATGATTTCCATGTAATGATTTCCTTTCGTGAGTCAACATAAGCCAATATGTCAGCTTAAAGGCGCAGAAAAATCCCTCGTCCCCCTCGCTGAGGGGGATGTCGGCCGAACAGGCCGACATTGTGCCCGCAGGCACTATGCAGAGCGCAACCGCCTAACAGGCGGCTCTTAGCGCGGAGCAGGGGGAGTGCCATTGGTATTTTTGAGCTGTTACCACTCATTATAGGGCACTCCCTCAGACAAAATCGGTTCCGAAGAGCCGATTTTGCCAGCTCCCTCAAAGAGGGAGCCAAGGGGCGCCCCCAAGTTGACGAAACCTGTTTAAAAACGGGTCTTGGTATGCAGCATTTCCCGCCAATCCAGGTCGCCACGCTGCAAGCCCATGATGAACATCTCTGCGCTGGCAAGATTGGTGGCAATGGGCACATTATGCTTGTCGCAATGGCGAATGGTCTCGATCATCTGGCTATCGTCCCAGGGGTCGGTGGTGTTGGGGTCGGTAAACAGCAGCACCAGGTCGATCTCGTT
>CAZTYB010000043.1:0-16206 GCA_964617595.1 uncultured Oscillospiraceae bacterium | reverse complement strand
TCCGGCAACCGGGGGCGCTGCGCCCAGCCCTGCCGCCAGAGCTACGGCTACGGCCGGTGGGAGAGCCGGTACCCCCTGAGCCTGAAAGACAATTGCCTGGTACACTATGTACGGGAACTGGAAGAGATGGGGGTCGCCTCACTGAAGCTGGAGGGGCGGATGAAGCGGCCGGAATACGTGGCAACCGTCACCGGCGTTTACCGCAAGGCCATTGACGAGGGACAGGTGACCCAGGAGATGATGACCCAGCTCTATACCGCTTTCAACCGGCAGGGCTTCACCAATGGCTATTATACCAACCGGATCGATCAGAAGATGTTCGGCACCCGTGAGGATACCCACGATGACCCCAAATGGCTGCAAGAAGCCAGGCAGAGCTATGAATCCGGCGAGACCTCCCTGGTGGATATCAAATTCCAATGCGCCATCACCGTGGACGGGAGCACCCTCACCGTCACCGACCCGGAGGGGCGCAGTTGCAGCGTTGCCGGCCCCAGGCCGGAGCTGGCACGGAACGTCCCCCTGTCCGGCCAGGTGCTGAGCCAGTGGCTCAGCAAAACCGGCGGTACCCCCTACCGCTGCACAGAAATCCGAACCCATATCGACCCCGGCCTGACCGTTCCCGCTTCGGCGGTCAACGCCATGCGCCGGGAACTGCTGAATCATCTCACGGCGATCCGTGCCCGGACAAACCAGCGCACCCTGCGCCCGGCGAAAGCCGTACCCAATTACCGGGGCGAGACCAAGCTCCCCGGCCTGACCATTCAGGTAACCACCCGGGAGCAGCTGACCCCCAAACTGGTGAATACCGAAACGGCCATGCTCTATGTGCCCATCCATCTGCTTACCCAGGATGCCGCCCTGTGCCAAACTCTGGGCAAACGGGGGCGGGTCGCCGCAGTCCTGCCCAGGATCGTCCACGATGGGGAGCTGCCGAAGCTGCGCACCGATCTGGACACCATTCGCACCGCCGGCATCCGGGATGTGCTCGTTGGCAACTGGGGGCTGGTCATTCCGGCAGCGGAAGCGGGAATGCGGCTGCACGGGGACTTCGGATTGAATATCTTCAACTCCGCCACCATGAACGGGCTGAAGAAGATGAATTTCGCCTCCGCCTGCCTGAGCTTCGAACTGACCCTGCCCCAGATTCGGGACATCAGCAAGGCCATTCCCACGGAAATATTCGCCTATGGCCGGCTGCCCCTGATGGTCACGGAGCACTGCCTGATCCGCAACCGCAACGGCGAATGCAGCTGCGGCAATGCCTCCTACAAGCTCACTGACCGCACCGGCGCTGATTTCCCCATCATCAAGGACGGGGATAACTGCCGCAGTGTGCTACTCAACGGCAAGAAGCTCAGCTGGCTGGATCGTCAGAACGATTTGGCACGGCTGGGACTGTGGGCGATCCGACTGTACTTCACCACCGAAAACAGCCGGGAGGTTGACCGCATCATCGGCGAATACGTCTCCCCCGTGCCTTTCGAGCCGGGATTCTGCACCCGTGGACTGTATCTGCGGGGGCTGGAATGAGGGGCAAAATGCCACACACATTTTTTAAGAAGGAATTCACTATGAAAAGAATGATTTTAGCCTCCGGTTCCCCCCGGCGGCGGGAATTGCTGCATTTATTCGGCATTCCCTTTACCGTCCAGGCCGCCGACATTGACGAGAGCATGGACTCTTCCGCCCCCCCGGAGGAGGAAGTGGCCAGAGTCAGCCGGTGCAAAGCTCTGGCCATCCCCCGCACACGGGAGGACGTGGTCATCGCCGCCGATACCATCGTGGTCTGCCAGGGCAGGGTACTGGGTAAACCCCACAGCAGGGAAGAGGCTGAGCAGATGCTGGAATTGCTCTCCGGCCGGGAGCATCAGGTAATGACGGGCTGCACCGTCCTCGCAGGGGCGCAACAACGAACCTTTACGGAAATCACCACCCTGCATTTTCGCCCGATCCGTCCGGAGGAGATTCGCCGCTATGTGGATTCCGGCGAACCCATGGACAAGGCGGGAGCCTACGGCATCCAGGGCGGCGCCGCCCTGTTCTGCACCGGCATTCAGGGGGACTATTACAATGTGATGGGTCTGCCCGTATGCCGACTGGGCACGGTTCTGGAGGAATTGGGAGCATTGGAGGGACAATATGCGGCATCTGTTTAGTACCAAATTGAAAATCATCGTCATTCTTGCCGTTTTGCTCACTGCCGTTCTGGCGGTGATGGCGGGATTGACCAACAAGAGCGTTCCGGAGCTGCTGGTGCAGGGAGTACTGACCCCTTTCCGTGCGGCGGGAACCTCCCTGACCAAAACCGCTGAGCGGTACTATAGCTATATGTTCCGCTACGAAGCGCTGGAGGCGGAGAACGAATCCCTCCGGGCAAGCATTGCGGAAATGGAAGACGTTGCCCGTAAGGCCGATGCCACCGACCGTGAGAATACCCGTCTGCGCAATATGCTGAATTTCAACGATACCCATGACAGCTATACGGAAGTGGATGCCTATATCATCGGCTGGAGCTCCACCGACTGGAGCAATACCATGACCATCAACCGGGGCAGCAATGCGGGCATTGCAGAAAACATGGTCGCCATCACCGACGTGGGCGAGGTGGTGGGTCTGGTGACCCAGGTGGGGGCGAATTATGCAGTGGTAAAAACCGTGCTGGACTCCACATTGGAAATTTCCGCCACCATCGCTACCTCCGGCTACAACGGAATGGTCAGCGGCGGCTATATCGAGGGGAACGAAAAATATCTGCAAATGGACTATCTCCCCTCCTCCGCCATCATCCGGAACAAGGATCAGGTAGTTACCTCCGGTTCCACTGTGTATCCCCGGGGACTGATTCTGGGTTACGTGGTGGATGCCGGTTTCAAGGAGACGGGCGTTGCGAAATACGCCGTGCTGCAACCGGCGGCGGAAATCAGCTCCCTGGAGCAGGTATTCATCATCACCAATTTTCAAACGGAGTGAGGATGCACTATGGCAAACGAACGTAATTCCCGCTCCCGCAATAAAAGCGCTCCCCCCAATGCACGGCGCCGTGCTCCCGCCAGAGCAAAGCAGAAACAAAAGCGGGTGCGCCGCACCATTTACCCGGAATTCAAGCCGGATGCATCCCGGGTCAGTCCGTTTAAGTCCCTGCGCTTCACCCGGCTGCAATGGCTGCAACTGCTGCGCTGGTTGGCCTACATCGGCATCTGTGTGCTGTGCCTGGTGGTGCAGGATACCATTATGAGCCGCATCGTCCTCTTCGGTGGCACCACCGACCTGGCCGTGGCCGCCATGCTGCTGATCACCGTGATTGAGGGATGCGATGTGGGCAGTGTCTTCATCCTGATTGCCTCCACCATCTATTATTTCTCCGGCTCCGCTCCGGGATCGTACTGCGTGGGACTGCTGACGATTCTGGGTCTTTTCGCATCGCTGTTCCGTCAGTCCGTTTGGCACCGCAGCCGTGGTTCCATTGTGCTGTGCGCTGCCCTGGCGGCGATCCTGTATGAAATTGGGCTGCATATCGTGGGTATGTTCCTGGGGTTGACCCTGTGGTACCGGTTCCCCCGGTTCCTGGTCACGGGATTGCTCACCGCCGCAGCCATGTTCCCCCTTTACGCAATCATCCATCGCATCGGTCAAATTGGAGGCTACACATGGAAAGAATGACCCGATTCCGGTCCTATGTTCTGCTGGGTCTATTTGGCTTTGTCATGTTCCTGTACGCAACGAAGCTATTCTCCCTGCAAATCATCGAAACCAACGGCAACACCAATAACGCCACTACCTACTCCACCATCACTACCGTCCGTGCCGCCCGGGGCGATATCCTCGACCGCAACGGCAATGTGCTGGTGGGCAACCGAGCCAGCTACAATCTGGTTTTCAACCACTACGTTATCAAATCTGCGGACGACCGCAACCAATATCTGTACAATCTTCTAAAAAAATGCAAGGAACTGGGCGTTGACCACAACGACCATTTCCCCGTCAGCGCTACGCCCCCTTTCGAGTATACCCTGGACAGCTACAACACCTCCTGGCAGGGATACTACCAGGAATTCATGACCGACTGGGGTCTTGACCCGGATATCACCGCTCCGCTGCTGGTTGAAAAAATGCGCACCCGCTACGGTCTGCCCGAAGAATGGACGGATGAGGAAGCCCGGGGCGTAATCGGGCTGAGATACGAATTTGACCTGCGTGGCGTAACGAATCTGGCAAACTACGTATTCATCGAGGACGTCTCCGACGAGAACCTTTCCGCTCTGCTGGAACTGAACACTCCGGGTTTGATGGTGGAATCCTCCACCGTCCGGGAATACCACACCACCTATGCTGCCCATATCCTCGGCTATATGGGCGGAATGGATGACAATGACTGGGCCAAATACAAGCCGGAGGGCTACTCCATGGATGCCCTCATCGGCCAGTCCGGCTTCGAGGAAGCATTCGAAGAATATCTCCACGGCATTGACGGCAGCCGACTGGACGTGGTCTCCAAGGACGGCGCCATTGTGGAGCAGCGATACCTGACCGGTAAGGAGCCCATCGCCGGAAACAATGTGGAGACCACCATTGACATCACCCTGCAAAAAATAGCGGAGGATGCCCTATCCGAAGTGATGAAAGGCTTCGTCGATCCGGAGATCAATACCTCCGAAGACGGTCTCGATGCCCAGGGTGCCGCCGTTGTGGTCATGAAAGTGAAAACCGGTGAAATCCTGGCCTGTGCCAGCTACCCCACCTATGACCTGGCCAATGTACGTGACCCGGACACCTGGAACGCCATTATGGAAGATGAGCTGAAGCCTTTCTTCAACCGGGCTTTCGGCGCAGCCTATGCCCCGGGCTCCACGTTCAAGATGTGTACCATCGTTGCCGCCATGGAGAACACCAACTCTAAAGGCGAGCGGATCCTGGACTATATGGAAACCATCCAGGACAAGGGTGTATTCACCGAGCTGGGCGACGGGTTCAACCCCAAATGCTTGCTCTATTCCTCCGTCTACGCCACCCACGGCACCATCGATGCGACGGATGCACTGAAAGTATCCTGCAACTATTTCTTCTATGAGCTGGGCTACCGCCTGACCTGGCAGATGATCGATGAGACCGCCAAGGGCTTCGGCCTGGGTGAACCCACCGGAATCGAACTGACGGAAGAAACCGGCTGGCGAGCCAACCCCACCAGCAAGGCCGCATCCTATACCGGCCCCGATGCGGTTTGGAACGCAGGCGACCGTGTTCTGTCCGCCATCGGCCAATCCGAAAACCGTTACACCCCGTTGCAGCTTTGCGTTTACACCTGCACTCTGGCCAACCGGGGCACCCGGTACCGTGCAACGTTCCTGAACCGGGTGGCATCATCGGACTACCGCACCCTGATCAAGCAGAATGAGCCGGAGATCGTCAGTAAAATGAACATCTCCTACGATACCTACGAAATGTATACCCAGGGTATGCGCAAGGTCGTCACCGCCAACGGCGGTACCGCCAGCAAATACTTCGGCGGATTCCAGGATCTGGATACCTTCCCCGTAGCCGTTTGCGCCAAGACCGGTACTGCGGAGCACTCCTCCGGCGGCTCTGACCACGGCGCATTCGTATGCTTCGCTCCCATGGAAGACCCGGAGATCGCCATCGCCGTCTACGGCGAAAAGGTTGCCCACGGTAGCTCCCTGGCTCCCGTAGCGGAGGAAATTCTGGATGCATACTTCGAAATGGAAGCCGCCAGCGATGTCTTCACCTACGAAAATCAGGTTGGATAATCTTTCAGGGAAACCACAAGAGATTGCATGAATAGTAAAATGCCCGTTATCGGCTGCATAGCTGATAACGGGCATTTTACTATTTTGGCATCACAAACTTATATTTACCTCGACCTTTTGCACTTTCAATCAATCGAGCTTCTTTCATTTTTCGCATCAATTCAGTTGCCGGAGTTGCCGTGATACCCGTCACTTGCATGACATCGGCTCTTGCAAAGGCCGTATTGAAGCCAAAATTTTGAAACAGGTTTAGCATATTTTCTCTTGTCGGTGCACTGAGCTTAAGACCTGCCAGCAGGCTTTCAAAGGCCTGTTTTTTACCTTGAAAGTCTGTTTCTTCATTGTTAAAAGCCTGCTTTTCTTCTGAAACAACTACTTTCTGCCGGTCAAGCAACCGGTTTTCGCCCAAAACAGTTGTTTTCTCTGCACCTTGTCCGCAATTTAGATTATACAGCGTGACTTGGAACGAGGTAACATCGGAATAGAATTTCGGTTCCAGTTCGACACGGTAGTTATGGGCGGCATGATAACTTTCCGTAATTTTCTTAAATCCGCTGCCCTGTCGCTCCATATATCCCAAACGGGCAAAAATATCAGCCAGTGCAGGATTACGACGGGTGGAGGAGATATTGGATATATCCCGTTCCTGTATCCGTGTCCCGTCTGCCATGCCACCGGGCGAATAGATGGTAAGACGGTCATCGTAAATGTCGATATGGACTTCACTGCCCAAAATCAGATAGTCACGGTGGATCAGTGCATTGACCAATGCTTCAAATACACTTCGTTCACAGTAATCGGGCATTTCAACACGGGAATCGGCGTTTTTCTTCCAACGTGTTTTCATGTTCCGTTTTACAAAACCGACACCTTCGTTAAGCAGAATAATCAAGCTGCCGGAATACTCTGCACTGTCCAAAGCATCCAGAATACCGCCGCTTTTGTCTAACCCGTTCCAACGAGTACAGAGCAGTCGGGAGTGTCTGATCGGTGATACATCAGCCAGCAATGCCCCGGCATTGGTCAACTTCCCATTTCCATCTCTTATGTCAAAAGAGTCAAACAGTTTGTCCTCCATGCTGTTGCCTGTCCATGCCTTGTACCGTTCCCGTAACTTTGCAAACGCATAGTCCTTGAAATCATACTCGGAAGTCAGTGTATCGTAAGTGCGATTCATTCCCCTGAGAATGAGTTGGTTCAGCGCATAGTCGGGAGCAATCACGCTTTCATTGCCAATGCGGATATAGGCTTCCATAATGCCATCGGCTTTATAGTAATACGGTGTAGTACGACCAGAGAACACCGTCAGTACCAAAAGGGCTTTGCCACTTTCCCATTCTGGTGCAAGAATAAAATTGGGATAAGGTGTGATACGCTCCTTGATTAGGCGGCTGATGGCTTCTGCATCAGTCTGTGCATCGGTCAAGCCAATCACATTTCTGTTATCATCAATACCGAAAAAGAGTGTGCCACCAATGCCGTTTGCAAAAGCACTGACACTTTTCAGCCAGCTTTTCGGTTTCTTTATTTCCAAAGCAACCTTAAAATCACATTCCGTTGCTTCTGCAATCCACCTATCTATCATAAATCTGCTTCCTTTCGTATCATTATCCCTCTTACTTTTCGATTTTTCCTGAGGCAGAGCGGCTCTCGCATCGAACTTGGGACGTTTTTGTCGCAAGTTTATTGTGAACGTTCCCCGAAAAGAAAAGCCCATAAGGTTTTAATTCTGAATCAGTTCTTTCATTTTCTCAGAACACACCCGTAAGCCCGTAATGCTGTCAACCAGGCAAATGTCAGCCCCATCCCATGTAGCTTGACTTAGGGTCATTGGTTCCAGACGGGGGCAGCTCCATTCGAATTGGCCACATTTAGGGTAAATTCGCCTCTTCTTAAGTATCTAGTTCCATTTTTTGATTCTATGCCAGACCAAACACAATAAACAAATTGCCAATTCTACTAGATAAACAATATACACCTGTGTAAAATGAAACATTACTGAACACAGAACCGTACAGAAACAATGCACTACAGCACTTGCTACTACCGCACCGATGCTTCTGTTTTCTTCGCGCTTATCCAGTATAGCTATAGGCGCTAAGATGATAAAAAGGATACCGATAAGAATAAAGGCTCGTAAAACAGTGACAACATTCTCACAATTCATTAAAGCAGTAAATATAAAATTTACACCCGTAAACAGGTAGAAAAAGAAAAGTAAACATGTGCAAAGTTTCAGCCTGGGCGTATTTTTATTGTTAATGTAGTCTTTGTGCATATTATTCTCCTGTGTGCTACGTTGAGCTATATGTAATTGCCTTTCATTAAATAAGCAGCTCAACCAAGTGCTGCATTTGCAGCACTTGATCCCGCTAATCCAATTCCACTTGCTGCTGATGTATAATCCACAAAACTGGACGTTTTGGTTAAAGAATCAGATAAAGACTTGCCAGATAACAATTTCAATTACTCTATATGCTTGAGCTTCGACAAAAATTTGTTTATGTCAGCCTCCACATCATCTACATTTGTGCAAGTAGAAACCTCTAGTTTGTGGAATCTTCTGGAAATGGAAGATATCATCCATGATGTTACGAGCGGATAATAATCTGCTTCTCCATCACTGCTTTCGATATGTACTTCTTTTCCATTTTTTTCAACTGAGCAATACACGTAGCATTCATAACCATTTTTTAATGGGAGTCGTTTTGATGACCATGTCTTGTGGAGGTAGTTCGCCCATCCTAATTCTATCTTCAATTCATAGCCCATTTTATTAAATATCGTAAAATATGGACGAATAACATCAAGATATCTATTGAACATTTCCGCTTCGAAATCTTTTATTTCATTACACACTTCCCGAGAAACACGATATTCTATCACATTCGCTTCCCCCAAATTCTCCAACTTTTCACATTTCCTGTGATTCTACTAATTTCATTGTATTCTGACCATGTATTTTGCTAGCAATGGCTTGATATGCTTCCGGTCGGCAAGAATCGGCACACCATGGACAGACGAATGTGCTGTAATGCATCCGCTTTTTCAAAGTCGGCTGCCCATTTGTTGGGCAGCCGACTTCCTCGTTTACTTCATATCCATTGCAGAAAAACTATGGGGCAGGAGATCAGCGAGGGTAACCGTCTCGAATCGGCCGTTCTCCCCCACCAGATAGACGGTGAAATCATCCCGGCAGAATTCCCGCATCACCTGGCGGCACACGCCGCAGGGGGGGAATACCCCAGTGATCACTCCATCCTTGCCGCCGCAAACGGCAATGGCAGTGAATTCCCGATGGCCATCGTACACCGCCTTGAAAAAGGCGGTGCGCTCTGCGCAAACCGTTGGGGTATAGGAGGCATTCTCGATATTGCACCCCTGGTAAACGCTGCCATCGGCGCAAAGCAGCGCCGCCCCCACCTTGTAACCGGAATAGGGGACGTAGGCGTGCCCCATGGCTTCCACCGCCAGACGGATCAGTTCCTCCGGTTTCATCGGCTTATTCCCCTTTCAGAATTTCTTTGGCAAAGCTCTTGCCCGGAGTTTCATAGGGGACATTCAGCAGTTCCGTAACCGTTGCCGCAATGTCCGCAAAGCCCAGCCGGGTGCCCAGATTCACAGGGCGCACCTGTTTCCCGAACATGACCAGGGGGACATATTCCCGGGTATGGTCAGTGGTTGCGGTATAGGCCGGGTCACAGCCATGGTCAGCGGTGATCATGACCATATCCTCATCCGCTAGGGTGGGCAGGAAATCGCCCAGCCACGCATCGAATTTGCTCAGCGCATTGGCGTAGCCATCCACATCCCGGCGGTGGCCGAACTGCATATCAAAATCCACCAGATTCACGAAGCACAGCCCGTGAAAATCCCGTTTGCTGTAATCCAGCGTGTGCTGCATTCCATCGGCATTGGATTTGTTGAAAACGTGCTCCGTTGTCCCCTGCCCGGCGAAGATATCATGGATCTTGCCCACGGCCAGGGTATCCAGCCCTGCGGCCTTGATAGCATCCAGCATGGTCTGCGCCGGGGGTTCCAGGGAGAAGTCATGCCGGTTGGCGGTGCGACGGAAGCTGTCCTTATCCTCACCCACATAGGGGCGGGCGATCACCCGGCCAACGCCGTGCTTGCCCCGCAGGATGCTCCTTGCCTTGCGGCAGGCATCGTACAGCTCTTCCAGGGGGATCCAATTTTCGTTGGCCGCCACCTGGAAGACGGAATCGGCGGAGGTATAAACGATCCATTTACCGGTGCGCTTCTGCTCCTCCCCATAGTCACGGATCACATCCGTGCCGGAATAGGGCAAATTGCACAGCACGCCCCGGCCGGTAGCCGCCTCGAACGCCTCCAGCACCTCTGCCGGGAATCCGTTGGGATAAGTGGGCAGCGGCTCCGGGGAGACGATACCGGCGATCTCCCAGTGGCCGATGGTGGTATCCTTGCCCATGGAAGCTTCCTGCAAACGGGCAATGGCCGCCGTGGGATGCTCTACCTTGGGCAGGTAGTCGA
Source organism: uncultured Oscillospiraceae bacterium (assembly GCA_964617595.1). Classification (GTDB taxonomy): domain Bacteria; phylum Bacillota; class Clostridia; order Oscillospirales; family Oscillospiraceae; genus Faecousia. The sequence goes on along the minus strand of CAZTYB010000043.1, from coordinate 5,929 downwards.
TACCATCCAGATTGCCAAGCCCTGCCTTGATCAAATTGGGGATGGCAAATTTGGGGGACGAAGCGCACGAGCGCAGGGTATTCACCCCGATATCGCCGAAAGCTTCGCTATCCGGTGCGGCGCCAACGCCGCAGGAATCCAGAACGATCAAAAAAATCCGTTTCATTTTATTTCTGCTCCATTGCAACCGCCACATCCAGCGCAACTTTCATCATGGCGGTGAATGCGGTCTGGCGTTCTTCGGGGGTGGTTTCCTCACCGGTGACCAGGGAATCGGAAATGGTGCAGATGGCCAGCGCCCGCTTGCCGTACCGGGCGGCGTTCATATACAGGGCAGCCGCTTCCATCTCCAGCGCCAGCACACCCATTTTCTTCAGACCGTATACACTGTCCAGCCCTTCGGGCACGCCCACGTGGTCACCATAGAACACATCGGAGGAATTCAGATTGCCCACATGGTAGCGGGCACCCTGGGCTTCCGCCGCTTTCACCGCTTCCCGGAGCAGTTCCCAGGAGGCAATGGGGGCAAAGGTGCCGGGCAGATGGAACTGCGCAGCAAAATTGGAATCAGTGCAAGCGCCCTGGCCGATGACCAGATCATAGAGTTTCACATCCTCCTGAATGGAACCGGCGGAGCCGACACGGATGATATTCTCAACACCGTAGCCATTGAACAGCTCGTGGGAATAGATCCCGATGGCGGGCATACCCATGCCGGAGGCCATAACGGATACCTTGACCCCTTTGTAGGTGCCGGTATGACCCTGAACGCCTCGGACATTGTTCACAAGAACCGGATTCTCCAGGAAATTTTCGGCAATGAATTTTGCACGCAGGGGGTCACCGGGCATCAGCACGGTCTTGCCGAAGTCACCGGGCTTGGCAGAGATATGAGGAGTGGGAGTTGTAAACATAGAAGAATGCTCCTTTCAGTTTTGTTCCATGGCTTTTGCCAGTTTTACAATGCGGGAAGTACCCAGGCGGGAGGCGCCCAGAGAAATGAATTTCTCCGCATCCTCCAGGCTGGAGATGCCCCCTGCGGCCTTGATCTTCACGTGGGGCGCCACATGGGCAGCGAACAGCTCCACATCGTGGAAAGTTGCGCCGGCGGTGGAGAAGCCGGTGGAGGTCTTGATATAATCCGCACCGGAATCGGACACGCATTTGCAAAGGGCAATTTTTTCTTCATCGGTGAGCAGGCAGGTTTCGATGATCACTTTCAGCAGCTTACCGTGGCAGGCGGCCTTGATGGCGGCAATTTCGGAAGTGATCTCGCTCCATTTGCCCTCCTTTGCCCAGCCGATGTTGATGACCATATCCACCTCGTCTGCGCCGTTCTCCACCGCATCGGTGGCCATGAAGCATTTGGCGGCGGTGGTATCGTAGCCATTGGGGAAACCGATAACGGTGCAGATGGCAAGTTTGTCCCCAACGTACTGCTTTGCCTGTTTCACGAAAGAAGCGGGGATGCAGACGGAAGCCGTTTTGTACTTCATGCCGTCGTCGCAGATGGCACGGATCTGCTCCCAGGTTGCGGTCTGCGCCAAAAGGGTATGGTCACATTTTGCCAGAATTTCAGAAATTTCCATTTTTGTCGTCTCCTTTATTTTTTAGTTCTGCCCATGCAGGCGAATGATTTTGTTGTCCCGGATGCCCCGAGCGTAGCATTTGTGGCACATGGCGATGTAGCTGTCGTTGCCCCCCAGCACCACCTGGGCGCCCTGGGTCACGATATGGCCGCTGCCGTCGATGCGGGCGTTGACGGTAGCTTTCGCCCCGCAATCGCAGATGGTCTTGATCTCCTGAATGGTATCGGCGATCTCCATCAGCCGGAGGCTACCGGGGAAGAGCCGGGTCTGGAAATCGGTGCGCAGGCCGAAGCACATCACCGGGATATTATACTCATCCACGATAAAGCGGAGCTGGTCGATCTGCTCCACGGTGAGGAACTGGCATTCATCCACGATGATCACATCGCAGTTCCCCAGCCTATTGTCCCGGAAGAAGCACACCAAATCGGTTTCCGGACTGACTACATCCACCTCCGCTGCAAGGCCGATCCGGCTGCGCAGGATATTCTTCCCGTCCCGGATATCCACGCTGGGCTTCAGAAGCCACACAGATAAATCATTTTCTTCGTAATTATACTTGGTGATCAGCGCTTGTGCCGTCTTGCTGGAGCCCATAGCGCCATACTTAAAATAAAGCTTTGCCAAAGACAAATCCCTCCTGTCGAGGAACATTATACAAAATTTTCCGTTCCTTTGCAACCTATTTCCTGTCAAATCCCACATATAGGGTGAGAGAATTTATTTAAGGAGGATCATTATGAACAAAAAGGCCTTATTCACCCTGCTCTGCGCCGCCGCTTTGGCCATTGGCCTTACCGGCTGCACAGAGAAAGCGAACGCAACCATGGGCACCGGAGCCGCTTACGAAGCAGCCCAAACCTATGACACCGTCACTTTCGCCGCCGCTGGCTCCACCCGCTCCGCCGCCAACGATTCCGCAATTTCCTTGCCGGAGAGCCGGAAATGGGTCATCACCATGAGCTTCTCCGCCGAAACGGAAAGCCTGGACGAATCTCTTCAGGCCGTTCTGGCGCAGACCCAGGCCCTGGGCGGCTACGCCGAGAGCCAGAGCATCACCGCCAATACATCCGGCAGCCAGCGGCGCTGTGCCTACCTGACCCTGCGCATCCCCGCCGAAAATGTGGATACCTTTACGCAGGAGCTGTCCGGGCTGACCAATGTGACCCGCAGCAGCCGCCACGTGGAGGACATCACCCTGAGCTATTCTGATACCCAGGGGCGGGTCACGGCGCTGGAAACGGAACAAATCCGGCTGCTGGAGCTGATGGAGCAGGCGGAGAATATGACCGATCTGCTGGAAATTGAGGAGCGGCTGACCGAGGTGCGCTATCAGCTGGAAACCTACGGCTCCCGTCTGCGATTGTATGACAATCAGGTGGACTACGCCACACTGGACATCACCCTCACGGAGGTGAGCAAATTCACCCCTGCCCAGGAGCAGAGCTTCTGGCAGCGGATCCGTTCCGGTTTTGCCGAAAGTATGGCGAATTTGGGGCAATTCTTCGTAAACGGTGCTGCAATGCTGATCATCGGTCTACCCTATCTGATCGTAGCAGGTGGCGCAGCGCTGGCCATTTCCATCCCCGTTCGCCGCTCCCTGCGCAAGCGCCGGGCAAGGAAAGGGGAAAAATAATCATCTCTTTCCTTTTTCCATAAAAGACGGCCTCAATTCATCAAAATTATCTCCACCCGGCGGGGCAAAAAGCTATTGCTAACTCCCCCGGTATTCGTTATAATGGAATCAAAAGAGAATTATAGAGAAACGGGGGAGTTTCTTTGACCATTGATGATTTGAAAATCGGCCAGTCCGGCACCATCGCCCAGGTAGGCGGCGAGGGGGCACTGCGACTGCGGTTCCTGGACATGGGGCTGATTCCCGGCACCCACGTCACGCTGCGCAAGGTTGCCCCCATGGGCGACCCCATCCAAATCCAGGTGCGGGGCTACGAGCTGACCATCCGCCGGGAGGATGCGGCCAAAATCACACTGCGGGAGGAATCGCTATGATTTTTGCATTGGCCGGGAACCAGAACTGCGGCAAAACCACCCTCTTCAACGCTCTCACCGGAGCCAATCAGCACGTGGGCAATTTCCCCGGGGTCACCGTTGACCAGAAGTCCGGAACCATCCGGGGCACCGGTCACCAGGTAGTGGACTTGCCGGGCATTTATTCCATCCGCCCCTATACCCAGGAAGAGATCGTGACCCGGGACTTCATCCTGAAATCCAAGCCGGATGCCATCCTGAATATCGTGGATGCCACCAATATCGAGCGGAACCTCTACCTGACCTTGCAGCTATTGGCGCTGCAAGTGCCCACGGTAATCGCCCTGAATATGATGGACGAACTCACCGGCAACGGCGGAAGCATCGACGTAAAGAAGCTCAGCAATGCGCTGGGTGTGCCGGTGGTGCCCATCAGCGCCGCCAAGAATCAGGGCATCTCCGAGCTTGTGGATACCCTGCTGGATACCGCCCAGAATCGCATCCTGCCCAAGGTTCAGGACTTCTGCCCCGATGGAGCCGTGCACCGTTGCATCCACGCCGTTTGCCATATTATTGAGGATCACGCCCAGCGCTCTCAGGTCTCCCGCCGCTTTGCGGCCACAAAATTGATCGAGGGAGAGCAGGATTTCTTCGATATGCTCCAGCTGAACCAGAATGAGATCGAGCTGATCGAGCACTCCATCATCGAAATGGAGGCGGATACCGGGCTGGATCGCAATGCCGCCCTGGCGGATATGCGGTACAATTTCATCGAGAGTGCCTGCGAAAGTTGCGTCAAAAAAGCTTCCGAAAGCAAGGAGCACCGCCGCAGCGTAAGGATCGACCGGGTACTGACCAATCGCTATCTGGCGCTGCCGCTGTTCGTTGGCATCATGGGACTGGTGTTCTTCCTTACGTTCAATGTGGTGGGGGCATTCCTGTCCGATGTGATGGCCTACGCCGTGGACGGCTTGACCATGCTTGCGGATCGGGCATTGACCGCCTACGGCATCAACCCCGTGGTACATAGTTTGATCATTGACGGCATTTTCTCCGGCGTGGGCAGTGTGCTCAGTTTCCTGCCCATTATTGTGACTCTCTTTTTCTTTCTTTCCATTCTGGAAGATTCCGGCTATATGGCACGGGTGGCATTCGTCATGGACAAGCTCCTGCGCAAAATTGGCCTGTCCGGCCGGAGCTTTGTGCCCATGCTCATCGGTTTCGGCTGCTCCGTCCCGGCCATTATGGCTACCCGCACCCTGTCCAGCAACCGTGACCGGAAGATGACCATTCTGCTCACCCCCTTTATGAGCTGCTCCGCCAAGATCCCCATCTATTCCCTGTTTGCCGCCGCATTCTTCCCCGGGAGGGAACTGCCAGTGATGATTGGGCTGTATTTCGGCGGCATGGTGGTGGGCATCCTGATAGCGCTGCTGCTGAAGAATACGATGTTCCGGGGCAATCCCGTCCCCTTTGTGATGGAGCTGCCCAACTACCGTTTCCCCTCCGCCAAGAGCGTTGCGCTGCTGATGTGGGAAAAGGCAGAGGATTTCCTCACCCGTGCGTTCACCGTGATCTTTATGGCGACGGTGATTATCTGGTTCCTGCAAAGCTTTGACCTGCGCCTGAATGTGGTGAGTGACAGCACTCAGAGCATCCTCGCCTCCATCGGCCAGTTGGTTTCCCCCCTGTTTGCCCCTCTGGGCTTTGGGGATTGGCGGATGGTCACGGCTCTGGTCTCCGGCTTCACTGCGAAAGAGGCCGTGGTGAGTACTTTCGGTGTCATTCTGGGGGTCAGCACAGAGCAGCTGCAAGGGGCGCTGCACCAGTTATTCACCCCCCAGTCCGCTGCAAGCTTCCTCACGTTCTGCCTGCTGTACACCCCCTGCGTTGCCGCCGTGGCAACCATCCAGCGAGAACTTGGCTCCAAGTGGAAAACGGTCGCCGTAGTGATTGCCCAGTGCGCCGTTGCGTGGCTGGCCGCTTTTGCCGTGTACCATATGGGTGGGTGGCTGATATGAGTATCGCCGACTATTTGCTGCTGGCGCTGATCGGCGGCTACTGCGCATGGCTGCTGCTGCGCCCCAGGAAGAAAAAATGCAGCGGCGACTGCTGCCACTGCCGGGGATGCAAATGACCCCTCAGCATAATGTCGTTGGCTTTAGGTTCCGACACGGGAGTGTCACTTGTCCCCCTCGCTGAGGGGGATGTCATGCGAACAGCATGACAGGGGGAGTGTCGTTGGTATTTTTGAGCATTTACCATCCATTATAGGGCACTCCCTTGTATAATAAGAGAGAAGACAAAAGTGAATAAGTGGTGTATACTCAAAGCAAGCGTTGTGGAGTGGT
>CAZTYB010000042.1:0-16288 GCA_964617595.1 uncultured Oscillospiraceae bacterium | reverse complement strand
CCAACTACAACACCGCCGGTACCGCCAAGCTGGTCATCAACACCATGATCCAGAAATACGGTCACGACGAGGGCATCCAGTATCTGGTCGACCTGGATAAGAACATCCATGTTTATACCAAGTCCGGCTCCGGCCCGTCCAAGAACGTGGGCACCGGCGAATGCGTTATCGGCATCGGCTTCCTGCATGACGGCATCACCCAGATCCTGGACAACGGCTACGGCAATATCCAGCTGGTGATTCCCTCCTCCGGCACCTCTTTCGAGATCGGCGCTACCGCCATCTTCAAGGGCGCTTCCCATCCCAATGCTGCCAAGCTGTGGATTGAGTACGCTCTGAGCCCCGACTGTGTCGAGCTGGCCAAGGACAACGGCTCTTACCAGTTCCTGGTGATCGACAACGCTGAGCAGCCCGAGGCCGCTGAAGAATTCGGCCTGGATCCCGAAAACGTGATGGATTACGATTTCGAGGATGCCAAAGTCAACATCAAGACCTACATCGAAGAAGTGATGACCGCTCTGGGCGGCGGCGATGACCGGTTCAAGACCGAGTAAACGCCATTCACTTTCCGGCAAATAGTATTTTGCGGGGGATGGAGACTTCTCCATCCCCCGCCCTTTTCAAATAAATCTATTCTTCATTTTCATTTTGGGAGGCTCTGAATAAATCAGCATACACCGGCCGATTTATTCAGAGTTTCCCGGAAACAAATACCGAAGGGAGGAATGACCCCATGGCCAGCCGCCAAAGTGCATCACTGGATCGTAAAAAGCTGCTGGGTGACCCGATTCTGGTCACGACCATCGTGGTACTTATTGCATTTTTAACGCTGTTCATCCTGTATCCCCTGGCAATTTTGCTGGTAGACAGCGTATACGGGGAGGAAACGGGACTGACATTGTCCGTTTTTCGCCGCATTTTCGCCATGCCCAATTTCCGCAAAGCCATCACCAATACCCTGAAAGTGGGACTGACGGTGGGTATTCTGTCCACCGTAGTGGGATTGCTGTTTGCATATGTGGAAGTGTATGTAAAAGTTCGCACCAAATTCATGGGAGGATTGTTCAAAGTCGTTTCCATGCTGCCGGTGGTCTCCCCTCCGTTTGTGCTGTCGCTGAGCATGATCATGCTCTTCGGTAAAGCGGGGATCATCACCCGATTCCTCTTACATATCTATGACAACAGCGTATATGGCTTCGGCGGCATCACCGTGGTACAGACACTGACGTTCTTCCCCGTGTGCTATATGATGCTCAAGGGACTGCTGAAGAACATTGACCCCAGCCTGGAAGAGGCCGCACGGGACATGGGCGCTTCCAGGTTCAAAGTATTCACCAGCGTGACCCTGCCACTGATCCTGCCCGGACTGGGCAATGCGTTCCTGGTCACCTTTATTGAGTCCATCGCCGACTTTGCCAACCCCATGATCATCGGTGGCTCCTATGATACGCTGGCAACCACCATCTATCTACAAATCACCGGTGCATACGACAAACAGGGAGCCGCCGCAATGGCCGTTGTCCTGCTGTCCATTACACTGGTGATGTATCTGGTACAGAAATATGTACTGGAGAAGAAGACCGCCGCCACCCTCACGGGCAAAGCCTCCCGAGGCCGGATGCTGATTGAGGATCGCTCCGTGACCGTGCCCCTGACCGTACTGTGCTCCCTGATTGCACTGTTCGTCATCATGATGTACGTATGTGTTCCCTTTGGTGCACTGTTCAAAACATGGGGCTACGACTTCCATCTGACAACAAAGTGGTTCGTTCGGGTATTCGAAAAATACAAGGGGCTGAAAGCATTCAAGGATTCGTTCATCCTCTCCCTGATTTCCGCCCCCATCACGGCGCTGCTGAGTATGATCATCTCTTACCTGGTTGTAAAACGGAAATTCAAGGCAAAGGGATTCATCGAATTCGTATCCATGCTGGCTATGGCCGTGCCCGGAACGGTTCTGGGCATCGGATATATCCGGGGATTCGTGAAAGGCGTATTTGGCACCGGTTTCCTGGCGAATCTCTATGGCAGCGCCGCCATTTTGATCATCGTCTTCGTCATCCGGAGTCTGCCCACCGGCACCCGGAGCGGCATCTCCGCCCTGCGCCAGATCGACAAGAGCATCGAAGAATCCGCCTATGACATGGGCGCAAACAGTTTCCGGGTATTCATGACGGTTACGCTCCCGCTCATTAAGGATTCTTTCCTCAGTGGACTTGTTACCGCTTTCGTCCGGAGCATTACGGCCATCTCTGCGATCATTCTGCTGGTAACGCCGGAATTCCTGCTGATTACCGTGCAGATCAACGAATTTGCCGAAAAGGGTTCCTACGGCGTAGCCTGCGCTTTTGCAACCATACTGATCGCAATTACCTACGGAAGCGTTTTGCTGATGAACCTAGTCATCAAATTCTTTGGCACCAGCCGGAAAATCAAGGAGGTTAACTGAAAATGGCAAAAGAGAAGAAAGGCGTTCGCCTGGAACATATATCCAAGATTTATAAGGATCCCAAAACCGGTAAGGATTTCTACGCCGTAAAAGATGCTCATTTGGAAATTGCCCCCGGCTCTTTCGTGACCCTGCTTGGTCCCTCCGGCTGCGGCAAGACCACTACCCTGCGGATGATCGCCGGTTTCGAAAGCCCGGACGAGGGTGAAATCTACCTGGGTAACGAGCCCATCAACGCCCTCACCCCCAACAAGCGGGATACCGCCATGGTGTTCCAGAGCTATGCCCTGCTCCCCCACTACAATATCTTTGACAATGTGGCTTACGGGCTGAAACTGCGGAAGATGGATAAAGCTACCATCCGAGAGAAGGTCACCAACATCCTCCGTCTGGTGGGTCTGGAGGGCATGGAAGCCCGCATGACCAATCAGCTCTCCGGCGGCCAGCAGCAGCGTGTTGCGCTGGCGAGGGCGCTGGTGCTGGAACCGGGCGTATTGCTGTTCGATGAGCCGTTGAGCAATCTGGATGCCAAACTCCGGGTGAGTATGCGCACGGAGATTCGCCGCATCCAGCAGGAGGCCGGGATCACTGCCGTTTACGTTACCCATGACCAGTCGGAAGCTATGGCCCTATCCGATCAAATCATCATTATGGAAAAGGGCGTAGTTCGCCAAATCGGCCCCCCTCAGGAAATCTATTATCACCCCGCCAATGAATTCGTTGCGGACTTCATCGGCGAAGCGAATTTCCTGCGGGGCAAGCTGACCCAGAAACAGGGCGACAGTGGCCGGGTAACCATCGAGGGAACATCCGTTGATGTGGTTGGCGTATCCCAGATCGCTCAGGGCGACGGCTGCACCCTCGTTCTTCGGCCGGAATCCGCCGTGCTGGCCGATGCAGGGCAGCTTCCGTGCCAGGTCATCGTCTCCTGTTTCATGGGTTCGTATCAGAATTACCATGTCATGGTGGGCGACACCATGGTAAAAATCACGGATTTCAATCCCAAAAACAAGAAGATCTATCAGGTGGGCGACCGGGCATTCGTTGCATTTGAAAAAGAGAACGTCCACGTACTGTAAAAATCAAGCGACCCCGAAACGATTCAGCGTAAATCATTCGGGGCTGCTTTTTACCAATTAACAGGAGAAAATTATGATTTTCAGAATCGCACAAACCCGGGAGTTAAACCAAATCCATGGGCTCTACCGCAGTCTTGTGGGTAGCCCCTACTGCACCTGGGACGAAGCGTACCCAGACTGGCTCGAAATCAACGAGGATCACAAAAGCGGCGGACTATACGTAATGGCGCAGGGGGAAGAAATTCTCGGTGCCATATCCATTATCAGCCGGAATGAGCTGGACGACCTACACTTCTGGCATTGTTCGGAAGCGAAAGAACTCGCCCGGGTGGCGGTTGCCCCCGGGCAGCAGGGAAAGGGCATCGGCAGCGCAATGGCAGAGGAAGTCATTACACTGCTGAAAGGGCAAGGCATCCCAGCAATCCATCTGCTGGTTGCCAAGGAAAATCTACCGGCGCAGCAGGTATATCGTAAAAATGGTTTTGCCTTTCTGGGAGAATGCTTTCAGTTTGGCCACACCTTTATCGCTTGTGAAAAAATTCTTTGATGGGCACTGGCTTTTTTCTGGACGTTTCCAGCAGAGATCGCTCCCCTATGTTTGTTTATATAAAATTTATCCGCCGGAGGCATAATAAGGGAAATGAATCAGGAGGAATGATTTCATGTGCACCGCCGCTTCCTACACAACAAGGGACTTTTACTTCGGCCGAACGCTGGATTATGAATTCTCCTATGGGGAAGAAATCATAATCACCCCCAGGAATTACCCCCTCCACTTCCGGCATATGCCTGCACACCCCAACCACTATGCCATGATCGGTATCGCCCATGTGATGGATACGTACCCGCTGTATTACGAAGCGGTAAACGAGGCGGGACTGGCCATAGCGGGGCTGAATTTTGTCGGCAATGCCCACTATGAGGAAACTACCCCCGGGAAAGACAATATCGCATCCTTTGAATTGATTCCATGGATCCTTTGCCAATGCAGCAACATCGCCCAGGCGAAAAAGCTACTGGCGAATATCCATATTGTCTCCACCCCATTCAGCAAAGAACTACCCACCTCCCAGCTTCACTGGCTGATTGCCGACCGGGAAAGCGCTATCACCGTGGAATCCGTGGCGGATGGGCTGCATATTTTTGACAATCCTGTGGGAATCCTGACCAACAATCCCCCATTTGAATGCCAGATGCACCAGTTGAGCCGGTATATGTCCCTCTCCCCCAGGAATCCGGAGAATCAATTCTCGAAGCAACTTCCCCTGAATGCCTATAGCCGGGGGATGGGCGCAATGGGGTTGCCGGGGGATCTGTCCTCGGAATCCCGATTCGTAAGAGCCGCATTCGTGAAGATGAACTCCCTGTGCGACGGTTCGGAGGAAGAAAGCCTGAGCCAATTCTTTCACATTCTTGCATCCGTGGAGCAGCAGAAAGGATGCTGCGAAGTGGCGGAGAGCGCATTCGAATATACCATCTACACCTCCTGCTACAATGCAAGCCGGGGTGTCTTCTACTACACCACCTATTCCAACCGGCAAATCACCGCCGTGGATATGCACCGGGAAAATTTGGATGGGGACAGTTTGATCCGTTTCCCCCTGATCACCAAACAGCAAATCCAATTCCAGAACTAAAAAATCTCCGTATGATTCGCTCATACGGAGATTTTTGGCATATTTACTTATTGACCTTCTTGGCAGCTTTGGCTTTCGCCTTGGCTTCCTGCGCTTTCTTCGCTTCGGCTTTCTTCGCTTCGGCAGCGGTCTCATTGGTGGACATTGCCCACTTTGCGAACTCGATGCGCACCTGATCGGCACCGGTCTCCAGCACCAGCTTGTCGTCCTTCACGTTGACAACGGTACCACAAATGCCGCCGATGGTGGTGATCTTGTCGCCAACCTTCACTGCGGAACGCATCTGCTCGGCTTCTTTTTTACGCTTGTTTTCGGGGCGAATCAGCATAAAGTAGAAAACGACCAGCATCATCACCAGCATTACCAGGGTACTGGCCATGCTGCCGGTGGCGGCAACGGTTTCTTCGGTCAAAAACAGGTTCATGGGGTTAACTCCTTTGTATTTAATATCCTGACTATTATAACATTACAGATGGAAAAAGCAAGCTTTTCCTTCAATTCTTCTTAAATTCTTTGGGCAAGTTTCTCTGAATACTCCCTGCGGAAAGCATCAAAGGTGCCATTGTCCAGCGCATCCCGAATGCGTTCCATGAGTTTGTTATAAAAATACAGATTATGCATCACTGACAGCCGCATAGCCAGCATCTCGTCCGCAACAAACAGATGACGGATATAGGCTTTGGAATACCGGCGGCACACCGGGCAATCGCACTTAGGGTCGATGGGCGACTCATCCAGCATGTACTTTGCATTCTTCAAATTGATGGCACCATCCCAGGTAAACAGCCGGGCGTGGCGGGCATTCCGGGCAGGCATCACGCAGTCAAAGAAGTCAACACCCCGGGCAACACCCTCAATGATGTTGGTAGGGGTGCCCACCCCCATGAGATAGCGGGTCTTATTGACGGGCATATGCTCCTCAACCGACTCGATGATGTCGTACATCTCCTGGGCGGTTTCGCCCACGGCAAGGCCGCCAATAGCGTAGCCGGGCAAATCCAGCTCCGCAATGCGCTGCATATGCTGAATCCGGAGATCATGGTAGGTGCCGCCCTGGTTGATGCCCCAGAGCATCTGCTGAGGATTCACCGTATCGGGGAGGCTGTTCAGCCGGGCATTTTCCGCCTTGCAGCGCACCAGCCAGCGATAGGTGCGGTCGATGCTCTTTTGCACATAGTCCCGGGGAGCGGGATTCTCAATGCACTCGTCAAAAGCCATGCACATATCCGAGCCCAAATTGGACTGAATCTGCATACTTTCCTCCGGCCCCATGAAAATTTTACGGCCATCAATATGGGATGAGAAGTAAACGCCCTCCTCCTTGATTTTCCGCAGAGAAGACAGGCTAAACACCTGGAACCCCCCGGAATCGGTAAGCATGGGGCCGTCCCAGGTCATGAACTTATGGAGTCCGCCCATCTGGCGAACTACCTTGTCCGTGGGGCGCAGATGCAGATGATAGGTATTGGACAGTTCCACCTGGCAGCCGATATTCTTCAAATCCTCGGCGCTCAGCGCACCCTTAATGGCGCCCTGGGTGCCTACATTCATAAAAACCGGGGTCTGAACCGTTCCGTGAGCGCAGGTGAATACGCCCCGGCGGGCTTTCCCCTCTGTTTTCTTCAATTCAAACATTTCTTATCTCCTGTAAATTGGGATTATAACGGACATAGTTCCGCAGGGGAACACTTCGTCCATTGGAGCATTTGACTACAGTTTCCGTCAGGAAATGAAAACCACATTTCTCTATTGCACGGGCAGATTGCTTATTGGAAAGGAAATGACCGCAGGTAATAAAGTCATATCCCAGGCAGCGAAAGCACCAATCGCACACCGCTGTAATCGCCTCCGGCATCAATCCCTGCCCCCATTGAGATTTTGCCAGAAAGAAGCCGATTTCCCGCCCCCGATATTCGCTGCAAACAGGATCCATGCGAGAAGATCGAGCCTGTAAAGTGAGAACCCCCACCATTTTTCCACAGTCCTTTCTCACCAGGGCAAGGGTATCTTGCTTTTTCAGGCATTTTTCCATCCGTGCATTTGCCTCTTCCATTGTCTTACACAGGGGAAATCCCGCCAAATCAGAAACTGCGGAATCACTGAGGATGCAATGCATATCATCCGCATCATCCCAGCAAAGCGGGCGCAAGAATATGCGAGCCGTCTCGATTTCGAAATTCGAAATATCTATGGGTGCAATCAATTGCGATTCCTCCAAACAACGCAAGGCAAAAACGGCATCATTGTATGTTTTCAGCCGATCCGGAATGAATCCTGTCTTCCTCTTCCATTTCCTTTAGAAGTTTCTTATCCTGTTTGGAGGTCAAATCCAGCGCCGCATACATATCCGGCCTGCGGGCTCTGGTGCGGCGTAGTGCCTGTTTTCTCCTCCACAAGGCAACCAGCTTGTGATTACCAGAAAGCAGGATCTGAGGCACTTCCCTGTCGTGCCAGACAGCGGGGCGACTATACTGGGGATACTCCAGCAAGCCATTGTAATGGCTCTCATCCTCGAAACATTCCGGGTCAGCCAGCACGCCGGGAACCATCCGGCAAATGGCATCCGTCATTGCCATGGCGGCGATTTCTCCCCCCGTCAGGACAAAGTCACCCAGGGACAGTTCCTCGTCCACACATTCGTCGATAAACCGCTGGTCGATTCCTTCATAGTGGCCGCAGACGAAAACCAAATTATCCATCTTGCTCAGACGAATGGCATCTTTCTGGGTAAAAGTATGGCCACAGGGAGAGAGATAGATGGTATGCACCGGTCCGCCCGCTTCATCGCAGACGGATTCCCAGCAGCGGTACAGCGGGTCGGCCTGCATAATTGCGCCACGGCCACCGCCGTAGGGGTAGTCGTCCACCTGATTCTGTTTATTGGAGGTATAGTCCCGAATCTGGTGGGCTTCGATGTGGATAAATCCCCGTTCCTGGGCACGGCCAAGAATGCTCTCCGAGAGGACATCCCCCAACGCATCCGGGAAAAGGGTCAGAATATCAATCCTCATCGCTGCGCATTCCCTCAATCACAGAAACGTCCATCCGGTTGACATCCAGATCAACTCCATGAACGAAAGCTTTCACTGCCGGGATCATATATTCGTGTTCACCACGAACGACGTAGACCTGATTCCCGGGGTAATCCAGGACATCCTCTACCTTGCCGAGGAGCGCCCCCTCAGCATAAACCTCCATCCCGATCAGCTCGGCGGCGAAGATCACATCGTCATCAATATCCTCCCGATAGAGCTTAACGACTTTGCCCCGCATAGCCTGGGCGGCTTCCATGGTATCGATGCCGGAAAGTTTGATCAAATTGCAAGTTTTCTGCACCTGGCAGGACAAAATTTCGTACTCCGTTTCATCGATCAGGCAACGGTCAAAATTGTACAAATCCTCCGGCGAATCCAGCCAGGTGAGGACTTTCATCCCCCCGTGAACGCCGTGGGTCGTGACAATTTCACCGGCTTCAATAAATGGAAGTCTCATAATTCCTATTCCTTCCTATCAGCAAGGCGGCAGTGCCGCCGAAATTTCTTTTTAATACGAAAAATGCGTGACAAATCGTCACGCATCCTCGTTAATCCACGATTTCGACCGTGACCTTCTCGCCAGTGCGCTGGGCAACAGTCTTGATGATGGTCCGGATCTCTTTCGCAATCCGTCCCTGGCGGCCGATCACCTTGCCCATGTCCCCTTCGGCGACACGGAGCTCCAGTACTTTCCCATCTTCGCTGGTCTGTTCATTCACAGTGACAGCATCCGGATTATCCACCAGGTTCTTTGCCATATACTGCAAAAGTTCCTTCATTGTGTGACTCCTTCGGGAAAATTACAGGACACCAGCGCTCTTCAGCAGGCCACGAACGGTATCGGTGGGCTGTGCACCGTTCTTGATCCAGGTCTGAGCCTTTTCGGCATCGACGGTAATGGTGGCGGGCTCGGTCAGGGGATTGTAAGTGCCAATCTCCTCGATGCAGCGGCCATCGCGGGGAGAACGGGAGTCAGCGACAACGATACGGTAGTAAGGAGCCTTCTTTGCGCCCATTCTTCTCAGTCTGATTTTAACCATGAGAGTTTCACCTCCAAAAATAATCTGATTCTTTTCTATATCGCAAAGCATTTTGCTTACAGCGAACGATAATTACATCCCCGGGAAGCCCTTGAAGCCACGCATACGCTTCAGCTTTTTGCCCATACCGGGAGCAGAGAACTGCTTGATGAGTTTGCGCATCTGTTCAAAAGATTTCAGCAGACGATTCACATCCTCGACCCTTACCCCCGCACCGGCGGCGATGCGCTTCTTGCGGCTGGCACCGATGATCTCGGGCTTCTCCCGCTCTTTGGGGGTCATGGAGAGGATGATTGCCTCGGTATGCGCCATGGCTTTCTCATCCAGTTTGACATCTTTCAGGTTGGCTCCGCCGGGCATCTGGGCAAGCAACTCCTGCATGGAACCCATGGATTTCATCTGAACCATCTGGTCGTAGAAATCCTGGAGGGTAAAGCGATTGGATTTCAGCTTCTCCTCCATTTCAGCGGCCTTTTTTGCATCGTAGGCTCTTTCGGCTTTCTCGATCAGGGTCAGCACATCGCCCATGCCCAGAATACGGCTGGCCATCCGGTCGGGGTGGAAAGGTTCGATATCCTCCAGTTTCTCGCCAATGCCGGAGAACTTGATGGGTTTTCCGGTGACGGCACGAACGGAGAGCGCTGCACCGCCCCTTGCATCGCCGTCCAGTTTGGACAGCATTACAGAGTCGATATCCAGCCACTCGTTAAAGGTCTGGGCGGCATTCACCGCATCCTGACCGGTCATGGCATCCACAACCAGCATAATTTCGTTGGGTTTGACGGTGGCTTTGATATTCTTCAGTTCCTCCATCAGCTGCTCGTCCACATGAAGGCGACCGGCTGTATCCAGGAATACCATATCATGTCCACGCTGGCGGGCGTAGAGCACCGCTTCTTTGGCAGTCTGGACAGGGTCTTGGGTGCCCCGTTCAAAAACGGGGATCCCCAACTTCTCGCCGCAAACTTTCAGCTGCTGAATAGCGGCGGGTCGATAAATATCACAGGCAACCAGCAGAGGATTCCTCCCCTGGCGCTTCATCAGTCCGGCCAATTTACTGCCGTTGGTGGTTTTACCGGCACCCTGCAAGCCCACCAGCATCACTACCGTAGGGCCATTGGGATTGAACGTAATGTGCTTGGTGTCGGAGCCCATGAGCTTGACCAGTTCTTCGTTAACGATCTTGACGATCATCTGGGCGGGGGTAAGAGATTCCAGCACGTCTGCCCCAATGCACCGCTCGGTAACGGATTTGGTGAAATCCTTGCAGACCTTGTAGCTGACATCCGCTTCCAGCAGAGCCATGCGAATTTCACGCATAGCCTCTTTCACATCAGCCTCTTTCAGGCGACCTTTACCCCGAAGCTTTTTGAAAGTATTATTGATTTTTTCGGTTAAGCCCTCAAATGCCATAATTTACTCCTCAAGTTTCTGGGCGGCTTCTACGATGGCGGATGCCAAAGCGGCAACTGTTTCATCCGGGTAGGATGCAAGTTTCCCGGCGGCATCAAGAATCTGGTTCACAGCCTTGCGTGATTGCATCGCCCGGCGGACACAGCCGGTCTTCTCTTCCATTTTGCGAAGCAGCGACTCCGCACGACTGAGATTATCAAAAACGCCCTGACGGCTGACACCCAATTCCTCGGCGATCTCTGCCAGGGACAGATCCTGATTATACCGCAGATCCAAGCAGGAACGCTGACGCTGGGTAAGCAGATCACCATAGTAATCGAACAGCAATGTCATTTCCAGCGCTTCCATCTGCTCCTCCTGGCTGTCAAGGCATTTTGCTTGACAACAGTGATTATTGTACACGAACTTACTCCCTTTGTCAAGTATTTTTCCTTGACATTCTCATTTTATTTTATACCACCGTGCAAGCTCCCTTGTTTTCAGGAATCCCATTCGTTCGTACAGAGCCATGGCTTTCAGATTGACAGATGCCACTTCCAGAGCCAATTGCTGCTGGGGCAGGATGGATTGCATCGCTTTCAGGATATGCTCCCCCGCCCCGGGCTGCACCGATGCAATAGCTTTTACCCGGGCATCGTCCAGCCAGCCAATGCCCAGGAGCTCTCCCGCTGTGTGCACAAAATAGGCACCCCCAGAGGTGAGGATCCGTTTGTCATCTCTGGACTCCAGCGTAGAAGCCAGCGGCACCTGCTTCATTTTGGTATTGTAGATCTCCCGCCACTTGCCCACCGTTGGTTCCGTCACCGGAAACATCGCCGGAACCTGCTCCTCACACAGCGGAATTTGTCCACGCATTTCCACCAGGGCAGTATAAAACGGATAGCGCTCTAAATAATCATGCCCCGTGGCATAAACCGTCTGTGCCCCGCAGGCGATGCAGAAATCGCTACACTCCTGCAAAAGCAGTTCCGGTTCCTGAGAAGATTGGATATGGACAAATGCCTCTTTCCGGTAAGGGATCTCTTTCAGGGTCAGACTGGCAGCTCCATGGCCAGTTGGGAAGATGGGAAAATCTCTCATAGTGGGCTCCTTTAGGTGGAAAACAATGTTACTTATGAAATGATCTGCTAACGGAACGAATGTACTTGTTGAAATTGCACATATTGAAACGTTTTCATTAGGCGTAAAACTTTTTCAACTCACAATTTTTCAAAGGAAATAATGTAATTCGCCATTTTACCCTTGATTTCTCAATTTTATTATGTATAATATCTCCTGAATTTAGAAATAAAGGAAAGGAGATTTGGTGCGTGAAAAAAATCATCAGCAAAATTGAATTTGATACCAATACAGCTACACTGATCAAGGCTTATTCCTATGGGCAGCTGGGTGACCCCGCCGGTTATGAAGAGGATCTTTACCAGACCCCCAATGGCCTTTACTTCCTGCACGTGGGCGGCGGCGAAACTTCCCCCTATCCCACGGAAGACATTATCCGTCTGGCCAAGACCAAGCTGAAAGCCTGGATGGAAGCACACCAGTAAGTTTTTTATGTTTGTCCACCCTGTTTTCCGGGGTGGACATTTTGTTTTTTCTGTGGTATGCTCAAGGAAAGGCGGTGACAAAAATATGGAATCAGAATCTGTAAATATTCACGTAATCGCAAGGATGCGCAGCGATTTCGCAACGAAATTTGGCATTCCCCGGCAAAGCGGGCTGGTAGAGTCCCTTTGTTCCACCATTGTGTTTGAGCCGGAATACCGAAATGGGGATGCTCTGCGGGAGATCGAAGATTTTTCCCATCTATGGATATTGTGGCAATTCTCGGAAGCGGTGCGGCAGGATTGGTCACCAACCGTGCGGCCGCCACGCTTGGGGGGCAATACCCGTTTGGGTGTATTCGCCACCCGCTCCCCGTTCCGCCCCAATCATCTGGGGCTGTCCTGTGTCCGGCTGCTGGGCGTTGAGCATACCGAGCATGAGGGAATTGTCCTGCGAGTGGGCGGTGCCGATTTGATGGACGGAACCCCCATTTTCGATATCAAGCCCTATATTCCCTACAGCGATTGCAAACCGGATGCAACCGGCGGCTTCACTGACAATGCAGACGACTTTCTTCTGGAAGTGGATTTCCCGGAAACGCTGCTAAAAAAAATTCCTCCGGAAAAGCAGGATGCCGCCATCGGTGTGCTGTCCCACGACCCTCGCCCCGCCTACCAGCGCACACCCGACCGAATTTACGGGCTGCAATTTGCGGGGCACAATATCCGTTTCTCCGTAAATCAGAAGCATCTTACGGTCGTGGAAGTGGACTGATGTCCAAATCATGAAATGGGTAACGCCGCTGGAAATTCCCGTCGACTTTTTTTACGCTGCTGCGGTGCTGGGATAGTAACTGGACGATTGGATAAACATTGATCCAGATTTCGCTGTCACAATCTTTCTGGCTTTCATCAAAAATCAGCTGCATCCCGAAATGCAGGTGATCGATTTGGATATTGTTTACATTTTCCTGATCGGAATAGCCCGTTCTCCCCAGGAACCCGATGACATCCCCCGGGGCAACGGTCTGCCCCACAGCCAGTCCGGGGGCATATGGAGTATCCTTTTGCAGATGGGCATAATAGTAGTAGCGTTTCTTATCATGGCTCCGGATACCGATGCGCCAGCCACCGTAGCGGTTCCAGCCAAGGGCTTCCACCGTACCGCCCTCAACGGCTACAACGGGGGTTCCCGGGCTACCCAGCAGATCGTTACCCAAATGCTTCCGTTTAAACCCAAAGGAGCGGCTGGCTCCAAAATCGTCATAGTGGGTATAATAGAACCCTTGCGCAATGGGCGAAAAGGCTTTTAAACCGTACTGGGGGATCCACTGTCCATCCTTTTGGATGGCAAAGCTACCCAAAAGGCCACCCAGCACCGCATCGTATGCCTGATGATAATAAGAATAGTATTTTTCGCTCTCTGCCAAGAGGGCGGATCGTTCTTTCCCCTCGCTCAGTTCTCTCTCCGCTTTCTGAACGGATTCCAGTCCGCATTTCCCCCCGGTTCGGCAAGCTGCAAGCGCAAGGATATCGATCCAGCTGATATGCTCCTCCTGATCAAAGCTTCGGATATCCACTTCCATTGCGTATTTCAGCGATTCCCATGGCACCTCAAAATCCACCCAGTTAATGGTTGCGGCAGAAACCGGGAGCGCCATCAGTACCACCAGGCAAACCAATATGGCTATTCGCTTCATATCCTCTTCACCTCAGGTAATAGGATATGAAGTGTTTTCTATTTTATTCGACTAATTTATCGCTATTTCAAGTCCCGGATGATGTCCTTTGCAACACGGTAGATATCCTCCATCGTGCTTAAGGACGATATTTCATTCTTATAGAAACTGCTGTTGGGAACGCCACGCAGATACCAGGCGAAATGCTTCCTGGCCTGCAAGCAAGCAATGTGCTCGCCCAAATCTTCCTGCGCCAGCCGGAACTGAGCAAGCGCCGTCTCCACCCGATCTTTCAGGATTGGGCGGGGAGAAACCGGCACACCGGCCAGAGCCTGCGTTACCTCCTTGAATATCCACGGGTCACCAAAGGTGCTCCTGCCGATCATCAAGCCGTCGGCGCCCGTCCATTTTTTGCAGCGCAGGGCAGCTTCCGCCCCGGTAATATCGCCATTGGCGATCACGGGGATGGAGAGCTGCTCTTTGACTTTGCGAATGCTGTCCCAGTCGGCAACGCCGGTATAGAGCATACTCCGGGTGCGGCCATGGACGGTGACCATTGCAGCGCCGCAATCCTCCATCCGTTTGGTAAAGTCCAGCACATTCAGATTGCCTTTATCCCACCCCAGGCGGCATTTCACCGTCACGGGAACATCCACCGCAGCGGACACTGCTTTTACGATTTCCCCTGCCAGCTCCGGCGTGCGCATAAGTCCGCAACCGTCACCGGAATTGGCAATTTTCGGCATGGGGCAACCCATGTTGATGTCAATAAAATCGCACTCGGATATTTCCAGCGCCAATCGGGCTCCCTCCGCCATGACCTGGGGATCGTTCCCAAAAATCTGAGCGCCGCAAATGCTCCCTGCATTCTTCCGCAGCAGTTTTGCGCTCTTCTTATCCTTATACACCAGCGCCCGGGAGGATACCATCTCCGTAACGGTCACACTGGCTCCCAATTCTGCGCAAATCGTGCGGAATGCCCAGTCGGTCACACCGGCCATGGGGGCAAGGAAAACGGGATCGTCTATCTGAATTTTTCCAATTTGCATGGTTCTCTCTCTTTCAATAAAATGGATTAAAAAAACTGGGTGATCAGCCAGCATACCCCGGTTGCCGCCGCACCGATAGCCGCCCAGAAAGCTCCGTAACGGATGAGCTTCCGGTTTTGTGGAAGATGTTCGCCACCACGGATGGCACGCTCAGCCTCTTTCAGCAGGACTTCGTCCGTAACTCCGGATTTGGTAGCACTGTCATTTAAAATAAAAATCGCCTGCTCAAACAGCTTTGGCTCCGTTGGCTTGACCACAATCACCTGTCGGGATATTCCTTTGACCATACTCCGGCCTCCTTTACCCAGGAAGCTTGTCCAAAAATCTGGCAATTTATTCCTCGTCCTTCGGTCGCTTATAGCGCCCCTGGGGCTCCCAGGCAGCGAGGGGATAGCGCTGCATGGCGCCGAATATCCGTTCCTTTAAATCGGGATAGGTCTTCACCAAATCGAAGATCAGCTCCTTGACCTCCTCCCGCTTGGTGTGCTTGTCAACGGGGCAGCGGTTCTCCAGCACGGGCAGATTCCGCTGCTGCGCAAAATGATCCACCGTCCTCTCGTGAATGTAGAGCATGGGGCGAATCTGGATCACCCCGGTACGATCCAGATTGGTTACCGGCTGGAAGCAGCTGATCCGCCCCTCATAAATCAGGGACATGAGGAATGTCTCCACCGCATCGTCATAATGATGCCCCAGGGCAAGTTTGTTATAACCCTGGTCGAGAATTGCCTGATTCAACGCACCCCGGCGCATCTTGGAGCACATGGAGCAGGGATTCTTTTCTTTTCGGTAGTCAAAGATGATGGGGGCAATTTCCGTTTTGACGATGGTATAGGGTACCTCCAGCTCAGCGCAAAGCTGTTCGATGCCACTGTAGTCCATCCCCAGTCCCATGTCAATGGTGACGGCACCCAGGGTGAAAGGCTTGTTATAGTAATTCCGGAGCCCGGCCAGAAGTGTCAGTAATACGAGGGAATCCTTGCCACCGGATACACCAACGGCGATCCGATCCCCATCTTCGATCATATGATAATCCTCCACGCACCGGCGGACGAGGCCCATTAGCTTTTGCATCGTGTGATTTTCCTCCTAATTTAAAGAAAAATGCAAAGTGAGAATTCAAGAGAAAACAAGAGAATTCAAGAGAATATAAAAGATTAGATTGTGTTTCACAAATTTTCTCAAAATTTGAGTTGACAAAAGAATTTGAATGTGTTATAAATTTCTGGTGTTTGCAAGATATTGTACTGCAAATGCCTGAATTTGTCAAAATATTTTACCTAATTGGAGGAACGCATATGTCCACTACCCTCGCTAAGAAGGAGACCCTGGAGCGTAAGTGGTATGTCATCGATGCAGCCGGCAA
>CAZTYB010000041.1:0-16711 GCA_964617595.1 uncultured Oscillospiraceae bacterium | reverse complement strand
ACGCCAGCCTGTCACGCTGGAGGTCGACGGTTCGAGTCCGTTCCGGGTCGCCAAGAAACCAGTTACCTATTATGGTAGCTGGTTTTTTTGTTGCGCAAAAGCATATCAAAATCAGAAATGTGCCCGCATTTGCGCCTTTTCGTGGTGCGGCGCTCATGGGTGAAATTTCATCCCCTGTGACATAAAATATTAACATTTTCGCAATAATCTCCTCTTGAATTTCCCGGGGAGATGGGTATAATAAGAAACATCAAAAATGAAGTATCTTGAGTGAATCCAAATGAATGAAAGAGGGATACCATGGAACAGCATCGGGCAGGTGCATTGATCCTCAGCCAGGAGGCGGGCATCAATGTAAGCAACGCCCAGAAATTCAACCAATGGGTGCGGGAATTCGCAACACCCTACCGGGAGCTGATGTCTTTCTACACTTGCGCCATTATGGAAGTGGAGACAAAATTCCGGGTTCTCAGCGAAGACTTATCCATCTCCTTTGAGCGCAACCCCATCGAAACGGTCCACACCCGGCTGAAAAGCCCGGAAAGCATCATGAACAAACTGGTTCGCCGGGGGCTTCCCCTCTCCATGGAGAGCATCCAGGAGGACATCCACGATATCGCAGGGGTGCGGGTGGTCTGCACTTTCCAATCGGATATCTATATGCTTGCGGAAGCATTCCTGCGGCAGGATGACGTGACATTGCTGCAAAAGAAGGACTATTTCCGCAATCCCAAGGCCAACGGCTACCGCAGCCTCCACCTGATCGTGTCCGTGCCCATTTTCTTGCACAATGAGAAAAAGAGCATGAAGGTGGAGGTTCAACTGCGCACCCTGGCCATGGATCTGTGGGCCAGCACGGAGCACAAAATCCGATATAAAAAAGATCATCTGATCTCCCCGGCGGATCATCAGGCGCTGCTGGAATGCGCCCAGCGCTGCGCAGAGGTGGATCAGAAATTGGAGCGCATCTACCAGAATATCAAGCACACTGAAAATGAACACGAATTGGAGCGTGAATTACAATGAATATTTTGATTACGATCATCGTTTGTTTCTTCGCCGGGATGGGCGCCGGACTGGGTACCGGCTTTGCGGGCATGAGCGCCGCAGCGGTCATCACCCCCATGCTGGTGACTTTCCTGAAAATAGACACTTATGAGGCAGTGGGCATCGCCCTGGCTTCCGATGTGCTGGCCAGTGCCGTCAGCGCCTATACTTACGGAAAGAACAAGAATCTGGACGTGAAGAACGGTCTGGTGATGATGGTCTCCGTTCTGGTTTTCACCATGGTCGGCAGCTGGGTATCCAGTCTGGTTTCCAGCAGCACCATGGGCAGCTTCTCCGTCTTCATGACGATGATTTTGGGCGTTAAATTTCTGGTCAAACCCGTAATGACCACCAAAGAGGCCATGGTAAGTGTCTCCCCCAAGAAGCGTTTTATCCAGAGCATCGTCTGCGGCATCCTGATTGGCTTTATCTGCGGCTTTATCGGTGCCGGGGGCGGCATGATGATGCTGCTGATCCTCACCACCGTCCTTGGTTACGAGCTGAAAACCGCCGTGGGTACCAGCGTATTCATTATGACTTTCACCGCTTTCACCGGCTCGATCAGCCATTTCATCATTGGCAATGCACCGGACTGGACGGTGCTGGCGCTGTGCATTGTGTTCACTCTGCTGTGGGCAAGAATTGCCGCCCGGATTGCCAACAAGGCAGAGCCCAAATTCCTGAATCAAGCCACCGGTGTCATCCTGATCATTCTGGGTGCGGTTGTTCTGGGTGTAAATGCACTGACCTGAGAATACTTTAATTAAGCTACAACGGCGACCGTCCGGACAGAAAATGTCCGGACGGCCATTTTTGTGGCTATTCCAGCCAATCCAGCTGCTCTTTTTTGATACCCAGTTGGATGCATTTCATGGGCGATACTTTCTTTGATCATCAGTTCTGAATACATAGAGCCTCACTTTCCGGATACAATAATCATCTGAATTTCGTCCTTACCCCCGGGGGTTCCGTCAAATTTCCCGAACACGTTGCAGATATGCATCTTTCTTCCCCCTAAAATATCTCGAATCTCATCCAGATGGTATAACCGGATCGGGTCGGCCAGCCCAAAGGACGGTGCCCTTAAGGGCGCTCCATAGGCAAAATCATTCTGCCCATACAGCATGATTTTGGTTTCCCTGTTCCATTCGAAACGGGACAGAGTGAGCCCTTTCTCCCCCGCATCCCAAAGATTGCAGGGGAAATGCGTATCGGCGTAGTCCGCACTCATAATATCCATCACGTGCTGCCCGCCCGGGCGGAGCGCTGCGGAAATGACGTCAAAAATTTTCAGATTCTCTTCTTCATTTTCCAAATATCCGATTGCGCCATCGCCCATGTTCAGCACTACATCGAACTCTTCCCGGAATGCCACATCCCGCACATCCATGCAATAAAAGCTCGCCGGAAGGTTCTCCGCTTCCGCTTGCTGCCGGGCATCTTCCACATAAGCTTTCGTCACGTCCACGCCAACCACACGATAGCCTCTTCTGGCAAACTCCAAGCTGTGTCTGCCGAAGCCGCAAGCCAAATCCAAAATCCGCTCCGTGCCGGTCAAGCCCAATGTCTCAATCAGGAAATCCACCTGGCGGACGGTATCCTCCGTCCAGGACATATTCTTGATGTCCAGTGACCAGATTTCCTTGTACCAGGTTTTATTTTTCGGTATCATATTACGTCCTCTCCTCCTGTAATCCCGAACCATCAGGAATGGGTAAATACGGTTATCGATATAGATTCCGAGCAAATGCCTTATTGTAAATACTTGTTTTGCAACATCAATATCATTATACCATTTTTCCAGGAAAAGTCAATAAGCACGCAAAAAAAGCACCTGCATAAAGCAAGTGCTTTTGGAGCGGGTGACGAGGCTCGAACTCGCTACCTCCACCTTGGCAAGGTGGCGCTCTACCGGATGAGCTACACCCGCACGGGACGTGACTTATTATAGCACGAATGCGAAATTTGTCAAGTCCGAAAATTCGCGGAAATCACACACCGAAGAGCAGCCAGATCAGGATGTACGCCGGAACCACCGCAGCCAGGGTAAAGGGGATACCAATGCGGAAGAAATCACGGTTGGTCACCTGGCAGCCATCCTTGCGCAGGATGCCGATGCCGGTGATATTGGCGGAAGCGCCGATGGGCGTGCAGTTGCCCCCAAGGGTCGCACCGGAAAGGAGGCCGAAATAGAACGGCGTTGCATCCACCCCCATCTCCGCCGCAATACCGGCGATCACGGGGATCATGGTGGCCACATAGGGGATATTGTCAATGAATGCGGAAATCAGCACGGATGCCCACACGATCACCGTATACATCAGGAATGCGTTGCCACCGCCCAGCTTCACCAGCAGATGGGATAGTTCATCAATGACCCCCTCGTGGGTGATGCCGCCGATCATCAGGAACAGGCCAACCAGCAGCCCCAGAGTCTCATAATCGATGGCTTTCAGGGGATCGATCACAGCGGAACACTTTTTCTCTTTCAGGAAATTGTAAACCAGCCCGATAAGCAGTATCCCGCAGCACAGCAGACCGTTGATCTCCTCCGGCAGGTTCCAGCTATCCGGGGCGAAAGACACGCAGATCAGCAGCACAACCACGCCGCAAAGCAGGATCGTTGGGACATAGTCGGTAACGGGGGTCTTCTCCTCAAAGCCGGTGATGGCTCCTTTCTCCTTGCGGAAGATGAAATAGACGATCACAGCGGACAGCAGCGCCCCAAGCTCCACGATGAAGAACATGGAGGGTTTGCCCTGATACCAGAAGAAATCCATGAAACTCATATCCAGTGCGGAACCCAGCATGATCGCCGTGGTATCCCCCACCAATGTGGCCGCTCCCTGGAGATTGGAGGATACGGCAATGGAAATAATAAAGGGAACCGGGTTCGTTTTCAGCTTCCGGCACACGGCCATCGCTACCGGGGCAACCATCAGAACCGTCGCCACGTTGTCTACGAATGCGGAAATCACTCCCGCAAACAGACTCAGGCTCACCGCCGCCCACTGAACATTGGGCATCCGATCCATCAGGATATCCGCCATGCGCTCCGGCATACGGCTATCGATAAACAGCTGCACCAGTCCCATGGTTCCGCCAATCATCAGCAGCACATTGAAATCCAGCGCCCCCAGCACATCCGCCACGGGGAGCATCCCCGTCAGAACGAACAGGATGCCGGAAGCCAGCGCAATATACGGCCGGAATCTGCCAAACAGGAGCATCAGCCCATAGGTCAATACGAACAGGAGAATTGCAGGTACCATAGTAAAAACCTTTCCTTTTGAAAATATATTGTCAGCATCTAAAAAAATCCGGCAACTGATTCACAAAATCAGGGGTCATCCTGCCAACGGAAAGTAAAAAACACCGCCTACCTCCAGTTGACGATACAACAGAAGAAGCGGCGTGTAAAGTGAAATATCCTCACGCCCGCAGGCGTATTTCACTTACGAAGCAAATTTCACAAATCCGGCAGGGATTTATTTCGTTGAAAAAAGCACTTGCTTTCACAAGTGCTTTTTTTGGAGCGGGTGACGAGGCTCGAACTCGCTACCTCCACCTTGGCAAGGTGGCGCTCTACCGGATGAGCTACACCCGCAACGAACATGGTTATTATAGCGAATTATTCCAATTTGTCAAGAGCCTTTTTCACATATTTTTCACCCATCCGTTAAAGGAACCTAGCGGACGGATTTTGCGTATTCCGTGGGGGTGATGCCGAACTTATCCTTAAACTGGCGTGAAAAATGGTGCACCGTAGAATATTGTAAAACTGCGGCAATTTGGGTGAAATTCAGGTTATTTTCCCGAATCATCTGCTTGCTTTCCTGCAATTTGATCCGGCGGATATACTCCCCCGGGGATATCTGCAAGTTCCGGTGGAACAGCACCGTGAGGTAACTGGGGCTGACCCCCACCGCCCCGGCGATGAGGGGGACAGAGAGCTTCTCCCGGATGTGCTCCGCCACATACTGCTGCGCCCGGCGGATGACCTCATTCTCATTCTGGACAACGTTGGCATTCTTCACCTTTGCACCGGAGGGTTTCTCCGCTTCCCGCAGGAGATTCAGCAGTAACAGAGTCAGTTGGGACACGATGATATCCGTGGACAGGGCATCCATCTTCTCCTGTTCCCGGAGCATACTGCGCAGCAATGCGGCAATGGCCGGGGATGCGGTGAATTTCCGCCCCAGCAGCGGCTTCAGCTCCACGCCCCCCATATCAAAGGAAATGGTAACGAACCGGGGAGCAACACCAATATCGGCATACTGCATATGCCACTGGTGGGGACCGTAGATCACCAGATCCCCCTGCTTCAGCAGGAGATCCTGACCATCCACCACGGAATGCAGCTCCCCCTGATCCACATAAGCCAGCTCCGGCATGGGGTGGGACTCCCCTGGGAAGAGGAAGCCCTGCTCTTTCTCCTGATAGAAGAAAGTATAGATACCATCCACGTGGAGTTTGCGATCCTCCCGCAGGCGCTGCACCGTTTGGGTGCCCAGGAATTCCGGCTTTTCTCCGGCGGGCTGCATCGTCACACGGGCGCTGCCCTTGAATGCGCTGAGTGCGAAACGCACCCCGCCCCGGATGGTGACGGGCTTATCCAGCCAGAAATGGAGAAATTCCTCCCCATTTGACACGGATAGGATCACCATCCCCACGCTTGGGCACAGACGGGTATCCGACTCCGCACGATAGATGGGGGCGCAGTCATTGTCCAGGGAAATACTCTCCGCTGCATTTTTGGAAATAGGGGTCTGTATATTGCCACGCTCTGAAAGGACGGAGCCGAATTGCTGAAAATTGACCTGATTCAAATTTCGTATCATACCGCCATGCCTCCCAACGCAATTTTACCTCACAGCAGCAATGGCCAAAAAAAGAAAATAACAGGGCGCATGACTGCTACCCTGTTATTATACAAAATCCCTGGTTAAAATCAAATACTTTCTAAAAAATTTTATGTTACCTTATCAGGAGCGCGCTTCCCTCGCCTTTTTGCACTTCGCCTCCGTCCTGGAGATCATCAGCACCAGCACCACCAGGAAAATGACCAAATATGCCGGCATCAGTTTCAAACTGATATGGTTGGCCAGCAGGCCGAACAGGGGCGGCATAAAGGTGGAGCCAACATAGGCGCTCGCCATCTGGATGCCGATGATGCCCTGGGAATTCTCGGCGCCGAAATTATTGGGCGTGGAATGGATGATGCAGGGGTAAACCGGTGCGCAACCCAGGCCGATGATCACGAAGCCCACAACGGAAGTGGCCATAAATGGCAGTGCAATCAGCACGACGCCGCAAAAGGCGACCCCGCAACCCAGGCGAATCATCCGGTTATCCCCCAGTTTATCGGAAATGAAGCCGGAAAGGAACCGGCCAACGGTGATGCCGATGAAGAAGAGGGAGGCATAGGCCGCCGCCTGCTCCTTGGATACGCCCCGCACCCCCTCCAGGTAGCTGCTTGCCCAGAGCATGGTGGTTGATTCCATGGCACAATAGCACAGGAAGCCGATGAGCAAGGTCGGAACACCGGGAATCTTCAAAGCACCCTTCAGGCCAAGGAGTTTCGTTTCCTCTTCTGCCTCCGCCTTGGATTGATTTACTTTCCACAATGGCAACGCAAGCACCAGCACCGCAACGATCACGAACTGGATATACGATACCATCCGGTATCCATCCGTCCAAACGGAATGGGTCAGGGCATAGCTCATCACATAGGGGCTGACGATGGTTCCCACACCCCAGAAGCAGTGGAGCCAGCTCATATGCCGGGAATTATAATGCAGGGCAACATAGTTATTCAGCGATGCATCGATTGCCCCGGCACCCAGGCCATAGGGGATGCCCCAGAGGCAGAGCTGATAGAATTCCGTGGTGGTGGAGAAGCCGTACAGAGCAACCGCCGTCATAAGGACGCTTACGGTGGTCACCGTTCTGGTTCCGATTTTCTTGGTCAGGCGCTCCGCCATCAGACTGGAGATGATGGTTCCCCCGGAGATGATCATGGAGACCAGACCCATATAGGACAGCGGAACGGAGAACTCTGCATGGATGGTCGGCCAGGCGGAACCCAGCAGGGAATCCGGCAAGCCGAGGCTGATAAAAGCGAGGTAGATAACGCCGAGCAGCAATAAGTACATGAAAACGACTCCTTGTTTCTTCTATTTCAGGGGGATTATAACATAGCTTTTCAAAAAGTCAATCCGGATTTTCGCCATAACTGACGAATGCAAATTTACTGCCGTCCGGTGACCAGCTGTTCACATTGATGGTTCCCTGGCCGCCGAAAAGCTCCACCAGTGTCACAGGTTTACCACCGGCAGCGGGGATCAGGCGCAGCTGCACGTGCTTATCCGGAACATGGTCACCGGGCGCCAGATCCTCCCGGCGGTAAGCAAGGTAAACCACGTTCCGGTTGTCCGGGGAGATATGGGGGAACCAGGAGTTCCAATCCTCGTCAAAGGTCATCTGGGTCTGGTTGCTGCCATCGGCATTCATTTTCCAAATCTGCATCAACCCGGTGCGCACGGAATTGAACCAGATGGTTCCCCCATCCGGTGCATATTCCGGCCCATCGTTCAGCCCCGGGGCGGTGGTGAGCCGGGTCTCCTCCCCGCCGGAAGCAGGGCAAGTATAGATATCCCATTCCAGCTCGGCGCCATAGCGCCGGGCTGCGCAATAGGCAAGGCTTTTGCCATCCGGTGACCATCCGTGCAGATAGCTCAGGGGTTGGGGAACAATTTCCTCTTCACGATCCACTCCCAATTTCACCCGGTAGATTTTGCTCATCCCCTCGCTATCCGTATTGCCGGAGATGGCGATTTCCCGCCCGTCCGGGGAGAGGACATGGTCATTGTTGCAATAGATGCAAGCTCCGGTGCCGATTTGCTCTGACTGGAGCGTTGCCAGGTGGAGGCGGTAGATCCTGCCCTGGCTATTATAGAAGAGGCTCTTGCCGTCTTTCCCATAGAAAGGCGCCTCGATCACCCGGTCAAAAGCAGCCAGCCGGGTCACCTCCCCGGTTGCCAGGTTATATTCATTTAAAAAGGAATGCTGCGCACGATAAAGATAAGTATCGGAAAAGGGCATAAGAAATCTTCCTTTCGTTTTTTCTTTATTCTACCAGAGATTCGCAATTTTGCATAGGCATTTTAAAAAAATCCGTGCAGGAAAAATCCTGCACGGATGAAAGAAGTCACTGGGAAATGTCTTCACCAAAGAAGCGGATGGAAAGCTCCGAGAGGGTGCCGTCCTCACGAAGTTCCGCAATGGCCTGGTCGATGGCCTGGCGCAGGGCGGCGGTATCGTCCCCCTTGCGCATGGGGATGGCCACATTGGTCGCATCCTCGGTGGTAGCAACGATCTTCAGATTGGAGTCCGGGTGCTGCGCCATGTAATCAGTAAAGGAGACCACCGCATTCAGCGTGGCATCCACCCGCCCCTGGAGCACCATGGTCAATGTCTCGTCCAGGGTGGCGACACCCAGGCAGGTTGCGCCATAGCTCTCCGCCAGATTCATATAGGTGGAGGCGATGGAGTTTGCGGTCTTCTTTCCGTCCAGATCCTCGAAAGTCTGGATGGTATCATTGTCGCCACGGACGATCAAAGCGGTGCGGATATAGGCATAGGGCTGGGAGAAATCGTACTTCTCCTCCCGCTCCGGCATAACCTCCACGCCGTTGACCACGATATCATACCGTCCGGCATCCATTCCGGCGAAGAGGCCGTCCCATTCGCCGGGGACGATCTGGGCTTCTACCCCCAGTTTGGCAGCGATGGCCTTGGCAACTTCCACATCGAACCCGGTGAGCTCGTCATCCTCACCCACGAAGGACCAGGGTGCCCAGTCCCCCTCCAGGCCGACGATCAGGGTGCCACGTTCCTGGATCTTTGCAAGCAAATCATCGTTATCCTCTGCGGAAGCCATCATGGACAGCATTCCGCACAGCAGCAGGATGGCCAGCAGACCGGTAATCATTTTTTTCATAAATCATTACTCCTTTTCATGTTGGGAAATGGTTTTTAAGAAAGCACGGGTGCGCTCTTCTTTCGGGTTTTGGAAGAATTCCGCCGAGGAGCCGGACTCTACAACGGTTCCGTTCTCCATAAAGACCACCTTGGTGGATACATTCCGGGCGAAGCCAAGCTCGTGGGTCACCACCAGCATGGTCATGCCGTCCTCGGCCAGGGAACGCATCACCGCCAGCACTTCGCCGGTAAGCTCCGGATCCAGTGCGGAGGTGGGCTCGTCAAAATAGATGATCTCCGGTTCCGTCGCCAGGGCACGGGCAATGGCCACCCGCTGCTGCTGGCCACCGGATAGGGCATTGGGATAGCTCTGCGCCTTATCCGCCAGACCGACCCTTGCCAATGCGGCGAGGGCGGTTTCCTCCGCCTGTGCCCGGGGGATTTTTCGAGCCACGGTCAACCCAAGCATCACATTTTGCAGTGCGGTTTTATTCCGAAACAGATTGTACCCCTGGAAAACAAAAGCGGTTTTCTTCCGGATGCGGGAGATGTCCCGCTTGCCGATTTTTGCCAAGTCGAAACTTTCGCCATCAAATTCCATCCGGCCGGAATCGGCGGTTTCCAGGAAATTCATGCACCGCAGCAACGTGGTTTTGCCGCCGCCGCTTTGGCCGATGATGGCAATCACGTCCCCTTTCTCTACCCGCAGGTCAACACCTCTGAGCACCTGAGTGCCGTCAAATTGCTTTGTAACACCTTGTACACACAGCATGGCCATCCCTCCTTAAAATCCGTAGGTTGCCAGCTTCTTTTCGCAAACCGCTTGGAGCCGGGTAAGTACCGTGCAGAACAGTAGGTAAATCAGCGCCACCTCTATGTACAGCGCCAGATGCTCATAATAGCGGGATGCAATACGCTGGGTCACCATGAACATCTCCATCACGGTGATATTGGCCGCAAGGGAGGTATCTTTCAACATGGAGATCAGGGAATTGGACAGCGACGGGAAAGCGGTACGGAAAGACTGGGGCAGGATCACGTGCCACATGGTCTGCATCCAGCTCATGCCAACACAAGCCCCCGCCTCCATCTGCCCCCGGGGGATGGACTCGATGGCGGCACGCATGGTCTCGGCGCAGTAGGCTCCCTCGTTAATGGAGAAAACCAGAATCGCCGTGGGGAACGGCTCCAGCACCAGCCCCAAATTGGGCAATCCATAGAACACCACGTACAGCTGCACCAGCAGCGGCGTACCACGCACCACCCAGATATACAGCCGCACCAGCTGCCGCAGCACCGGCACCCGGGCAACTTGAATCATGGCGGCAATCACCGCAATCACCAGGGCAATGGAAAAGGAGATCACGGTAAGGGGAATGGTCATCTTCAATCCGGGCAGCAAAATCTTTGGGAAAGACTCCATCAGAATGCTCACCAGACGTTGGGATGTGAATTGGGAAAAAGCACTGCTCAGGCTTTCGATCATCTATAACGCTCCTAAAACTTTTTGATTGTGCGCTCATTATATCATTTTTTCACCAGAAAAGCAATACCGTACCCTCTGCGCAAAAACCGGGCAGCTTCCGTTTTTCGGAAACTGCCCGGCAAATTTTAACGTTTACTCCGCCGTCGGAACCCGGCCGGTCTCATAGCCGCAGACCGTGCATCTCGTCACAGTCCAGCCGGCTCCCTCCCCATCGGTCACAGTTTCGGTAGCAAGGGTATGTCCGGTGGTGTAGGTGCGGATGAGACGGTTGCAGTCGCCGCAGTAAACGGCCACCTTTTGGCATACAGTCCCAGAACCGACGGTGGTTGCGGTGGAGCTCCCATCGTAATGCTCGTAGTACTGGGTATCGCAAATCTCACCGCACTCGGTACATTCGGCCACCAGGCAATAGCAGTAGGGATGATGATCCTTGTCCCAGATCAGGTTGCCGTTGGCATCCAGGACGGGATCTTCCTGCCATCTCTCTTTATGGTAGGCTCCGGGGGTATGGGCGAGCTTCTCGATCATTTCCTTGGGTTTCAGGATGCAGCCGCAAATCTGGCAGGCCAATCCATCCGTCCAGCCCACGCTGGTGCAGGTGGGCTCCGAACCGGCAAGGCCACCAGGAATATGCTCCAGAGCGGGGATCACCTGGCATTCTTCCAGGATCTCACCGCAGACGGCGCACTCCACACCGTCCGTCCAGCCATCCCGGAAGCACATGGGGTAGATGCCATGGATGGTCTTCGGGGTATGCTCCAGCTTGGGAACCACTTCCTGCTGCACCAGGATCTGGCCGCAGACAGCGCAGCGGCTTCCCTCGGTCAAGCCGGTTGCAGCGCAACTGGTTTCCTCGGCGGGGATCACCTCGGGGGTATGGTCAAGGGCGGGGACAATCTCCTGTTCTACGAGGATTTCGCCGCAGATGGCGCAGCGGCTTCCCTCGGTCAGGCCGGTTTCGGTGCAGGTCGCTTCCACAGCGGGAATCGTTTCGGGGGTATGAGCAAGTTTCGCAATCACTTTCTGACGAACCAGAACCTTGCCGCAGACGGAGCAGCGGCTACCCTCGGTCAGACCCACTTTGGAGCAGGTTGCCTCCCGGCCGGGCATGGCCACCGGGGTATGCTCCGCCAGGGGCGCTTCTTCCTGCTGCACCAGGATTTCACCGCAAACGCTGCATACGCTCC
This sequence comes from uncultured Oscillospiraceae bacterium, assembly GCA_964617595.1. Taxonomy (GTDB): domain Bacteria; phylum Bacillota; class Clostridia; order Oscillospirales; family Oscillospiraceae; genus Faecousia. The sequence goes on along the minus strand of CAZTYB010000041.1, from coordinate 5,008 downwards.
CCTCAGTCAAGCCGTGCTGGGTGCAGCTGGATTCCTCGGCGGGAACCGCTTCCGGGGTATGGGCAAGCTTGGCAATCACTTTCTGGCGAACCAGAACCTTGCCGCAGACGGAGCAACGGCTCCCCTCGGTCAGACCCACTTTGGAGCAGGTTGCTTCCCGCCCGGGCATAACCACCGGGGTATGCTCCGCCAGGGGGGCTTCTTCCTGCTGCACCAGGATTTCACCGCAAACGCTGCAAGCGCTTCCCTCTGTCAGGCCATGCTCCGCACAAGTGGACTCCACCGCCGCAACCGCAGCTGGGCTATGCCCCAGGGCAGGAACCGACTGCTGTTCTTCCAGAATCTTGCCGCAGGCGGCGCAAATGCTCCCGGCGGTCAATCCTTCCTCGGTACAGGTGGGCTCCACAGCGGGTATCTCCTGCGCCTCGTGGCCATGTGCCTTTACAACTGCGCCGGGCTCGATCACTTCACCGCAGATGACACAGAGCGTGTCTCCCTCGGTTCCGTCTTCCGTGCAGGTGGGTTCGGTATCCGGCATTTTTTCAACTTCGTGTCCCTTGGCGGGGATCACTTCCTGCTCCACCAGGATTTCTCCGCAGACGGAGCATTTTGCCCCGGCGCTCAGGCCGTCAGTGGTGCAGGTTGCCTCCACGGCGGGAATTTCTTCTTCCCTGTGGCCCAAAGCGGGGGTGATCTCCTCCACCTTTTCGCCGCAGAAAGCGCATTCCAGAACCGTCTTGCCCTCTTCCACGCAGCTGGCCTGCGTGGATTCCAGCTCCAGGAAATCATGTCCGGTTTCCAGGAGGTTTCTGAGGGATTCCTCACTGACCGGGAGTTGATGGCCGGACTGGGCATAGGCCAGAAGCTCTTCCAATACGGAAGCGGGCAACTTTTCATAGAGGATGGAGAGGAGCGCCTCACCGGTGGCATTCTTGCCGAGGTTGATGGAATCCAGTTCCCCTGTCGCCCAGGCAGCCGCATCAATGGCAGCGGAGGGGACAAAGGCGGGGGACTTCTCATTCTCGGCGATCAGCACGGCGCTTCCGGCGGGGATGATCAATTTCTCTCCGGTTTTCAGGATGGTGGCTTCCGCTTCGCCCTCAAGCACCTCTACCTGGGTATAGACCCCGTCACCAATGGTGACGCGGCTGACCCGGAGGATACCCTGCTTTGCGGAAATCAGGCTGCAATCCGTCTGCACCTGGAACAGTTCCCCCTCTGCCAGAGGTTCATCCAGCGCAGCCATCACGCTCCCCTGTTCCAGATGGAGGCGGGTTTTGCCGCTGTCGGCACTGCCGGAGGCTTCCATACGTACTTTGGAATTACCCTCAATGAGAATCTGCTTGTCGTCATCCGCATCCAGATGCAGCGAACCCTCGCCATCGATCTGCAACGTATCGTCGCCCCTGATCATCTGGCCGGGCTGAGCCGTTTCGGTGCTGTTATCCGCATGGATGATCTGAAGTTCCCCATCGAAAGCACCGACCTGAACTTCCCGGGAGAAATCCTTGGTATTGATCTCCTCCGGCTTCACCCGCTTGGAGCAGCTGCACAGCAACAGGCAGACCACCAGCATCAGCGGAAGCATTTTTCGAAGCTTTTTCATCATTCCTTCTCCTTTCGTACTGCAACGGTGAAAAAATGGCCGAACCCGTCGATTTTTCACCGCGGGAGAATTGCCCCCGGGGCAAAAAGATACTCTCCCACGCTATTTGATGTCATCATTATAACACAATTAAAATAGATTGCAAGAATTATTCACAGTTTTTTTCGTCATCTGTCGCAATTTTTCTGCAATATGCCGATTTTTTCTTCTGAGCCATGTGTTCCCCTTGCGCAGGGGTTCCCCACCGGAGGCAACTGCGCTCCCCCTGCACTTTGCAACCCGCCCAGCCGGATCATAGCAGCACAGGCAAAAACAAATTCCCCGCAAAAATATCGAGAAACCTCGAAAATTGTCGATTATCTACGAATTGAAATAATTTATATGTTGTGCTATTCTTTTCCTAGTGGTAGATTGCCCCATATCCTCTGTGCAAAGGTGTGACGAATTTGGAAGGCTTAACGTTAATGATTGCAGACAACAGTGATGAGTTTCGGCAGGCATTGGACACGGCACTTTCGGATGCCTACAAAATCGTTCAATGCTGCAACGGAAAGCAGGCATTGGAAATGGCTCTGGAAATCAAGCCGGAAATCATCGTTCTGGACTTGATGCTCACGGAACTGGATGGCATTTCCCTGCTGTATGAGATCCGTAATGCCGGTTTGCAGCCAATGGTGCTGGCCGTTACCCGATTCTTTAACGATTATGTGCAGGAGATCGCCCAGGAATTGGGCATCGGATATATCATACGCAAGCCCTGCGACACCAAAGCCGTATGTCAGCGGGTTCGGGATCTGGTAAAGCGCCTCAATCCCCTGCCCACCAAATCCATCGACCCAAGGAGCTATATTATAGAGAAAATACGGACACTGATGTTCTCCCCCAAGCATCAGGGCACGAAATATTTGCAGGAGGCCGTGCTCATCGCCATGGCGGAGCCGGACATCTCACTGACCAAGGATCTCTACCCCCGCCTGGGACGTCGCTTCGGCGGCACGGGGCTACAGGTGGAGCACTCCATCCGCACCGCCATCTCCGCCGCCTACCGGCAAAGCTGCGGGCAAATATGGGATGATCTCTTCCCGCCCAATCCCATCAACGGCACCCGCCAGCTGAGCAACGGCGTGGTCATTGCCCGGCTGGCAGAGGAGCTGCGACTGAACTCCAGCATCGACAAAGCGGTAGAAGATGCCCTCGGCGAATTCTGACCCCCGGGGGCACCCGGCAAGGAAAAGGAAGAAATTTAAAAAATAATGTTTGACAAAAGCCCGTTTACCCATTATAATATCTAAGCATGACTACGAGGAGGGGGAAATTATGCTGCTTGGGCTATCGAAGATCATTGACTGTCCCGGTGCCAGCGTACCTTTTTCCACCAGCGTAGATCTGAGCGATCTTTGTTACGGCATCAGCTATCCCGTGTCCGAGCCGGTTCTGGCTCAGGGCACCGTGCGCAACACTGCCGGGGTACTGCTGATGAAAGGCAACGTCACCACCACCATCCATGGCATCTGCGACCGCTGCGCCGCAGAATTCGACCGCAAGATCGAATTTCCCATTGACGTGGTGCTGGTAACCGAGCTGAGCAACGAAGAGAATGAAGATGAGTGGGTATTCCCTCTCGTGGGCGACAGCGCCGATTTGGATGACATTGTCCGCACGGTTTTCGTGCTGAATTTGGACTCCAAGTTGCTGTGCAAGGACGATTGCAAGGGTTTGTGCTGCCGATGCGGCAAGAATCTGAACGATGGAACTTGCACCTGCGAAAAGGAGCTTGATCCCCGATGGGCTGCGTTAAAGCAGCTTCTTGAGAAGTAAATCCATATTTGATGCTGTTTTAAAAGCAGTTTTACCAAGGAGGTGTCACCATGGCTGTCCCTAAGTGTAAAGTGTCCAAGGCCCGCCGCGATAAGCGCCGTGGCTCCAACTGGAAGCTCTCTGCTCCCAGCGTTGCGGTTTGCCCCAAGTGCGGTGAACCCGTCATGCCCCACAGAGCTTGCAAGGCTTGCGGCACCTACAACGGCCGTCAGGTCGTGGCTGTTGAGGCTGAGTAAGGCAAAAGCGGAAAAGGCAGAGGAAGGCTTTCAGCCTTCCTCTTTTTCCATTTTTCCCCATTCCGGCGGAAAGGCAGCCCTTTCCAATTCGTGAAGTTTTTCAAAATATGGTGCAGTTTCCATTGCTTTTCTTTTCGAATTGTGCCATAATAAAGGCCGTAAAAATGAGCCAAAGAAAGGAAGTGTTCCCATGGCAAAGCCCCTTGTGGCGATCATCGGTCGCCCCAATGTCGGAAAGTCCATGCTCTTTAATAAGCTCACCGGTCAGCGCACCTCCATCGTGGAGGATACCCCCGGTGTTACCCGTGACCGTATCTATGGCGAATGCGAATGGTGCGGACGGACATTCAGTCTGGTGGATACCGGCGGTATCGAGCCGGGCACCGACAGCGATATGCTGAAATTTATGCGCCGCCAGGCGGAGATCGGTATCGAGCTGGCCGATGCCATCATCATGGTTGCGGACGTGCGTTCCGGCGTTACCGCCGCCGACGAGGACGTGGCCACCATGCTGCGCAAATCCGGCAAACCCGTTGCCCTGGCCGTCAACAAATGCGACTCCGTGGGGCCGACCAATCCGGACGTATATGAATTCTACGCCCTGGGCATTGGCGACCTGTTCGAAACCTCCGCCGTCCATGGCCATGGCACCGGCGACCTGCTGGACTGGGTGCTGGAGAATATCCCGGAAGATGACGGTTCGCAGGAAGATGACGACCTGATCAAAGTCGCCATCGTTGGCAAGCCCAATGTGGGTAAATCCAGTCTGCTCAACCGCATTCTTGGGGAGGAGCGGGTGATCGTATCCAATATCGCCGGCACCACCCGGGATGCCATCGACTCCTATTATGAGAACGAGACGGGCAAATACTGCTTCATCGATACCGCCGGTATGCGCCGCAAGAGCAAGGTGGACGATATGATCGAGCGTTACTCCAATATGCGCTCCATCAACGCCATCGAGCGGGCGGATGTATGCCTGATTCTGGTGGATGCCAACGAGGGCGTTACCGAGCAGGATACCAAAATCGCCGGTCTGGTTCACGAGGCGGGGAAAGCCGCCGTTATCGTGGTAAATAAATGGGATGCGGTGGAGGACAAAGAGACCAACACCATGCGGGACAAAGAGGCGGATGTGCGCCAGGGATTGAGCTATATGCTCTATGCCCCGGTGGTGTTCCTCTCCGCCCTCACCGGTCAGCGGGTGGACAAGCTCTTCCAGGTGATCCAGGATGTCCATGCCCAGAACACCAAACGCATCACCACCGGTGCACTGAACAGTGTCCTGGCCGATGCCACCGCCCGGGTGCAGCCCCCCACGGACAAGGGGCGCCGGCTAAAGATCTAC
>CAZTYB010000040.1:0-17704 GCA_964617595.1 uncultured Oscillospiraceae bacterium | reverse complement strand
AAAAATGCCCTAAGGGGGCTAGTGCAAACCACCGGCACGGCCGGTGGTTATGATTCGCATTGCATCATCTGGTGCGATGGATACGTGACTGGCGTGATTTTAGGTGTCTGCATCCAGCTTCTCGGTAATGGTATCCGATACTTTCCATGCCAAGTCTTCCACCTTGTCAGCTGCTTTGGATGCCAGCTTCCGGGTGGGATTATTCCGTGGCATGGCAAGCACCGCTACCATTCCGGCTGCTGCGCCGATACCTGCGGTGATGGCGATTCCCTTTAAATTCATTCTGCTTCACCCCCTGGGACGATTATTCCGCACCGGAGCCGAACCATGCTTACGCATTTCTCGGTTGACCGGGGAGCGGGTATTGCTCCTTACTTCAATGTTTCGCTACTGTCGGGCAGTGTGCCGTTTTCGTCAGCAAGGCCGCTTCTGGCATCCGGGATCACCGTGGGCTCTTCCGTTGGAACGGTCGTTTCCGGAACTGTGGGCAGGGTTGTTGGTTCGGTGGTTGGCTGCGTGGTTGGAGCGGTAGTCGCTTCCGTAGTTGGTACAGTAGTTGCTTCCGTTACCGTATTTTTGGCCGTGTTTGCCCGGCAACCGGAGAGGAGCACAGCCAAAACCATGACGGCACAAAGGAATTGTATTGCAGTTTTCATCATTTTCCTCCCAAATGCTTTGATTCATATGGAGTATTCCCAGATTGGAGAGAATCATACAGCTTATTATGCAAGGCTGCACTCAAATTTCTTTTTTCAGTCGCAAAATCTGACGAGATTTAAAAATTGCCATTGCTATTTTCAAATTTTCATGTATAATATCATAAGAAAGTCCCATTTCTATAAAAATATAAAGGAGTCGTTCTAATATGAAGAAGCTCTCGGTAAAAAAAGATTCCCAGTGCATGGCTTGTTTGGAGTGCGTTCGTGCTTGCTCCCAGGCTTTCTATAAGGAGTTTAACCAAGACCTCAGCTGCATCAAGATCGTAGCCAAGGGTACCGGTGCAAAGCCCAATGTGTGCATCCAGTGTGGCAAGTGCATGAAAACCTGTGAACATGATGCCATTACCCAGAATCCCAAGACCGGCGTTTACATGATCAATAAGAAGAACTGTGTCGGCTGCGGCAAGTGCGTTGAGGTCTGCCCCACCAAGGTCATGGTTCTCAAACCCGAAAGCCCCGTTTCCAAGTGCATTGCCTGCGGCATCTGCGTGAAAGTTTGCCCCATGGATGTGCTGGAGATCGTTGAAAAGTAATTTTCTGCCCCTGAACTGATACGCACATGACCGCCGGAGGATCAATCCTCCGGCGGATTTCTGCGTTTGTGGTTGCAGAAATCCACAAGCTGTGGTATACTGGTCATAGTTAAACACCCGGAGGCGTTTATTGTGGAATTTAACTCAATTCAGGAAAAGATTGCAGAATTTCTGCCGGAAATAGAGCTCCGATTGCAGGAACCACTGAGCAGGCATACCTCCTTTCGTATCGGCGGACCTGCACAGGTAATGGCGTTCCCCAAAAGTACAGAGGAATTGGCTGCGCTCCTAAAAGTGTCCAGAGAATTGGACATACCATATCGTATCCTTGGTGCCGGAACCAATATTCTGGCTCCCGACGAGGGAGTAGCCGGATTGGTTATTTGCCTGAAGGACTGCATGAACGGTATGACTTGCCTGAGTGGGAATCGAATCCAGATAATGGCGGGTGTAACCATGTCCCGGGCGGCTGTTTTTGCCGCCAACCAGGGGTTATCCGGTTTGGAATTCGCCCATGGCATTCCCGGAACCGTTGGCGGCGGCGTATATATGAACGCCGGTGCCTATGGGGGAGAAATCAGCCAGATTTGCGAAAGTGTTTGCGTTCTTACTCCGGGAGGGGAACAACTGGAGCGCAGGGCAGAAGAATTAGATTTTTCCTATCGCCACAGTGCGTTACAAGCCAGTGGTGAAATCGTGCTCAGCGCAGTGTTCCGCCTAGCTCCACTGCCTCAGGAGGAGATTCGCTCCAAAATGAAAGAGCTACAGACGAAGCGCCTTGCCTCCCAGCCGCTGGATTATCCCTCCGCCGGTTCGGCGTTCAAGCGTCCCTCCGGCGGCTATGCCGCCGCATTGATCCAGGAGGCAGGGCTAAAAGGATTCCAGGTTGGAAATGCAGCCATTTCCTCCAAACATACGGGATTTGCCATCAATCTGGGACAGGCAACTGCGCAGGATGTGAAGAGCCTGCTGCGGCAGGTCGCCCAGAAAGTCTATGAACATTCTGGCATTCAGCTGGAACCGGAGATTCGAATTTGGTAAAAGAGGTGAACAGGATGCGCTCTTTTTCCTCCGCTGCAAAAGCGGAAATATGCCGCACATTCCCCCAAAATACCTGCTGTGCACTGGCGGAATGCTTTGGTATTCTCCTTTTTTGTAATACTTTTCGGAATGATTCCATCAAGATAATTACAGAAAGTGCCGATTTTGCTGCATTACTGCCCAAATTGTTCAAGAAAGCTTTCGGCTTTGGATTTGACAGTCAATCCGGCGAGGGGAGAAGCGGAAAACTTGTTTTTCAGATATTGGATGGAGAAAAGATTGCATCGGTCATGGGCGCATTTGGATTCGACCGGAAAGAAACTTTCTCATTACACGTCAATTTGCCGGTGGTTGAAAACGACTGCTGCAAGACCTCGTTCCTGCGGGGGGCGTTTTTGGCCGGGGGCAGCGTAACCGACCCTGAAAAGGCATACCATTTGGAGCTGGCGACCACTCACCAAAGCGTAGCAAAAGAGTGCTATGTTCTGATTCAGGAAACTCTGGGCTTCGCACCCAAAATCGCATCCCGGAGCGGAGCACGGGTCGTCTATTTGAAGCAAAGCGAACAAATCGCTGACTTTTTAACCTTTCTGGGAGCTTCAGTGGCCTCCATGGGAATCATCGAGGCCAGGCTGGAGCGGGAACTGAATAACCAGGTCAATCGGCGGTGCAACTGCGACGATGCCAACATCACAAAGGTTGTGGAAGCATCCCAGGAACAACTGAACGCCATTCGCATCTTGCGGGAGAAGAACCTATTCCAGTCCCTCCCACCCAAAATCAAGGAAGCAGCACTGCTCAGGGAGGGAAATCCTGAATCCTCTCTGGCAGAGCTTGCGGAGATGATCGAACCGAAAATATCAAAGCCGGCAATGAGCCACCGTCTGAAACGCTTGGTGCAGCTGGCAGCGGGGGAAGAAACATGAGTTTTGTCCATTTACATGTACATACGGAGTACAGCCTGCTGGACGGTGCCTGCCGTATCGACCGAATGATGGATCGGGTAAAGGAACTTGGGCAGGATACCATCGCCATTACCGATCACGGCGTGATGTATGGCTGTATCGATTTCTACAAGGCAGCCAAAGCAGCGGGCATTAAGCCCATTATCGGGTGCGAAGTATACGTGACACGGCGGCTGATGTCCGACCGGATCCACGGGGTTGACAATGACCCCTATCATCTTGTGCTGTTGTGCAAGAACCGAACGGGATACGAGAATCTCTGCTATATGGTATCCGAGGCATTCATCCACGGTTTTTATGGGAAACCCAGAATCGATCTGGATCTCCTCCAGGAGCGGCACGAGGGGCTGATTGCCCTGTCCGCCTGCTTGGCGGGAGCCATCCCCCAGTATCTGATGGAGGAATCCTATGATTCTGCCAAGGAATACGCTCTGAAAATGGCACAAATTATGGGCGATGGCAATTTCTATCTGGAATTGCAGGATCACGGTATCCCGGAGCAGCGAGCGGTGAACCAGGGGGTTCGCCGCATTGCAAGGGAGACCGGACTGCCCTTGGTGGTAACCAATGATGCCCACTACCTCCGCCGGGAAGATGCCGCAATGCAGGATGTACTGCTGTGTATCCAGACCGGAAAAACCGTGGATGACGAAAACCGGATGCGCTTCGCTTCTGATGATTTTTATTTGAAGAGTGAGGCGGAGCTGCGTTCCCTCTTCCCCGGATGTGACGAAGCCTTTGAGAATACGGTAAAAATTGCCGAAAAATGTAATCTGGATTTCGTTTTTCATGAATATCATTTGCCCTCGTTCCCGGTTCCAAAGGAATTTACCAATGAGCAATATTTCCGCAAATTGTGTTACGATGGATTTCGGGAGCGTTACCCCCAGGAACCGGAGGAATACAAACAGCGGCTGGAATATGAAATCGACGTGATCAGCCGGATGGGGTATGTGAATTACTATCTGATCGTCTGGGACTTCATCCGTTATGCCAAGGAGCAGGGCATCCCTGTTGGACCCGGACGTGGTTCCGGTGCAGCTTCCATTGCAGCATACTGTATGCATATCACGGAAGTGGATCCCATGAAGTATTCCCTGATTTTTGAGCGTTTCCTGAATCCGGAGCGGGTGAGTATGCCGGACTTTGATACGGACTTCTGCCAGGAGCGCCGGGGAGAAGTGATCGAATATGTCACCCGGAAATACGGCGCTGACCACGTGGCGCAGATTGCAACTTTTGGCACGATGGCGGCCAGGGGCGCCATCCGGGATGTTGGCCGGGCGTTGAATTTCACTTATGCGGAGACGGATGTGGTTGCAAAACTGGTGCCCGCCACTCCCCACATCACTCTGAAAGAAGCGATTGCCACCGTCCCGAAGCTCAAAGAAATGTACAGCCAGAATGATCGGATCCGCACGCTCATCGATACGGCCATGTCCCTGGAGGGGATGCCCCGGAACACCTCCACCCATGCTGCCGGCGTTGTGATCACAGCGGATCCCGTGTACAGCTATGTGCCCCTGTCCACCAATGACAATACCATCGTCACCCAGTATACCATGACCACCATTGAAGAGCTGGGGTTGCTGAAAATGGACTTCCTGGGGCTGCGAAATCTGACGGTGATCCGGGATGCAGAGCAGCAGATTCAGCAATTAGAGCCGGATTTTCTGATTGACAGAATACCGGATGATGACCCGGAAACATTCTCCATGCTGGCTGAGGGAAAGACCCAGGGCGTATTCCAGCTGGAGTCTGCAGGAATGACCGGGGTCTGCGTGAATATGCGTGCCAGCTCCATCGAGGATATCACGGCAATCGTCGCCCTGTATCGTCCCGGCCCCATGGACTCCATCCCGACCTTTATCGCCAATAAACTGGACCCCAAAAAAGTCACCTATAAAACGCCTCTGCTGGAGCCGATCCTTCGTGTTACCTATGGCTGTATCGTCTATCAGGAGCAGGTGATTGAGATCTTCCGGACTCTGGGCGGCTATACCATGGGTCAGGCGGATAATATCCGCCGGGCAATCTCCAAAAAGAAGATGAAGATCATTGAGCAGGAGCGAAAGGTCTTCGTCTATGGTGACCCTGCCCAATCCATCACCGGCTGCATCGGTAACGGAGTCAGCGAAGCCGTGGCGCAGTCCATTTATGATGAAATCGTGGATTTCGCCAATTATGCCTTTAACAAGGCTCATGCCGTCTGCTATGCGGTGGTTGCCTACCAGACGGCTTATTTAAAGTGTCATTATCCGAAGCAGTATATGGCGGCACTGATGACCTCCGTCCTGGATTCTGCTGAGAAGATATCCGGGTACATTGCCGAGTGCAAGGAAATCGGCATTGAAACGCTACCCCCGGATATAAACCACTCCGATGATCATTTTGCAGTGGAGGGGGAGTGCATTCGCTTCGGGCTGGGGGCGGTAAAAAATGTTGGGCACGGTTTGATCCGTACCATGGTTCAGAAGCGAAAGCAGGGAGGCGCATTTAAGAATCTGGAAGATTTTCTGGAGCGCATGGGTGAGGGAGAAATCAACAAACGTGCGGTAGAGAATTTTATCAAATGCGGCGCAATGGACTGCTTTGGCTATCATCGGAGTGAATTGCTTTCCGTATATGAAAAAATGATGATGAGTGTCTCTTCTACCCGGAAAAAGAATTTGGAGGGTCAGATGGGGTTGTTCTCCATGCTGTCTGAGAAAGAATCATCAGCGAACCTGTCCATCCCCAGTTTGCCTGAGCTGCCCAGGGCAGAGCTAATGGCGATGGAAAAGGAGACTACCGGCATCTATATTTCCGGCCACCCCATGGACGATTACCGTCCGCTGCTGAAAGACACCAGTGTCGTTCCCATTTCCACCCTCACCGGTGAGGATTGCCCCTACCAGGATGAGCAGATCGTCAGTATTGCCGGAATCGTTCAAAGCATCAAAATCAAACTGACTCGTAATAATTCCACAATGGCATACGTAACCATCGAGGATGACACGGCGGCCATTGAATTGATCGTGTTCTCCAAAGCATTGAACGAACACGGAGGATACATCAAAGAAAATGCACCGGTCATCGTTGTGGGGAAACTGTCCATCCGTGAGGAAAAGGAGCCCCAGATCATTGTTAACCGTGTGCGGCCAATGTCTGATTTCTCTGACCCGTATGCGAAGCGGTTCCTGAACCAGTGGATTCCGGCAAAACCGCAGCCACCCCAGGATGCAACCCTGTATCTGCGCTTACCCACATATGAATGCAGGGAACACCGGAAAGTGAATGCGATCGTTAATATGTTCCCCGGAGAGAGTACAGCGGTTGTCTTCTTCGCAGATACCCGCAAGCGCTACCATGTCCATTGCCTTTTGCGCAATTCTATGATCAACGAGCTAAAAAATGTGCTGGGGGAAGCAAATGTTGTACTGAAATAGCTTTCCTTTTTGGGCGGAATATGTTATAATCAAATGATGGAAGGAGCTGAGGGCTTGAAAAAAGGGATGCGGCTTGTGCTGCTGGCAATGCTGCTGATTCTGCTTTTGGGTGGCTGTGCAGCAAAAACCATTGACGAAATGTACGCTTTGCCCCGCAGATCGGAGCGAAATAACAACCTCCGCACGGTGATCGAATCTGCAATGGACGGAAGCGTTTACGCAGCACCCTTTTCCGGTGCCAACCAGGAATCTGTCCAGGCGGCAGATTTGGATGGGGACGGAAGAGAGGAATATCTGATTTTTACCAAATCCTCCCAGGGGGATGTACTGCAAATCCTGATTATCCACCAGCTAGAGAATGAAAATTTCGAATTATGGGAGACCATCGAATGTAAGGGTGCCGCCTTTGAGCAGGTGCAGTATGCGGATATAGATGGGATCGGCGGAAGCGAGCTGATCGTTGGTACCCAGCTTACCGAAAAGGTGACCCGGACGGTTGCAGCCTATTCTTTCGCTTCCGGTCAATCCAATAAGATTAAAAGCATGGTGTATGTCAATTTCCTGGTGTGCGATTTGGATGCAGATGGAAGAAGCGAGCTGATGATCGTACAGGGCGGGAATTCCACCTCTGGCAATGCCGTGGCAAGGCTCTACCGCTACAGTAACGGCACCATGTCTTCTTCTCCCGAGGCGATGCTTTCCGTCCCGCCGGAGTATATCCAGCGAATGACGGTGAACACACTGTCCAGTGGGGAACCGGCGGTTTATATTGCCGGAGCTTTCCTGGACAATGTGATCGTGACGGATATATTGGCCCTGAAGGAGAATGTTTTTACGAATGTGGTTCGTACCAGTGAAATTGTGACGAGTATGCAGCCGCTTCATAACAATATGGTTTTTGCCGAGGATTTGGACGGTGACGGCATCCTGGAGCTTCCCAGTTTGCTCAATATGATGTACAATACCACCGAACAGAATCTGGTTCGCTGGTTCAGTGTGGATATTGACGGGCAGGAAGCAAACAAGCTCTATACTTTCCATAATTTTGATGACGGATGGTATATCCAGTTGCAAAGCGAATGGATTGACCGCCTTGCAGCGGAGAAAACCGGGAGTACCTATACGTTCCTGATGTGGAATAACAGCTATGGTACGGCTGTTCCGGTCTTTACGATTTATACCCTTACGGGTAAAGACCGTGATTCCCAGGCAGCGACACAGAATCGGTTTGCGCTCTACCGGGGCGAGGATGCGGTTTATGCAGCAAAATTGGAGTCCGGCTCCGCAATATACGGCATGACGGAAAGTTATCTTCAGGAGAATTTCCACCTGATTCGTCAGGAATGGAATGCTTCTCAATCTTAAGAGGTGACATAGAAAATGAAAAAAGTTTTGATATTGGAAGATGAAGTGAATATCCGTAGCTTTGTTGTGATCAATGTGACACGGGCGGGCTATGATGCCATTGAGGCTGGAACCGGTCAGGAGGCGCTGGATCGCCTGGCGGAGAACCCGGATATTGGCGTTGCAATATTGGATATTATGTTGCCGGATATGGATGGATTCGAGGTTTGCCGCCGCATTCGCGCCACCAGCAAACAAATCGGCATCATCATGCTCACGGCCAGAACCCAGGAGATGGACAAGATCACCGGGCTTATGACCGGTGCCGATGACTATGTGACCAAGCCATTTTCTCCTGCGGAGCTTACCGCCCGGATCGATGCACTGTTTCGCCGCATTGGCGGAGAAAACGTGGTCAGCTCCGAGCTGCTGATTCAGGAGCCGTTCGTAATGAACACCCGCAACCATACCCTGGAAAAGTCCGGCAACCGCATTCGCCTGACTCAGGTGGAGTATGCAATCCTGAAACTGTTCATGCAGAATCCCGGCCGTGCACTGTCCCGGGAGGATATTCTTGCTGCGGTGTGGGGACGTGACTACGAAGGGGAATTGAAGATTGTGGATGTTAATATCCGTCGCCTTCGTATCAAAATAGAAGATGACACTGCCAATCCCACCTATATTACCACCGTGTGGGGTTACGGCTATAAATGGGGCGCATAAAGCGGAATGGGTAAGAAAAGAAAACGGCTCCACGGTCTGCAACGGAGATGGCTCACCAACACGTTCGGTGTCATTTTTGCACTTGGATTTGTTTGTGTTGCAGCGGTTACGGCATCCTATGCAGCATACTATTATTCTAATATGCAGGCGGACATGAAGCACCGGGCGCAATCGGCAACGCTCTTCTTCTCAGATAATTCCTATCAGGATTACACGGAATTTTATGAGGCCTGCATTGCCTATGCCCGCAGCTATGAATCAAAAGATGTGATCGAGCTGCAATTTATCGACAAGGATGGGCGCCTCGTCGCCACATCCTATGGCCTTTGGGGGAGCGATTCTCCCGTAACACCGGAAATTACCCAGGCGCTCAGTTCCCGTGCCTGTGAGCAATTTGTTGGGGTTGACCCCATAACGCAGGAGCATATTATTTCCATTTGCAGCCCGCTGATTTACAGCAGTGGGGAAGTGGTTGGGGTCTTCCGCCTGGCTACATCCACCCGTCTGGTGAACCAACAGATTTTTTACGTCGCCTGTGTTTCCCTTGGGGTATTGATTGCATTCCTGGCAGTGGTGCTGCTCAGCGGCGGGTTCTTTATGCGTTCGATTATGATCCCGGTAGCGGAGATAACTCAGAAAGCGAAACGAATCGCCAACGGAAGTTACGGTGCGCAGATTCAGACCCGATATGACGATGAGATCCGTGACCTAGCGGATGCAATCAACGAAATGTCCACTAAAATCAGCCAGAATGAAAAAATGCAGGGGGAATTCATCTCCCAATTGTCCCACGAACTTCGCACCCCCCTTACGGTGATCAACGGCTGGAGCGAGACACTGCTCTCTGACGACAAGATGGATGACGATACCCGCCAGGGAATGAAAATCATTTCCAGTGAGGCGAAGCGCCTGACCGGCATGGTTATGGAACTGCTGGATTTCACCCGAATGCAGGATGGCAGGATGACACTGAATGTGGAGCAGACGGATATCCGCGGCGAATTTGAGGACACCGTCTATATGTACAGTAGCCGACTGGCACAGGATGGCATCACCCTGGAATATTTGGAAAACGATAATGAAATCCCGGAGATCCCCTGCGATGGCCAGCGACTTCGTCAGGTTTTCCTGAATGTATTGGACAATGCAGCGAAGCACGGCGGAGAGGGAAAACGAATCGAGGCCAGCATTGATTTGGAAGATGAGAATGTGGTGGTTCGCATTCGTGACTTCGGCCCCGGCATCCCGGAGGATGAATTGGGCTTGGTGAAAAAGAAATTTTATAAAGGCAGTTCCAAAGCCCGGGGAACGGGAATTGGTTTGGCCGTTTGCGAAGAAATCATGGAGCTGCATAATGGCAGCTTGACCCTGGAAAATGCAGCCGGAGGCGGCACAATGGTGACGATAGCCCTGCCGGTTACCCAGTAGAGAAAGGAACACTATGGCAAATACAAAGAACGCTCCAGCACAGGAAAAATTCAAAACCTCTATCGGCGGGCAGGCTTTGATTGAGGGCATCATGATGCGTGGCCCGGAGAAAGATTCAATTGTCGTCCGCACGTCAAAGGGGATTGAGACAGAGGTTCATCCAAGAAAATTGAATCCGCCCAAATCGGTGAAAAGCTGGCCATTCATTCGTGGAGTTTTAAATTTCTTCGATTCCCAATTGGTCGGCATCAAGGCGCTGATGCGCTCTGCTGATCTGGCACCGGAGGAAATGCAGGAGGAGCCCAGCAAACTCGACAAGTGGCTTGAGAAAATGCTGGGCAATGAAGTCTTCCAGAGAGTTGTTGTTGGAATTGCCATGGTTATGGGCGTTGGATTGTCCGTTGTGCTGTTTTTCTTGCTGCCGATGGTGATTTCCAGCTTTATGGATGGATGGATTAAGAGCAATCTGGCACTGAATCTGGTGGAGGGATTGATTCGAATGGTCATCTTCATGGCCTATATGATTCTGGTCTCCCGCATGGGCGAAATGAAACGAGTTTTTGGCTACCACGGCGCAGAGCACAAAACCATCCGCTGCTATGAGGCCGGATTGCCGCTTACCGTTGAAAATGTCCGGGCGCAGACCCGTCTGCATCCCCGTTGTGGCACAAGCTTTTTGCTGGTGGTTATGGTGATTTCTATTTTGATTTTCTCCATCGCATCATCACTGCTGTTGTCTGTATGCCCTCAGCTGGAGCAAATGCGTGGCAGCGGAGTGTATCGACTGATCATGATTCTTTTTAAATTGCTGCTACTCCCGCTGGTTGTTGGCATTACCTATGAAATTAACCGCTGGGCAGGTCGGCACGATAATTGGTTCACGAAAGTGATTACTGCGCCCGGTATGTGGATGCAGAATTTCACCACCAACGAGCCGGATGACAGCATGATTGAAGTTGGTATTGCTGCTGTCAAAGCAGTACTTCCTGAAAAGGAAGGAAGTGACCTGTGGTAATGACCCATCAGGAGCTTTATTTATCCACCCGAAATGCCCTTTGCCAGATTGAGTCGCAGCAGACGGCGGGACTGATTGCCCGAGATTTGATCTGTACTTTCTCCGGTAAATTGCCGGAGCAACTGCTGGCACAAATGGATGCCCCGGCGGCGGAGGAGTTGATCAGCCGGGTGCGGGATGGAGTACGCCGACTGCTCCGGGAAGAGCCACTGGCATATGTCCTTGGGGAATGGGAATTTTACGGGATGAAGCTGTTTGTAAATCAGGATGTGCTGATTCCCCGGGATGATACCTGCGCCGTTACGGAATTGGCCATCAATCGTGGGCTGTTCCTGGAGAAAGATCCCAGAATCCTGGATCTGTGCTGTGGTTCCGGCTGCATCGGGCTTGCTATCGCCAGCCGGGTCAAGGATGCCCGGGTTACCCTCGCAGATATTTCCAAAGAGGCTTTGGCGGTCGCCAAAAAGAATATCGCCCGCAATTTCCTTGGGGGGCGAATGAGCACATTTCAGGTGGATGCGCGAAAAGAGCCGCCGGTATTCCTGGGGAAATTTGATATGATCGTCTCCAACCCGCCCTATATTACCAGCCAGGAAATGGAGCAACTGCCCAAAAGCGTTGGAGAATATGAACCCCATCTTGCCCTGGATGGCGGTGAGGATGGATTGGATTTCTACCGCTCGATCATTCGAAATTTCACCCCTGTGTTGAAGCAGGAGGGATATCTTTGTTTTGAATTTGGTTTCGGAATGGGCGATGCTGTGTGCGATCTTCTGGAAGAATCCGGCTATACCATTCTGGAAAGAAAAAAAGATTATAATGATAGAGAACGAGCCGTTCTTGCACGGCTCAGTGGGAAAGGATAATAAACAATGGCTACGAAAAAGACAGTGTACGAAGCCCCGACCCCCGCATCTGATAAGAAAAAAGCATTGCAGACAGCCCTGGCACAAATTGACAAGAGTTTTGGCAAGGGAACGGTAATGCGCCTGGGTGACCGGCCGGAGATGAATGTGGAAGCGATTCCCACCGGCTCGCTGGCGCTGGATGCAGCGCTGGGCATCGGCGGTGTCCCCAAGGGAAGAATCATCGAGATTTACGGTCCCGAATCCTCCGGTAAAACTACGCTTGCCCTGCACATTCTGGCGGAAGCGCAGAAGCGGGGCGGGGAAGTGGCTTTCGTGGATGCGGAGCACGCACTGGATCCCGTTTATGCATCAGCACTGGGCGTGGATATCGAGAATTTGCTCGTTTCCCAGCCGGACACCGGTGAACAGGCGCTGGAGATCACCGACGCATTGGTTCGTTCCGGTGCGGTGGATGCGGTTGTCGTTGACTCGGTAGCGGCGCTTGTTCCCAAGCAGGAGATCGAAGGCGAAATGGGGGATACATTCGTTGGCCTCCAGGCTCGGCTGATGTCCCAGGCATTGCGCAAACTGGCCGGTACTATTTCCAAAACCAACTGCGTTGTCATCTTCATCAATCAGCTCCGTATGAAAATCGGCGTGATGTACGGTAATCCGGAAACCACCACCGGCGGCAATGCGCTGAAATTCTATGCCTCTGTTCGATTGGATGTCCGCAGAGTGGAATCCATTAAGGAGAACGGAAACGTAGTTGGCAATAAGACCCGTGTAAAGGTTGTCAAGAATAAGGTTGCTCCTCCTTTCCGGGAAGCTATTTTTGACATCATGTATGGTCAGGGTATTTCCAAGTGGAGCGAACTGATCGATCTGGCAGTTCAGATGGACATTGTTCAGAAGAGCGGCAGCTGGTTCAGCATGGGCGAAGAACGCATTGGCCAGGGAAAAGACAGCGTGAAAGCCTACCTGATGGAGCGGCCGGAAATTGCCGAGCGGGTGGAAGCAGAAGTGCGGGAGAATTTGTGGAAGCTTACCGGCGGTGCACCCAAAGCGCCCGCCAAAGCCGCAGAGCGCCCCATCGCCGTAAGTGCCGACGATTTCGATGATGAGGATTGATTGCCTGAAAACCGCACCGGATCGGGCAGGGCGCTATTTCGTCCAATTCTCGGATGGGACGGTCATGCGCTTGTATCGTCAAACCGTGGAGGATTTTGCCCTTTATTCCGGGATGGAACTGAGCCAGGAGGACTATCATCGACTGGTTCAGAGTGCACAGGAGACCTCTGCAAAAATGCGGGCGGTTCGGATCATTTCCGCTACCGGTGTTTCCAAGAAAGAATTGGAGAGCCGCCTGATCCAGAAAGGGGAGGAACCCGACTGTGCCAGGCAGGCTGTTTCCTGGTTGGAGGAAATGAATCTGCTGGACGATCAGAAGACGGCGGAGCAAATCGTTCATTCCTGCATTTCCAAGGGATATGGTTTGGCCAGAGCAAAACAGGCACTGTATGAAAAAAGGATTCCCAAATCCTTTTGGGAATCGGCTTTGGCTGATTATCCCGACCAGGAGGAGAAAATCAAAACTTTTCTCAGATCCAGAATTGCTGACCCCGGCGATAACCGCCAGGTGAAGCGGGCGGTGGATGCACTGATCCGCCGTGGGCACAGCTATCGTACAATTCGTGAAGCGTTGAATGATTTATCTTTTGATTCCGATGATTTTCCGGAGGATACATAAATGGCAGTAATTGGTTTTATTTCCCTTGGTTGTGCCAAAAACCAGGTGGACTGTGAGCGGATGATGTACCGTGTTCAGGAAGCGGGTTATGATGTCAGCGGACAGATTGCCGGGTGCGATGTGGTCGTTATCAATACCTGCGGATTCATCGATTCCGCAAAGTCCGAGGCAATCGACCATATTCTGATGGCCGGGGCGCTGAAAGCGGAGGGGCAGATCGGCAAAATTTTGGTCACAGGTTGCCTCTCTCAGCGGTATCAGGACGAAATCCTGAAAGAAATGCCGGAAGTTGACGGTGTCCTCGGTACCGGCAGCTATACAGAAATTGTCCCTGCGATTCAGTCGCTTCTGGAGGGGCATACGGTTCGCTCTTTCGGCTCTATCGATGCCCCGGAGGAAGAGACCTGGCGCATCCTGACTACACCGCAGCACTATGCCTATATCAAAATTGCAGAGGGATGCGACAATCGCTGCTCTTATTGCGTGATTCCGTCCCTGCGGGGGAAATACCGCAGCCGAAAGATGGATGATGTGCTTTACGAGGCTCGTATGTTGGCAGCGACCGGGGTTAAGGAACTGATCGTGGTTGCGCAGGATACCAGCCGCTATGGCACCGATTTGCCGGAGCACCGTCGGCTGCTGCCGGAGCTACTTCGTGAATTGTGCCAGATAGAGGGTCTCCAATGGATTCGGGTTCATTATGTTTATCCCGATGAGATTGACGATGAATTTATCAAAGTAATGGCGCAGGAGCCCAAGATCGTCAAGTATCTGGATATCCCCATCCAACATTGCAACGACCATATTCTGGAGCTGATGAACCGCCGTGGCAATGGCGAATTCCTGCGCCGTCTGTTGGCGAAACTGCGAAGCAACATCCCGGGACTTGTGATCCGCACCAGCCTCATTACCGGGCTGCCCGGCGAGGGAGAAGCGGAGTTCCAGGAACTGTGCGATTTCCTGCAAGAAGTGCGCATGGAACGGGTCGGTGCTTTCCCGTTCTCTCCGGAAGATGGTACGAAAGCAGCGGAAATGGAGCACGTGGATGCCGATATCGCCATGGAGCGGGCGCAGAAAGTTGAGATGCTCCAGTCACAAATTATGGATGACTACAATGCATCCATGGTGGGTAAGACCCTGGATGTGCTGGTGGATGGATTCGATGAAGAATTCCAGCAGTTTTACGGCAGAACCTATGCAGATTCCCCGGAAATTGACGGCCGTGTTTGGATTGCTGCACCGGAACCGCTCCATGAGGGTGATTTTGTGAAAGTGACCATTGACGGCACTCAGGATGGAGATTTGACCGGATACATTTATGAGGAGGCAGAACAGTGACAACCGCAAGTAAGATCACGTTGATTCGAGTGTTCTTGATTCCCTTAATGATGCTTACGCTTTACCTAAGCGGGGGGAACTCCGGCGTATGGATGTGGATTTCTCTGTTTTTCTTCATCCTTGGAAGCGTATCCGATTATTTGGACGGACAAATTGCTCGAAAATATAACCAGGTGAGTGATTTTGGCAAATTTCTGGACCCTCTTGCGGACAAACTTCTTACCATAGCGGTGATGACGATGTTCTGCCAGTGGGGACGTTTTCCCGCATGGGCTTTGATGATTGTATTGACACGGGAATTTGCTGTCACCGGATTACGGCTGATTGCCGTTGGCAAGGGAAATGTGATCGCCGCTGCATGGAGCGGAAAGGTGAAGACGGCCAGTACAATGGTCGGACTGATCGTATGGATGCTTTTCCCGGGAAATCACGTAATTGGCATTTTAGTCAGTGCAGTGATCGTCATTACAACGGTTTATTCCGGGGTAGAATATTTTATCAAGAATTGGAACTGCTTATGGAGCTGATCCAAAAAATGATATCAGTATGGAATATTAAAGGAGCATAAGAAAAATGAGTTCGTGTAATGGAAATTGCGCTTCCTGCGGTTCGGATTGTGCAGATCGTAAGACTGAAAGCCTGCTGGCGAAGCCGAATCCAAAATCCAATATCAAGAAAGTGATTGCAGTCGTTTCCGGCAAGGGCGGTGTGGGTAAATCCACAGTAACCTCCCTCCTGGCGGTTGCAATGGCGAGAGATGGGAAACGGGTAGGCGTTCTGGATGCGGATATCACCGGCCCATCGGCACCCACCGCTTTCGGCGTAACGGAGTGCCAGGGAGCGAATGAGGATGGCCTTTATCCTGCTCTGACGAAGAGCGGTATTCAGGTTATGTCCATCAATCTCCTGCTGGATAACCCGGCTGACCCTGTTGTATGGCGTGGGCCGGTTATTGCGGGTGCAGTGAAGCAGTTTTGGACGGATGTGATTTGGGAGGATGTGGATTATCTCTTCGTAGATATGCCTCCAGGAACCGGTGACGTGCCGCTGACGGTCTTTCAGAGCCTGCCTGTGGATGGCATCGTTATCGTTACCAGTCCCCAGGATTTGGTCTCTATGATCGTGAACAAGGCCGTTAAGATGGCTAACATGATGCATATACCTGTGCTGGGCTTTGTGGAGAATTATTCCTATCTCCAGTGCCCGGACTGTGGCAAAAAGATCAATGTTTTCGGCAAGAGTCATTTGGACGAAATTGCGGCGGAGAATAATTTGCCCATCCTGGCACGGCTCCCCATTGATCCTACAGTAGCTGAGGCTTACGATAATGGTCAAATGGAATCCGTGGATACGCAAAGTGTCAACGGCGTGATCAATGCCATTAAAGCCATTTAAAAAGAGCTGGATTCCCCAAACGGGAATCCAGCTCTTTATAATTTCGCATCAAAAACATACCATATTCCAATGAGTACGGCTGCGAAAGGAGAGAAGCGGAGCAAAGCTCCTGACGTGATATCGATCACACTAAAACCAAAATACTCCATCGCATAGAATAGGCCATAGACCATCACAGCGGAAAGTACAGCCCGTGTCAAATTCTTGCCAATGGTATTTGAAAAGAAGAAAGTATACAAAAGTCCAATAATGGGGTTGGCTGCTGTAAACAGAATGCATAGCAAGGGGTTGAACAGACTGATAAGCAGTGTGCAACCAAGGGTAGCCACCAGGACGATCGGTGCGGATTGAGCAAAAGCAGCGGGGAAAAACGTGTTAAGTGCCAAATTTGCACCCAGAAAAAGTGCAATGGACAGGGCAATGGAGAGGATACGTACCACGAGCCATAATAGAAAAGACCGGCAATTGGGGAGCAGAAAATTTGAAAGATGAATAAGAAAGCACAGTATGATCAATGACAGCAACTGGGAACACAGGAGCGACAGGCCGGAAAATGCAGAGGAAGTGATGATCAGAATATCTGTGCGAAAAATGGCAAAGGGTAGGGGAGCCAGGTAATCTGTGAGATTCCAGGGATTCAGAGAATAGAGGACAGTGGTAAGGGAATAAACAAAGAGGACGGACAAAAAACCGGAAATTCCACGGTTCACTGCACATCGATTGCCAAAAAACAGACGGAAAACAAATCCCAGTCCAAGTACAAAAACAGAAATAAGAAAAAACAGAACGATCAAATTCTCGACGGATGTGGGAATTAAGGAATTGGTGCTGCTGAAAAAAGATTCGATAGACTGAATCAAGCGGTCAGCGCCAAGTGCGGAAAAAATGTCAATATTCATGGGCTTCCTCCTCGAAGGGAACAAGGCTGAAAAAACCTCCGCCATTGCTGACGGAGGTTGATTTTACAAGAAGAGAATCAATTACTTGATTTCTGCCTCGGCGCCAGCTTCCTTCAGCTCGGCAACCAGCTTCTCGGCATCTTCCTTGGAGATGGCTTCCTTCAGGGTCTTGGGGCAGTTGTCGACCAGATCCTTGGCATCCTTCAGGCCCAGGCCGGTAGCAGCACGGACAACCTTGATAACGCCCAGCTTGGAAGCGCCAGCGTTCTTCAGGATGA
>CAZTYB010000039.1:0-18163 GCA_964617595.1 uncultured Oscillospiraceae bacterium | reverse complement strand
TGTCTGACTTTGGCCCCCTGCTGTCTAACCCCAAGAGCCTGCTGCTGGGCGCTGCCGCTCAGCTGGGCGTGTTCGTGGCGTTCTTCGGTGCCGTCTGCATGGGCTTCACCGGCGCTGAGGCTGCTTCCATCGGCATCATCGGTGGCGCCGACGGCCCCACCGCCATCTTCCTCACCACTCGTCTGGCTCCCCATCTGCTGGGTGCCATCGCCGTGGCCGCTTACTCCTACATGGCGCTGATCCCCCTGATTCAGCCCCCCATCATGAAAGCGCTGACCACCCCCGAGCAGAGAAAGATCAAGATGGTTCAGACCCGTACCGTCTCCAAGACCGAGAAGATCATCTTCCCCATCGTCGTTACCATGTTCGTGGCGCTGCTGCTGCCCGATACCGCTTCCCTGATCGGCTGCCTGATGCTGGGCAACCTCTTCAAGGAGACCGGTGTTACCGAGCGCCTCAGCGACACTGTGCAGAATGCGCTGATGAACATCGTCACCATTCTGCTGTCCACTGCCGTGGGCTCCACCATGGTCGGCTCCACTTTCCTGACTGCCAATACGTTGAAGATCGTCCTGCTGGGCGTGATCGCTTTCGGCATCTCCACCGCCGGTGGCCTGATCGGTGGCCAGGTGATGTGTCTGTGCACCAAGGGCAAGGTCAATCCCCTGATCGGCTCCGCCGGTGTTTCCGCCGTGCCCATGGCCGCCCGTGTTTCCAATAAGGAAGGCCAGAAAGCCAACCCCGCAAACTTCCTGCTGATGCACGCCATGGGTCCCAACGTGGCCGGTGTCATCGGCTCCGCCATCGCCGCAGGTTTCCTGCTGAGCGTCTTCGGCGGCTGATTCCAGTTCAAAGCAAAAACCCGGAGAGCATTCCGCTCTCCGGGTTTTTAGCACCTCTGTAACCGGGGGAGAACTGGCTGGGCAATTGCAAAAATTCCTGCTCCCATTGTCCCATTTTCATGGTTGCCTTTGTCGATAGATTGGCTATAATGGGAGGAAAGAAAGCGAAGGAGGATATCGCATGGATGCGTTAACGATTCGGTTGCACGACCTTTTGACCCAGGCGGTGGAGGGGAACGAAATTGCCGGGGGAAATCTGCTGGTGCTGAAAAATGGTGAGGAGCTGGCCTATACCCAGGCGGGCTACGCCGATGTGGAAGCGGGCAGACCCTTTCGGCGGGATACCATCGTCCGGCTCTACTCCATGACCAAACCCGTCACCGCTGCGGCGGCGATGCTGCTGGTGCAGCGGGGGGAGCTGGACTTGGGGGCAGCGGTGGGGGAGTACCTCAGTGCTTACCGGAATTTGCAGGTATGGGAGGACGGGAAGAAAGTTCCCACCCGGCGGAATCTGACCATAAAGGATTTGCTGAATATGACCTCCGGCCTGGCCTACCCCGGCACGGACGAGGCCGGGCAGGAGAGCGCCCGGGTATTCGAAGAAGTTTGCAACCGGCTGTATGGGGACGAGCCCCTGAGCACCATGGAGATCGCAAATCGCCTGGGGCGGTGCGGCCTGGCGTTTCAACCCGGCTCCCAATGGATGTACGGCACTTCGGCGGATATTCTGGGCGCCGTGATCGAGACGGTCAGCGGGAAGAAATTCGGCGATTTCCTGAAAACGGAATTCTTTACCCCCCTGGGCATGGAGGATACCGCCTTTTATGTCCCCCGGGAGAAGCAGCCCCGGCTGGCGAAAGCCTATGAATGCATCCCCGGCGGGATGCGCCACTATCCCACGGACAATCTGGGCATCTGCTACACCATGCACCGCAGCCCGGCTTTTGAGTCCGGCGGTGCTGGACTGTGCTCCACCGTGGAGGATTACGCCAAATTCGCCGCCATGCTCATCCGGGGCGGGGACGGCATCCTGACTCCCCCCATGGTGCAGGCGCTTTCCGGCGGCACCATGGCACCTTGGCAACTGGACAGCGCCCAGCGCAGCTGGGAGAGTATGCAGGGGCTGGGCTATGGCAATCTTATGCGCCATTTGATCGATCCCGGTGCGGCCATGCACCTGGGCTGGCGGGGGGAATACGGTTGGGACGGCTGGCTAGGGGCTTATTTCTGCAACAGTCCCGAAAACGGCATCAGCATCATCTTCACCACCCAACGCCGGGATGCAGGTACTTTGCCCGTTGTCAGAAAAATCCGCAATGTGCTCTACGCCAATTTATAATAGGAGGCAGCCATGGACAAGCAACAGGAAATTTTGAATCAGGTGGACGAGATCATCGCCGCCGGCCCCTATGCCCCCACCTGGGAATCCCTGATGGAGGCGCAGGCACCCAAGTGGTTCCGGGAGCGCAGACTGGGCATCTTCATCCACTGGGGGCTTTACAGTGTCCCGGCGAAATTCCATGAATGGTATTCCCGGAATATGTACATCCAGGGCGGGCAGGAATATGCCCACCATGTTGCGACCTACGGTGCGCAGAAAGAATTCGGTTACAAGGATTTCATCCCCCTCTTCCGGGCGGAGCAATTCGACCCTGCCCAGTGGCTGGAACTGTTCCAGGCGGCGGGGGCGGGATATCTCTTCCCCGTGGCGGAGCATCACGATGGTTTCCAGATGTATGACAGCGACCTGTCCCAATGGAATGCGCTGCGGATGGGACCCAAACGGGATATCCTGGGGGAGCTGAAACGGGAAACGGAGAAGCGGGGGATGGTTTTCTGCACCTCTTCTCACCGGGCGGAGCACTGGTGGTTCATGGGGCACGGGAAAGAATTCGATTCCGATATCCACGAGCCCTTGAAAAAAGGGGACTTCTATTGGCCGGCCATGCCGGAGCCGGATAACCAGGATTTGTTCAGCCAGCCCTACCCCACGGAGGAATATCTGGATGACTGGCTGGCACGCACGGCGGAGATCATCCTGAAGTACCAGCCGAAATTGCTCTATTTCGACTGGTGGATCCAGCACGAGGCATTCAAACCCTATTTAAAGCGCCTGGCGGCATTCTATTATAATTGCGGCAAACGCTGGGGCACGGACGTGATGATCTGCTACAAGCATGATGCCATGATGTTCGGCACCGGCATCGTGGAGGTGGAGCGGGGCGGCCTGGCGGATGCCAAACCCTATCCCTGGCAGACGGATACCGCCGTTGCCCGGAACTCCTGGTGCTATACCGATTCGCTGGATTACAAATCCGGCAACGAGATCCTCTGCACCCTGATCGATACCGTCAGCAAGGGGGGCAATCTCCTGCTGAATGTGGGTCCCAGGGCGGACGGAACGATCCCCGAGGGGGACAGGGAGATCTTGCAGACCCTGGCACGGTGGATGCAGGCCAACCGGGAGGCCATCGACGGCAGCAAATGCTGGCGGCGCTTCGGCGAAGGCCCCACGAAAGCGGCGGAAGGATATTTCCAGGAATCCGACGGCAACTACACTCCCCAGGACTACCGCTTCACCTGCGGCCACGGGGCGGTTTACGCCATCTGCCTGAAATGCCCGGGCAGTGGGGAATTCACCGTTAAGGCGCTGGCGGACAGCGCCGACCAGAATGTGCCAGAATTCCATGGTATTATTGAAAATGTATCCATCCTGGGCTATGACGGGGCGCTTTCCTGGAAGAAGGATGCCCAGGGGCTGCATATCAGTGCCCCCGGGGTGCAATCCGACCTGCCCGTGACCATCAAGGTGACCATTGCCTGATTTTTCCGAAAGGAGGCGGTTTGGTGAAAATAAAAATCAGCCGGATCAAGATTCGGCGGCAGATGTACGCCATCTATGCCCTGGCGCTGCTGATCCCCATGGCGGCGCTGGGCTTTGCGCTGCTGCGCTCCGCCTGTGATATGCTCAACGAGCATTATATCGCCCTGTTGGAATCGGACAACCGGCGGCTGAAAACCCTCTTCTCGGAGATCACCACCCAGGTTTACGAAACCACCGGGGATATCTTTTATGACCAGTCCATCAAGCGCCTGCTTTCTGCGGAGTACGAGAGCAATATGGTCTTCGTGGATGAGGTGAATAAGAACAGCACATTGGATACCCTGCTCTATAATTCCAGTGAGATCGATGCCATCACCATCTATACGGATAACCCCACCATTTACCCGTACAAGCAGTTCCGCCCGGTAACATCGGAGATCGCCGATGCCCCGTGGTACAAGAGCGCTCTGGAGACTACCAATCCCGCCTGGGTCACCATCCCCAATGACGGTTACGGCACCATCAAGAGCAACCTCTGCCTGGTGCGGCGGCTGGTGCTGCCGGACAGTGACTATCATGCGGTGGTGGTGAGCCGGGTCAGTGATGCTTCCGTCCGCTCCGTGGTGGATGCGGCATCCATTGTGGATGTGGTTTCCCTGGATGATGCGGGGATCGTCTACAGCTCCCGGCGAGCCTGGTACGGGCAGGAGGCGGTGCTGGATATTGACTATGACCAGGATTCCTACCGCTTCTCCGGCAAAGTAAATGTGGAGGACGAGGCGTATTTTGCCGCCGTTTCCACCTTGCATCTCTACCGCACCAATTCCCGACTGTATATCTGTACCTTGGATTCCAGCGGCCTTGCCGCCATCGGTTCCATTTTGAACCGGTTGGTGCTGATGCTGGTGTTCGCCGTGGTGATCCCGGGGATGATCCTGATTCTTTTCGCCAATTATTTCTCCCGCCGGGTCAACCTCCTCCGGGAGGAGATGCACAAGGCCAGCTCCCAGGACTATAATATCATCTCCGATTTCTCCGGCCGGGACGAGCTGACGGAAGCATTTCAGGACTTAAAATCCATGGTTCAGGATATCAAGCAGAAAGATGCCAAAATGTACCAGGCGGAGCTGAATGCCAAGGAACTGCGCACCAATCAGCAGATCATGGAATACAAGGTGCTGGCCAGCCAGATCAACCCCCACTATCTCTATAATACCCTGGAGACCATCCGTATGAAAGCTCTGACCGTGGGCGACCGCCAGGTGGCCGATGCGGTGAAACTGCTGGGCAAGACCCTCCATTATATCCAGGAAAATACGGGTCTGTCCTATACCACCTTGCAGCGGGAGCTGGAGCATGTGGAGAATTATCTGGCCATCCAGAAGCTTCGCTTCGGCGAGCGGATCAATCATACCGTCACCATCGACCCCCGGGTGGAGCCGGAGCATTATGCCATGCTGCCCCTGCTGCTCCAGCCGTTGGTGGAGAATGCGGTGGTGCACGGGCTGGAGGGGATCAGCGGCATCGGCCAGGTGGATCTCTCCATCACCCTGGTGGGGGACGAACATCTGCATATCTGTATTCACGACAGCGGCAAGGGAATGTCCCTCTCCGAGCTGAGCGCCCTGCGCCAGAAGCTGGAATCCCCGGAGATGCCGGAGAGCAGCGTAGCGCTGTATAATATCCATCGCCGGGTGCGGCTGTCCTGTGGCGGGGAATGCGGATTGCGCATTGATAGCCTCCCCGACCGGGGCACCGCAGTGACTCTGGTGCTCCCGGTGCATCCCCAAAACGGCGAGCCGACTTAAACGGGAGCGGTGAATTCGCTATTGCAGGAGCACCCCTCCCGGGGATTCTGCAATTTTGGTTTGCACCATGATTCACGCCCGTAGGGACACCCGTCCCCGGGTGCCCTGACCTGAGCGCCCCTCGTCCCCCTCTCAGAGGGGGATGTCGGCCGAACAGGCCGACAGGGGGAGTGTCGTTCGTTGAATGGTAGCAACTCAAAATCACCAGCGGCACTCCCTCAGCCTCACGTTCGTTCGGCAGCTCCGCCCAAGGGCATGGCTTCGCACACCTCTGAGAGGGAGCCAAGGGGAACCCTTGCGTATCTGCTGAGGAAGAAAAGGGAAATGAATTTTTGCTGAAAATGGAAATCCCTCTTCCGTATTCGGCGCATTTGCAGTATAATTGAATTATTAAGGATTGGGAGGTCGTTTTTATGGCGACGGATTTGTATTTATCGGCGCAGCAGCGTTCACAGCTGGATGAGGGATTCCGGGGGGCTTTCGGTACGGAACCGGAGCGGTATTTTTCTGCCCCCGGGCGCACGGAGATCGGCGGCAACCACACGGACCATCAGCGTGGTCGGGTGCTGGCGGCGGCAGTGGATCTGGATACCCTGGCGGCAGTGAGGCCGAACGGGAGGGACGAAATCCGCATCCTCTCCCAGGGCTACCCCATGGCGGTGGTTCGCCTGGATGCCCTAACGCCCCAGGCATCGGAGGTCAATACGACTCCCGCACTCATCCGGGGCGTGGCCGCCCGATTCACCCAGCTGGGGTGCAGGGTGGGGGGCTTCGATGCCTATTGCACCTCAACGGTTCTGCCCGGGTCGGGGCTTAGCTCCTCGGCGGCATTCGAAGTGCTCGTGGGGACGATCATCAATCATCTCTTCTTCTCCGGCAAAGTGACCCAGCCGGAAATCGCTCAGATCGGCCAATATGCGGAGAATGTTTTCTTCGGCAAACCCTGCGGCCTGATGGATCAGACCGCTTCCGCTGTGGGCAATCTTGTGACCATCGATTTCTTCCGGAAAGATGCCCCGGTGATCCGTCCGGTGGATTTCGATTTCTCCGCCTGCGGCCATAAACTGTGCATCATCGATACCCGGGCAAGCCACGCCGACTTGACCGATGAATATGCGGCCATCCCCGGGGAAATGAAAAAGGTCTGCGCCTATTTTGGAAAAGAGGTCCTCACCGAAATAGACGAAAATGAATTTTACGCTGCCATTCCCGCCCTGCGGGAACAATGCGGCGACCGGGCGGTGATGCGCTGCATCCATTTCTACCAGGATAATGCCCGGGTGCCCCAGCAGGTGGCGGCGCTGGAAAAGGGGGACTTTGACCGTTTCCTGGAACTGGTGACCGAGAGCGGCCAGTCCTCCTGGATGTATCTGCAAAATGTCATCCCCGCCGGATACAAGGAGCATCAGGATGTGGCCATTGCCCTGGCGCTGTGCCGCCATTATCTGCGTGGCCGGGGTGGCTACCGGGTGCACGGCGGCGGCTTCGCCGGAACGGTGCAGGCATTCGTCCCCGTGGATCTGCTGGAATCGTTCCGGGCGGGGATTGACGGCGCTCTGGGTGCCGGGGCTTGCCATGTGCTGTCCATCCGTCCCCAGGGTGGCGTAGAAGCATTCGTAAAGTGAGGGATCCGGAAAATGGAAATCTATATTGATTCCCTGGTGGCCTATGCCATCCGCACCGGCCTTGCCCAGGAGGAAGACCGATCCATATTGACCAATCGGCTGCTGGAGCTGCTGCATCTGGATGACTATACCTCGTCCACTGCACCGCTGATGGAGGAGCTGGAGGAAATTCTGGCGGGCATCCTGGACTATGCCTGCGTTAGCGGCCTGTGTGATGACAATATCACCGCCCGTGACTTGTTTGATACCCGGGTGATGGGGCTGCTGACCCCCATGCCCCGGGAGGTCATCGCCGGCTTCCGCCAGCGCTATGCCCGCAGCCCCCGGGAGGCCACGGACTGGTACTACCGCCTGAGCCAGGCCACGGACTATATCCGCACCTACCGGGTGGCGAAGGACATCCGCTGGAAATATGCCAGCGAATATGGTGACATGGACATCACCATCAATCTCTCCAAACCGGAGAAAGATCCCCGAGCCATCGCCGCTGCCAAGAACGCCCCCCAGTCCGGCTATCCCAAGTGCCTCCTGTGCCCGGAGAATGAGGGTTACGCCGGGCGCATGAACCATCCCGCCCGGCAGAATCACCGGATCATCCCACTGGAAATCGGTGGAGAGAAATGGTTCCTGCAATATTCCCCCTATGTTTACTATAACGAGCACTGCATCGCTTTCAACGCCAACCATACTCCCATGGCCATCAACCGGGCAGCGTTCGAGAAATTGCTGGAATTCGTGACGGTTTTCCCCCATTATTTCATCGGTTCCAATGCGGATTTGCCCATTGTGGGCGGCTCCATCCTCAGCCATGAGCATTTCCAGGGCGGCCATTATACGTTCGCTATGGAGAATGCCAAAACCGAGCAGGAAGTAATTTTCCACGGCTTCGAGGATATCCATGGAGAGATCGTCAAATGGCCTCTGAGCGTTCTGCGCATCCGTGGAAATGACCCCAAACGCCTGGGGGAATTGGCGGAAAAGATCCTGAATGTATGGCGGGACTATTCTGACGAGCGTGTTGGCATCCTGGCGCATTCCCAGGGCGAACCTCACAATACCATCACCCCCATCGCCCGCCGCCGGGGGGAGGAATATGAGCTTGACCTGGTTCTGCGGTGCAATATCACGACGGATGAACATCCCCTGGGGGTTTTCCACCCCCACGCCGACAAGCATCATATTAAAAAGGAGAATATCGGCCTCATCGAGGTGCTGGGTCTGGCCATCCTCCCCGCCCGGCTGAAACAGGAGCTGGCGGATTTGGCCGATGCCCTGACCCAGGGGCGGGATATTTCCGCCGACCCGGTGCTGAGCAAGCACGCCCTCTGGTGCCGGGAGCTGCGCCAGAAGTACACTTTCACCGAGGATAATGCCATGGACATCCTGAAATTGGAAACCGGCCGTGTCTTCACTGCCGTGCTGGAGGATGCAGGGGTCTACAAATGCACCCCCCAGGGGCGTGAGGCATTCGCTAGATTCGTGGCGGCGGTGAACCGCAGCGAAAATTAAGCCCCATAAATTCTTATCCCCCGGTGACGAAACCGTCACCGGGGGATTTTAGGCAATGTCATCAACTTGAGGCATTGACCAGGAACGCCCTTGTCCCCCTCGCTGAGGGGGATGTCGGCCGAACAGACCGACAGGGGGAGTGTCGTTGGTATTTTTGAGCATTTACCATTCATTATAGGGCACTCCCTCAGACAAAATCGGTTTCGAAGAGCCGATTTTGCCAGCTCAGCCTAAAGGCATGGCTCCGCACACCTCTGAGAGGGAGCCAAGGGGGCGTGATTAAGTTGACGACATTGCCCCTCTGGGGGTGTCCGCAAATCAATTTGCGCTTGTATTTTCTGCTTTTTTCACCAATGGGGGCAGATACAGGTTGATGTCCACGTCCCCCTCAATGCCGGGGACGGTGCCCTCGCTGGTGTATTGCCACATCTCGATCTGATAGGGGAAAGTCATCCGATCCTGGTACAGTGCCAGCCAGAAAGGATATTCCTCCAATTCGTTCAGATAAATCATTTTGGATGCCTGGGTCCAGTTGAAGTAGACCATGGGTTGGTATCCCTCGTGCTCCATCGTCACGCAGAAATACAGCAGCATATCCGTCAATTCCCGCCGGGTGACGTTGATGGTGCGCCCCTCGGTGGGGTTGGCGATCTCCCAGTCCAGGACGATGGGGTAATCCAATCGGTAATCCCCCAGAATCTCCAGCATGAAATTGATCTCTTCCTGCACCTCGTTGAGGGAGGTGGCCTGGGAGAAGAAGTAAGCGCCGATGGGCATCCCCGCTTCGGCGGTGCCCGCCAGATTCTGCTGGATGTATTCGTCCTCCACCAGGGTGCCCTTGGCACCCCAGCCCCGGTAGCCCAGGCGGAGCATGGCGAAGTCCACGCCGGAGGCTTTCACTTTTTTCCAATTGATGTCCTTTTGGAATGCGGACACATCCACTGCAACCAGACTCTCCTGCCGCAGGCAGCTGAGGTAATTGTTCTTGTTGTATTGGAAATCGTATTGGTCATAAATATTGGCTTCCGGGGGGATGGTGGGCTCGGTGGTGGGTTCCGTTTCGCCGTCATCGACGGAAAGGGGATTCTCTTTCAGCTCCGCCTCTTTCTCCAGCCGCAGATTGTGGATCAGCTGATCGGGGTCGGATTCCTGCTTGGGGGTGAACAGCCCCGGCAGCAGGAACGAGGCGGCGATCACGCACACCAGAACCAAGGCGCACAGCGCTGCAATACCGCCCAGCACCACAACGGCTCCGTTGGTGCGGGGGCTGGTGGCCGGATCGTCTTCGTCCACATATACGTAATCATCGGCTTCTTCGTCGAATGGGGGGGGATTGTCTTGGTGTCCGGGGCGTTTCATGGCTTGCCCTCCTTTGTACTTTCCTGACAATATACCATAGAAAAGCCCCCGGCACAAGAGGAAAAAATCAGAAATCCCCATTTCCGCCCATCTAAAGGAAATCTTAAACATTCCGTAAACTATGGCCGTAACCGGTTGCAATCCCCGGGAAAAGAAATATAATAAGGGTATCGTTTTTCTCAGGGGGACATTTATGAAGGATTTTGGCAGTTGGCTTCGCACCTTTGGAGCCAGAATGCGTGGCGGACTCTACCGCTTTATGTCCGGCCGCTATGGTACCGACCGGCTGAATGTTGTGATATTATGCGTGGGCGTGGCGTTCAGTATCCTCTCCGCTTTTCTGCAACAATTGTGGATCGGCTCCATCTTCTGGCTGCTTAGTTATGGGCTGATGATCTGGGCGATTTTCCGCTGTATGTCCCGCAATATCAACAAGCGCTATCAGGAGAACCGCCGCTTCCTGCTGATGATCGACCGGGTGAAAGATCGGAAGAATCGCTATTTCCTCTGTCCCCGCTGCCGCCAGACCGTCCGTGTCCCCCGGCACAAGGGGAAGATCCTCATCACCTGCCCCAAATGCAAGGAGCGCTTCCAGCGCCGCACCTGATTTGTCCTTTTATCGTTTTATAGAGCAACGGGCGCCTGCGAATGGCGCCCGTTGTTGCTGCTTTTTGGTATTATTTCGTTTCCCAATCGAAGCCCCGGAAGATGGGGGCGCCGGTATAGGGATTGGCTCCTTTCTCCCCCCGGAGGACTTCCAGCGCCGCTTCGGCCATGGCCTCCTGCTCGCATTCCCCGGGGTAGACGGTGACCGGGGCGATCCAGCCGCAGCGCTGGCGGATGCCCTCCACGATATCGTCGAACCGAACCAGTCCACCGGTCAGCAGGATGCCGTCCACCTTTCCCTCCAGCACGGCGGCCATGGAGCCGACGGATTTGCAGATCTGATAGATCATGGTGTTCCAGATGGTGGCAGCTTTCTCGTCTCCCTGCTCCACCAGGGCGTGAATGGTATCGGAATTGGAGGTTCCGAAATGACTGACGAATCCGCCGGAGCGGGAGAGCATGGTCTTCATCTCCCCCGTGGTGTGGCCGGATTCCAGATAGGTCAGCACCTCCATCACCGGGATGGAGCCCAGACGGGTGGGTGTGAACGGACCGTCGCCCCCGGCACCCTCGGTGCTGTCCACCATGCGCCCGTGGCGGTGGGCGGTGACGGTGATGCCGCCATCGATATGGCAGAGGATGAAATTGCAATCCTCATAGCGCTTCCCCATGGATTTGGCATGGATGGCGGCGATGCCTTTCTGGTTCAGCACATGGGTCTGCGCCCGGCGGTACAGCCCGGCGATGCCCGTGATCCGGGCATAATCGCACAATTCGTCCACATTGGTGGGGTTGACGGTATAGCTTTTGCTGCCGTATTCCTTTGCCAATTCATGCGCCAGCATGACCCCCAGTTTGGCCGGATGATCGCTGCCCCCAACCCCTGCGGCGGTGTCGGCAACCAATCGCTCGTCAATTTCCATCACTCCCGCCCCCTGGGGATGGGCACTGCCCCCCCGACCAACGAAAGCATCCATTTCCCGGGGGGCAAGACCGTGATCTTTCATAAAATCTTCGATCACAGCCCGGCGCAGCGGCATCTGGTCATTCACCGTGGGGTAGGACAGGAGCAGCGGCGCATCGTGAAAAACACTCTCGGTGTATACATTCTTCTCGTTTTCGAAATAGCTCACCTTGGTGGAGGTGGAGCCGGGATTGATGACGATCATTTTTATGATCCGTTCCATGGGATATCTCCTTCCGGTGCCCGGGGCACAGCGCTCTTTGTTGGTCGTATTATACAATCTCTTGCATGAAATTTCAAGCAATATTACCAATGCCCTGTGCTTTTTATTCCGGATGAACGGATGGCGGGGGATAACCCTGTAACGGAACCGGATATGTGAAAAATGGAACAAGTGATTGACAAATCTGGGAATCCGGATATAATGAAAGTAAAGACAAATGAATAACAAAAGCGTAGTCGCTTTTATACTATCTGAGTGCCCCTCACAGGAGGGGTCAAAAGGGAATCGGGTGAAAATCCCGAGCGATCCGGTCACTGTATGCGGGGAGCGAAGCCAAAGAATGTCATTGCCGTTTCGGCGAGAAGACTTGGCTGAGCCACGATCCGCAAGCCAGGAAACCTGCTCAGACGGAACGGTGAGGTATCTTCCGCAGAAAGGAACTCATCTGAAATACACGGCAGGAGTATGGAATCATATTCCTGCGGCTTTGTGTGGTTCAGGGATGCCCTCCGATTTTTTCGGAGGGTTTTCTTTATGGGGGAATTCTGGGTTGATATAAATACTATTTATTGAAAAGGAGCGTATCCCCAATGAGAAAACCCAAGACTCTGCTGTGCCTGGCTATGGCTCTGTGCCTGATGCTGGCAATGATCCCCGCCGCCGCAGAGGGCACCTATCCCGTGACCATCGAGACCTATGACTATGCCGGAAATGTGATCGAAACGACCTATGAAAAAGCCCCGGAGAAAGTGATCTGTGTCTATCAGGGAACCATCGAGACCATGATCGCCCTGGGACTGGAAGACCATGTCCTTGCCTGCTATGGCCTGGACAACCCCGTCAAAGAGGAGTGGGAAGAAGGCTTCTCCAAAATGAACTACAATGAAGAAGTTTTCGCCCCAGACAAGGAAACCGTCACCATGATGGAACCCGACCTGATTTTCTCCTGGGGTTCCCTGTTCAGCGAGAAGAAGCTGGGCGACTGCCCCCAGTGGATCGCCAATGGCACCAATACCTACATCAGCACCAACACCGTTTGGACTGTTGGCAACCGCACACTGGAAAATGAATATACCGATCTACTGAACATCGGCAAAATTTTCGATGTGGAAGACAAGGCGCAGGCCATCGTGGACGAAATGAAGGGCGAAATCACCACCGTTCTGGAAAAGACCCAGGGGCAGGAAGCGCCCACCGTTGCCGTGATCGAGTTCCTGGGAGACAATATCACCAATTATGGCGCATCCTCCCTGGGTGGCGATATGGTCACCGCTCTGGGGGGAGAGCTGGTTGCGCCGGACGTATCCCAGTTGGGCAAGGAGGATCTGATTGCACTGGATCCGGATGTGATCTTCATCGTCTATATGGCACGTACCGAGACTGTCGAAGCGGAAAAACGGGCACTGCTGGAGGAGGATCCTGCTTTCGCAGACCTGTCCGCCGTGAAAAACGGTCGGGTGAATACCATCATGCTGGGAGATATGTACGCCGCCACCGTGCGCAGCATTGATGGCATCCGCACTTTCGCCGCTGGAATGTACCCTGAGCTCGAAGCATAAATATGGCGAAACCTGATCATCAGGGAAAGGGGCTCCTGCGGGGAGCCCCTGCCGTGGCCGTTTCGGTTGCCGTGCTGCTGGCGGCGCTGGTTGTGTCGCTATTGCTGGCGGTCACCATTGGCTCGGTGAAAATCCCGATTAAAGATGTGTACAGTATCATCAGTCAGAAATTGTACCACTCCCTGTTCCTGGGGGAACGGGAATGGGGGGACGGAAGCCTGTTTCGGGTGGTATGGTACATCCGTCTGCCCCGGTTGATCCTGGCCGTGGGCATCGGCATGGGGCTTTCGGTCTGCGGCGTTGTGATGCAGGCCATTGTGAAAAATCCCCTGGCTGACCCCTATGTTTTGGGCATTTCCTCCGGCGCTTCTCTGGGTGCCACGCTGGCCATCATGTTCGGTGTGGGCGTATCCCTGGGCAGCAATTTCGTGGGGATCATGGCTTTCATGGGAGCTTTCCTCATCTCTTTGGGCGTTGTGGGGCTGGCCAATATTGGTGGCCGTGCCAATTCGGTGAAACTCCTGCTGGCGGGTACCGCCCTCAGCTCCGTTTGCAGCGCATTTTCCAGTTTCATCGTCTACATTGCCCATGACAAAGACGGGATGCAAACCGTCACTTATTGGATGATGGGTGCGCTGGGTGGGGCAACCTGGGAGCTGAACGGGGTCGTCCTGCTGGTGGTTACGGCGGGCATCCTGTTTTTTATGACCCAGTACCGCACGCTGAATCTGATGTTGCTGGGGGACGAAGCATCCATCACCCTGGGTACAAATCTGCACCGCTGGCGGCAATTATATCTGCTTGTTTCTGCGGCCATTGTGGGCTTTGCGGTGTACGCCGCCGGAATGATCGGTTTCGTTGGTCTGGTCATCCCCCATGTGGTGCGGATGGTTTATGGAACGGATCACAAGAAACTGATCCCCATTTCCGCATTGGTGGGAGCTATCTTCCTTATCTGGGCGGATGTGGGTTGTCGGGTGCTGATCCCCGGGCAGGAAATGCCCATCGGCATCCTCACCTCCATCATCGGTGCCCCCTGCTTTATTTATCTGATGGCACGCAAGCGCTACGGTTTTGGAGGGGGACATTGATGGAAATTCAAACGAAGCAACTGCTGGCGCAGTTGGGAGGAAATCAGATCCTGAACGGGATTTCCCTGTCCGCAAAGCAAAATGAATTTATTGGCATCATCGGCCCCAATGGCAGCGGGAAGAGTACCCTGCTAAAATGCATCTACCGGGTACTGGAGCCCACGGGGGGCGGAGTCTATCTGGACGGCAAGGAGCTGAAGCGCTATTCCTACCGGGAGTCCGCCAAACGGATCGCCGTACTGGCGCAGCACAATTATTACAATTTCGATTTTTCCGTCCGGGACGTGGTGCTTATGGGACGTTCTCCCCACAAGAAGCCTATGGAGCGAGACAATGCAGAGGATTACCGCATTGTAAGGGAATCTCTATGCCTGGTAGGCATGGAACAATTTGCCGAAAGGAGTTTCTCCACCCTTTCCGGTGGGGAGCAGCAGCGGGTGATTTTGGCACGTGCTCTGGCGCAGCAGACCCCCTGCCTGATTCTGGATGAGCCCACCAATCACATGGACATTAAATATCAGCTCCAGTTGATGGATATTGTAAAGGGGCTGAACCGGACGGTGATCTCCGCCATCCATGATTTGAACATTGCCGCCATGTACTGCTCCAAAATCTACGTGCTGAAAGAGGGACGTGTGGTTGCCCACGGTGCCCCGGAGGAGGTACTCACCGCTGACCTGATCCGCCGGGTTTACGAGGTGGAGGCGGAGGTCTTCCGGGATAGATCCGGACTCCTGCGCATCCTCTATCAACCGACTCAGGAGGAATACCGATGAAGAAAATCGCCATTTTGACCTGCTTGCAGGCGAATGATGTCTGCGCCGGTTGCAGTTGCCTGCGGGCAATGAATGAAAGAATCGGCCACTTTGCCCTTTACCGGGGGGAGGAATTGGAGCTTGCCGCTTTTATGCGGTGCAGCCAATGTGGCATTGACCCCCGGGAGCATAAGGGCATGATGGAGAAAATGGAGCGCCTGGTCAAAGAGGGGGTACAGACCGTTCATATTGGCATCTGTACGCAGCGCCGGGACGGCACCACCTGCCCCTGGATGCAGCAGTGCGCCACCTGGCTGGAAGCCCAGGGATTAGAAATCGTCTGGGGTACACATGGCTAATAAGTACGCTGCGAGGGACATAAAAATGAACCTTGCAGGGCGCTTGTGTGCGCCCATAGGCGCACACTTCACACAGCGGAAGCAGTAAATCTCTGCCCAGTAGCAAAAAAAGAACGGTCGGCGATCCAGCAAATGGGGAGCCGACCATTCCATTTCTTAATGATACTTCATGAAACAGGAGTATACCAGCTTCCAAATCCGAGAAACAGTTTTAAATGAAGTGTAAATCCTCTGGACGGAAGCACAAAAATGTGCTATAGTAATCATACAAGCAAGGGGGAGATTTCATGGTAACAGAAGCGCCGATAGCCACCTATACCGGCCTGCCGGAGGAATTCGTCCGAAAAAATGCCAAATACGTCAAATTGCTCCAGGGCTTCCGCTTGCTGGATGATGACTTCATGAGCAAGGTTTTCGAGGATACTGCCTGCGCCCAGTTGCTTCTCAATATCATTCTGGAGCGGGACGATCTGACGGTGAAAGAAGCCCATGGCCAGTATACCATCAAGAATCTGCAAGGCCGTTCCGTCCGACTGGACATTCTGGCGGTCGACCAGGATGACCGCACCTACAATATCGAAATTCAGCGGCGGGACGAGGGAGCCGATGCCCACCGTGCCCGGTACAACAGTAGCCTCCTGGATGCCAATTTGACACAACCCGGAGAGCGTTACGATGCCCTGGGAGAAACTTACGTAATTTTCATTACCGAACGGGATGTCCTGAAAGCGGGACTTCCCATTTACCACATTGACCGGATCGTGCAGGAAACCGGGAAACCTTTTGGAGACGGTTCCCACATTATTTATGTCAATGCCCAACACAAGAATGATACCCCACTTGGAAAATTGATGCATGACTTTTCTTGTACCAGTGCCGGGGACATGAATTACCCGGTTTTGGCGCAGCGTGTGCGGTATTTCAAGGAAGATGTGAAAGGAGTTACGACGATGTGCAGAGAAGTTGAAAAACTCGCAATGGAAGAACGGCAGCAAGGCCGGGCGGAGGGGCGTGCAGAAGGCCGGGCGGAGGGTCGTGCAGAAGGTCGTGCAGAAGCCCGGATAGAGAGTATGATTTTCTCGATTTGCGCCTTGATGGAGGAGCTTTCCGTTTCCGTGGAGGATGCAATGCGAATTCTGAAGATTTCCGATGCGGATAAAGAGACCTATCGCAAGCTGCTGAACCAGTAATTATTTAAGGGATGCCATCGCCGATGGCATCCCTTTTTTGCGCCGCAAAATGAAAACCGGGTCTGCCGCCTCAGGGACAGCAGACCTGGATGTTTTAATCTTCTACATTCAGTGCGATGTGCACATCGTCCAGCTGCTTTTGCTCCACGCAGCTGGGGGCGCCCATCATCAGATCCTGTGCATTCTTGTTCATGGGGAAAGTGATCACTTCCCGGATGCTCTCCTCACCGGTGAGCATCATGATCAGGCGGTCAACACCGGGGGCGGCACCGGCATGGGGGGGTGCGCCGTAGGTGAAAGCATTGTACATGGCGGGGAATTTGGCTTTCACATCTTCCTCACCCAGGCCGACCATCTGGAATGCCTTGACCATAATTTCCGGGTCATGGTTCCGCACGGCACCGGAAGCGCACTCGTATCCGTTGCAAACCAGGTCATACTGATCCGCATTGATGGCCAGGAGTTTTTCGGTGTTCCCCTGCGCCTCTTCCAGCGCTTTCAGTCCGCCCTGGGGCATGGAGAACGGATTGTGGCAGAATTCCAGCAGGCCGGATTCTTCACCCAGCTCGTACATGGGGAAGTCCACGATCCAGCACAGGGCATACTGCTCCTCGTCAAAGTGGCCGGGTACCCGGCGGCCAAGGAGGGTGCGGATGACACCGGCGGTCTTCTGGGCGGCGGATTTCTTTCCGGCGGCCATGCAGACGAAACTGCCGGGCTTCAGCCCCAGCTTCTCGGTCAGGGCAGGGGCGCAGTCTTGCAGGAATTTGGAAACGCCGCCGGTGATGGCGCCGTTCTCGTCCACTTTCACCCAGCAGGCTTTGTTGCTGGTCTGCACTTCCACATCTGCCAATAGTTTGTCGATCCATTTGCGTGCCTGGGCGAAGTCATGAACCACAACGGCTTTGACGGTATTGCCCTCGAACGGGCCGAACCCGCAGCCCTGGACGATTTGGGAGATGTCCTGGATCTCCAGGTCAATACGCAGGTCGGGCTTGTCGGAACCGTAGCGCTCCATGGCCTCGTTAAAGGGGATGTGCTTCCAGGGGGCGGGGGCAATGCGCTTGTATTTGCCGAATTTTTCGTAAACGGGATACAGCACCTCTTCCAGCACGGTGAGTACATCCTCCTGGGTGGCGAAAGCCATTTCCATATCCAGCTGGTAGAATTCGCCGGGGGTGCGGTCCGCCCGGGCATCCTCGTCCCGGAAGCAGGGGGCAATCTGGAAATAGCGATCGAAGCCGGAGGTCATCAGCAACTGCTTGAATTGCTGGGGCGCCTGGGGCAGGGCGTAGAATTTGCCGGGATGGTTCCGGGCGGGCACCAGGTAGTCTCTTGCGCCCTCGGGGCTGGAGGAAGTGAGGATGGGGGTGGTGATCTCCAGGAAGCCCTTTTCCGTCATCAGCCGCCGCAGCTCCGCAACCACCTGGCAGCGCAGCACGATGTTGG
>CAZTYB010000038.1:0-18600 GCA_964617595.1 uncultured Oscillospiraceae bacterium | reverse complement strand
CATGTTCTTGCACAATGTGTAAACTATGTTACTACACTATACAGTTCCGCCTCCCGTTTCTTACTACCTACCGCAAGCTCAGGTGTCCGTCCTCCCCCAGGAGCCACACGTATTCCCCCATCCGCAAACTTCCGGCGGCGATGGAACCGGCCTCCATTTTGCTGACACTGGCGGTGGTCACGTGGAGGCACTGGTCGCTGATGTACGCCACCTCGGTTCCGCCACTGTCATAGAAGGATAATTTCTGCGCCGTCAACCGGGCAAACCGCCGGAAAGTGACCACACCGTCCACCCGCTCCTGCTGGCCGATCTCCATGCCGTAGATCCCGTCGCTGAGCAGCCCCGTGCGGATGCTGGCGCTGACCTCTTTCACGCTGGAATCCAATTGCTCCACCGTACTGGTCAATTGCTGCAAATTGGTGAATTGCTGCTCGATGGCCTGGGAATTGGCGGTGATGCTCTGGCTGGTCTCCTGCTGGAAAGTACCGAATTGGCTCACGGCCACGTATTTCCCCTCCAGCCGCTTCTCCACCCGCTCTTCCAGAACCTCTGTCACCTTTGCGCTTTTCAGGATCAGCGCTTTCAGCGCCGCCGTGTCCGCCTGCTTCCGGGCAGAAGCGGTGGGGGTATAAACCACTTCCTTTTGGGAGTTCCCCTCCAGGGAATCGAATGCAATTTGCAATTGCTGCGCCAGGGTGAATAAATAATTCTGAATTTTCCGCAGCTGCTCCTGTTCGCTCCCGCCGGTCAGTTCCGGCAGCCGAATCTCCGTCACAGGATATCACTCCCCCGCTCCATGGTTTTCGTCAGGGAATGGAGCTTCATTTGCCCCCTGCCCTCGATTTTTAGCCGCAGGTGACTGCACCGGCGCACCACCACCGGCACCGTTACCGCTCCCGATTTGCTCCCCCGCAACCGGGCAAGGCGCTGCCAGTTCGGCTCCTCATCATAGCGTACCCAGAGATCCATGCGGCTGTTTTCTTCCAATTCCAATCGCAGATTCAGCCGGGACAGATGGCACTGATCCGGGCTTTCGCCCCCGATGATGCCGCTTTCGGCCAGGAAATGGAAATCTTCCTCCGCTTCCGCTCCCTTTCCGGTGATGCTGATGATTGCCCCATCCTGGTTGATATAGAGCAGATCATCCCGGCAGGTGCAGAATTCCGTTGCTTTTGTCCCGTCCTCCCGGTGCCAGAGCTTCCGGGCGGAATCGTATACGAACAGGTGCCCCGCCCCGTCCCCATCGACCATGGACAGGTAGTATTTCCCCCGCAGTCCGCCCCCGGCGGCGTCGCCGTAATACCGGGTGCCCAGCCCCTGGCCGATCTCCACCGGCAGCGCCCCGTCATAGGCGCATACCCCCGTGGGGGATTTGTAATACAGATTCTGCCCCACAAGAGCCAGGCTCCTTGCGCTCCCCCGCTGCACCCCGGGGCAGGGGGTGGTCTGTAGACGGTAATTGGCAGGGTAGCTTCCGTAAATTTTGTGGATGCAGTTCTCCCGGAAGAATACGGGGTAACCCAGATGCTGGATCGCCCCGGTGAACGGGCCGTCGGCACCCAAACTGACGGCGTAGCTGTCGGTGCTTACCCCCTGGTAGCATTGCCAGTTCTTGAAATCCCCCAGCTTGCTGGCGTAGATTTCATTGACGATCTCCCCGGAGCGGTTGGCGCCGTACCGGCAGCCCCAGAGCCGGTTGCCGCACTCCATAACGAAATCCATTTCCGGTAAATACCGGTATACGCCGATGTGCTCCTCCGCCGTGCATTCCCGCTTCAGCATCCCCGGCACCACGATGGCATCCTCTTCCCGGAAACTGATCACGCCGCTGGAACTCACGCCCTCCGGCGCCCCCTCCAGGCTTACTCCATCCCCCACGGCGAAAGCTGCACCGATTCCGGGGGCGGAGATCTTCACCCAGGTGGAGTCCACGCTGACCCACATTCCGCTGCCCGATGACCACTGCATCAGTCCCCCGGAATCGTCCAGCCATAATGCGCCGTTCTCCGGATCCTCCGGTTCCTCCTGCTGGATGTAGGAGGGGATCATGGGATTGCCGCTGCTGTCCGCCGGGGTCAGGCGCACTTCCCCCTGGGAGATGAATTCTGCTTCCAGCGCCCCCCAGTCGGAGAGATTCGCCGTATTGATGTACTTTTTATCCGGGAAGATCACCACATACGCCCCCATGGATACCAGTTGCTTGGGGCAGTCCGCCTCCCGGGTGGACAGACCCATGGGCACGCCGTAGCCGTTTACATAAAATTCGCTCCCATCCACCCAGCACAGGGCATCCTTGGCAATGAGCCCCTGGCAGCTCCCCGGCCTGGCATGGACGGCACGCTTGCCCCTGGTTGCCAGCAGGGGGAAATGGTCGGCGGTCATGTTCTCCATGGCGGCGAATTCCCCCTGGGCGATGCGGGCGGCGGCATTGAATCCGCCGAACTGGGTGATGCTCGTTCGGGTGAGCGTTCCCTGCTGCAAGGTTGGAAAATCCATGTTTACCCCTCCTTATCTGATTCTTTCAAAAGAATTTTCGGCGGCCGGTTCCGCTCTTGCTCCGGCGCAGGAGATTGGCATATTCCTGCCAATCGGCGGAAAACAGCGCTATTGCGTTGTTGAATTTCAGATATTCCTGATTGGCGTAATGGATTTGCCCCTCCAGGTAGCGATGGTACAGGCTGGCCATGGGCGAACGCAACTGGGTCTGAGCCTCCATTGGGGTTGCCTCCGCCGCTTCGCCGCAGCGGCCATGGAGCTGGAGAACCATTTCCTCCACCTGGCTCAGCCAGGTCAACTTCCGCTCCAGGGGGTAGGCGTTATGCAGTGTCTCGTCCACCTCCTGGATGATCTCCAGTGCGGTCATGCTCAGCCTCTTTTCTCCAGCCGCTCCAGGGGAGCCGCCGCCTGATTCTCGAATTCCATGGCCTGGGCGAGCATCTTCTCCTGCCGCTGCAAAATCTTCACCACATTCCATGGCAGCTCCACTTCCACCCCCCGGGCGATCTGCCAGGTGTGGCCGTTGAGACCAACGAATACGTCTTCTTTGTCATTCCTCGTTAGAGGCAGCTTGATTTTTACCATTTTCTTTTCCATAATCATTCTCCTTTTTAATTACGCTTTGGGATTTCTGTCATCTTTTTTGCCCGAAATGCGCCCGGTATCGTTTTTGCGGTCGTTGCGGGCAATTTCTTGGTTACACCACCGGTCGTGCCCGTAGGGGAGGCGTTCCGCCTCCCGCTTCTTACGGTTTCCTGCGTGTACATTCATTGCCGTAGGGACACCCCTCCGGGGTGTCCGCATGACCGGTCGATTTCCCCGACGGATGCCCGGGGGCGGGTGTCCCTACATTAAAATTTGTTCTCTGTCCGCTCAGTTCATCTTCGCTTCCGGGGAGAATGCGCTACAGCATTCCACCCGGTACAGGTATGCCTGCTGCAAGATTTCCGCCGTCTGCAATGCTTTCCAGCCAACGGTGCTCCGCTGGTTCAGGGGGTCGGCGGTACCGGCGCTGCCCAGCTGCTTGATGATGGTCTGCAAACCGCCGCCGGTGACCTCCGTCACGCCGTAGGCACCGTTGGCGATGAACAGGCAGCCGAACACGGCCAGGTTTGCGGGGCAATCGTTCTCCGTGCCGGTGTATACCGCCGCTTCGGAGGTCTCCACGAAACGTACCCCGGCGATGCGGCCGATCTCCCCCTCGAACTGGTTCTCGGGCTTGCAATACTGGTGCATCTGCTCCCAGCGGGGGTCGCTCATGATGTCATAGGCCACATACGGGT
The DNA here is from genome assembly GCA_964617595.1 of uncultured Oscillospiraceae bacterium. Taxonomy (GTDB): domain Bacteria; phylum Bacillota; class Clostridia; order Oscillospirales; family Oscillospiraceae; genus Faecousia. The sequence goes on along the minus strand of CAZTYB010000038.1, from coordinate 14,821 downwards.
GCAGGATGCACACATAGTCCCCGCCGAATTTGGGGGCGTTGGCGGCCTTGAGCATGGCGGCGATCTTCTTCACCACGTCCACCGTGAGCACGCAGCTGCCGTCCAGTTCACTGCGGTCGTTCACCTGGGTGGTTTTTCCGCTGGCATCCACCTTGGGGCAGTAGTAGACATTGGTGCCGCTTTGCAGCACATTCCGGGTGATGGTATCCAGGGTCAGACCCGCCTGGTGACCCACGGCCTTGGTTGCCTCCAGCACATTGTTGTCAATGGCGGTCAGATCCAGCACATCGGACAGGCACACATAGTCGCCATACTGGCGCACCTCCGCTTCCACCGCCACGGCGCTCATCTTCCGCCCGTCGGGGGTCACGCCCTCGGTCAGGGGCTGGGTCGCCTTGGGCAGGGCAGCGTAGCGCCGGAATTCGATGCGCTTGCCGCCGTTTTTGGGGATGGGGCGCTTCTGGCCAAACTGATTGTGGATCAGGTTGGGGGCGGCCTCTTCCAGCAGTGCCCGGTCATAGAAAGTCTTGTTTTCCACGGACAGTCCGCTGTCAGTGGTCACGTTTACGTTTTCTGCAAAGAGCTGCAAATTCATTTTGTTTTCCATAAATATTCTCCTTTTTAATTACGCTTGTAAACTTGTGTTGTCGTTATTTCCCTGACCCGCCCGGTATCGTTTTTGCGGTTGTTACGGGCAATTTTTTGGTTGCACCACCGGTCGTGTCCGTAGGGGAGGCGTTCCGCCTCCCGCTTCTTACGGTTTCCTGTGTGTACATTCATCGCCGTAGGGACACCCCTCCGGTGTGTCAGCATGACCGGTTAACTTTCTCAACGGACACCCGGGGACGTGTGTCCCTACATTCAGTTCCGTTCTCCCTCACCCAAAGCTCACCCGTTCGCCCCGCTCCACCATGCGGCAGATGCGCTCGTAATCAGATTGGGTCATGGCGGTGACGGAGCTGCCCATTTTCACGGCGCTGCTCCCGGCCAGCCCGTTTTCCCCGGGTCTGCCGGATGCCATGGATGCGGCGATGCCTTCCCGGGTGCGCCGGGCGGCGTAGGCCATGGCGGCGGGCAGGATGTCCCCGGCGTGGAGCGCCTGGTAGGCGCTGGCCATGTCCACTCCGCATTTCAGCATCCCAAGGAATCTTTCGTCTTTCACCTCTTTGGCCAGATCGAAGTCCGGGAAAAACCCTTTCAGTTCCTCTCCCTGGCGCATCAGCTGTTGGTAGATCCCCTCTACCTGCTGCCAGTGTCGGCGGGTGGGGCTTTCTGCTTCCTGCTGGGGGGCATTTTCCGCCCCGGTTTCCGTCTCCGCCGCCGCCCCACCCGGAGCGCTCTGCCCCTGTCCCTCTTCGGCGAAGAGCTGCAAATTCATCTTGTTTTCCATGTTTTCCTCCTTTTTGTGATGTAAATGCCCGATCAAGAGGGACGGGAAACCCGTCCCCTACGGTCGCTTATTTAGACTGCACCAAAATCGTCACCGTAGGGGAGGCGTTTCGCCTCCCGCATTTTGCGGTCTGCTCAATGTGCGATGAATGGTATAGGGTGATGGGACTGAGTCCTTGTCCCCCTCACTGAGGGGGATGTCGGCCGAACAGGCCGACAGGGGGAGTGTCCTACGATGAATGGTAGGCAGTACGAATTACCAACGACACTCCCTCAGTCATCGCCCAATGGGCGGTGACAGCTCCCTCTAAGAGGGAGCCAAGGACTCAAACATATCACCCCCTATCATCCAAGTATCCCCGCTACAAATGTTTAACGCTCAAGCGGGACGGGAAACCCGTCCCCTACGGGCTCACCTCTTACTTCTCACTTGCATCACCTCCTCCAGCGCCACATTCTCCGGGAACCCCTCCGCCAGGGCGGCGAAGCCCACCTGCGCCGTCCAGAAAGCCAGCGCCGTGATCTCCCAGCTGTCTTCTGTCGCCACTGCGGTGATCTCCCCCCGCCCCGGTTCCAGGGTGATCTTCGCCCCTTTCGCCAATAGCCCCGCCGCCTCCATCAGCGCCACCGCCTTTGCCAGGGTATGCGCCAATGTGCTCACCCCGGCGCATACCGGGTCATGTCCCGGGGCACCCGCCCCGGCGTGCCCCCTCAGCCGGAGCCGGAATCCGCCCGCCTCCGGGCAGGAAAATGCTACCTTGACCATCTTCGCTCCTTACACCGGCTTGGTGGATTCCGCCACCCGCTGGCGGGCGTTGCGGGTTGCGTAGCTCTCGGTTTTCTCCCCGGTGAGCTTGGGGAATTTGACTTTGCGGGGAGATTTTTGCGCTTCCTCCGGTTGGGGCTGCTGCGCCAAGACCTGCTGATATTCCTGCGCCGCCCGGGCAATGCGCTGCATGACGATCTCTTTTCGGTCGAAATCCATCATATCCATGCATGACAGCGCCTGGCTGGCATTGCGGGGGTCGAAGAATCCGGCGGAGTAGAATTGCAGCGCCATCTCATTCTGGCTCATGCGGGAATAGGCGCTCTGCTTCTGGGCACTGACGGAGATGTCGAACAGCGGAACCCTCGTCAGCTCCGTCATGGCGTCCCCCTGGATTTGCAGCCCCCGATTGCTGTAATGGATGAATTCCTCCGCACCCCCCTGACCGACAATGCGGAAGCACCGGGGCAGGGCATAGAACTGCCGGATCAATTCAATCACCATCAGGCAGATTTTCCGGAATGCCCGGTAGGCCGCCCGGTTGCTGTCCCGGCTGAGTTTGCTCCCTGCCTCCTGCATGGCGGCGATGGCGCTGGCCGCCGTCACGCCGGTGGAGGTGCCGCCGGTGGAGATATCCCGGTTGCCCGTCACCTCTTTCAGTTCGTCCACCTTGCCGTTGAGCACCGCCAGGTACACTTCGCTCAGTCCCGTGCTCTGGATGGGCAGGATGCTGTCCTGCCCCAGTCCCCCCTCCACATGGACGAAATCCCTGGTCAGGTCGCCGTACTCTTCCTCATTCACGCTGCCATCGCTGCGGATGAAGTGCCGTGGCCGGGCATTGACCAGTAGATTCATCAATATCGCCTGGTTCCCCCGGTCGATGTATTCCTGGGCGGATTTGGCCACATCGATATAGCCGAATCCGCAGGGGGTGCCCTCCGTGCGGAACAGCGGGTCGAAGACAAAGGGGTACAGCCCATGGTCGTACCATCCCCGTAGGGCGTATTCCGGCTGATTCTCCGTGGCGAACAGCACCGTATCCCCCACGAATTTGCAGTAATGCAGCACCTGGCGGCCGAATTGATTCTTCTTGTAGTACCAGTCGATCACCGCCGACTTTTCCGTGGTGTCCACCCGGTCGTCGTAGTGATATTTGCTGCTGACCTCCTCCGGCGCACCCAATTTCCCTGCAAGCTGGGGGTACTGCTGCTCCAGATCCCGGTTGCTTTGCAATTCCACATGGAATACATTGGCGGAATTCTGGATATCCGTGATGCCGCTTTCCCAGAACAGATTCAGGACATCTATTTTCCGAATGGCGATGTCCCCCAATCCGTTCAGCTTGCTCCCGTCCCAGAACACCCCATAGATGCCCGTGCCGAATTTCAGCTTGCAGTCGTTGGCTTCGTCATATACCTGCTCGAATTCGCACTGCTCCAGCACCACCGGCAGTACCGACCCCAGCAGTTTCGCCTCCCCCCGGTCGCTTTCCTCCCGGGGCAGCACATTGGGGCTGGGGAAATTGTCCATCACGTCGGCGTGCTTGCTGGCGATGGCGTTGAATAGCCACCCGGAGGTGGGCTCCACCTGACTTTTGCCCCTGCCCCGCATACATTCCCAGTGGCGCAGCTTGTACCACTGCTCATTGTCCACCACCCGCTGCTCTAAATTGGCTTTCCCCTCTTTATACCGGTTCAGGGTTTGCCGTGCCATGCGGAGCTCAGGTGCCCCGATTGGGTTTTGTTTGATTTTATTCATTGATGATCTCCATTCCCGGCCTTTTTTCGGCCGCTGTGATTTGCTTCCTTGGAATATCCAGAAATAATTTCAGGGGAGAGTTAGCGTATCCCTCCTCCGCCGCCTCCCGCCGGGGGCGAATGGGACGGGACATACAAAAATAGCGCACTTCGTCCGCCACATGATCTTCCCCCTCGGTGTCCAGATCTTCGGCGTTGCATTTGTCGTATTGAAGCAGGGGGATGGTACGGATGAACGCCCGGCAATTCTTGAAAATATACATCATCGGGCATCCGTTCCCGTCCAGATCCAGCCGGTAGTGCACTTGCATCCATCCGGGCAGCCGCTTGTGATCCCCCGGCTGGAAATAGACCTGGTGCCGGGCGGCGGTCTGGGCGATGCTTTCCCCCGTCTCCCCGTCCCAGATGGCCGGGTCCGCAATTCCCGTGATCCGCTTCCCCGCAAGCCAGCGGTGCTCCGTCTCAATTTGTCGAATTTTGTCGAAAACTTGATCCGGTGTCCACCGCACCCCCTCGTTGGGGGTGCCGGTGCAGCCATACAGCTCCAATATCCGGTAGGCCACTCCGTCATAGTCCACCGCCCACCACCCGCAGGAGAATGGCCGGTGATATCCCCAGTCGAAACTGCGGTAGATTTTCCATTCCGGCGGGATTTCAAAGGGCTCGATCACATGGGTGAACCGCCTGTCCAGATAATGCTCCGGCCGGTCGAAGAAATCCTCAAAGAACTGCCCCTCGTACACGTCCCAGTCCCCGTCCAGCCATGCCTTTCGCAATTTGGGCGGCAGCTTCTCCAAACTGCGCAGATAGTCCGGCTGGCTCTTCATCAGTGCGGCATTGTCCGTGCACAGCGCCTGGATGAAAGCGTAGTCCTCCCCGTGCTCCCCCTCTTCGAATCGCCGGTCGATGAACAGCCGCTTGAAATAGCCGTGGCTGGGGCCGCCGGGATTCAGCGTGAAGTAGGTTCGTTTGGGAAATTCATTGGTGCCCCGGACACAGGCATCGATCTGCACCAGCCAGCTTTCCTGGAACTGCCCCGCCTCGTCTGCGAACCATACATCGTATTCCGCCCCCTGGTACTGCCCCAGGTCATCTTCCCCGTCGCAGTAGCCGAAAGCGATGGTGCTTCCGTTGGGGAAGTAGAAGATCTTGTCCCCTTTGTTATAATTGGCAATGCCGTTCAGCATGGCGTTCAGGGGCGCAATATGATTGTTGTACAGTTCCCGGTAAGTCCGCCGGGTGATGAGGATTTTGATCCCGGGGTAGCGCAGGCATAATAAAACCGCTTTCCACCGAACGAACCAGCTCTTCCCCCCGCCCCGGGCGCCCCCGTAACCCACATACCGGTGCCGTTCCAGCAGCGCCTGGTGCTGCTTGGGATTGGGGCGGGGCATCCGCAGCTCAGTGGGCATAGTCTTCCGCCTCCTCCTGGATGCTTACCCGGATGAACGTATCCGCCTGCTCAGCCCCGGTAAGATCCTGCTCCATTTTCTGGATTTTGGCGATTTTTTCCCGGGTATCCAGGGAATCGTTCTTGCACAGGATCTCCTGCAATTCTTTCAGGATCGCTGTCAATTGCTTCAGCCCCGCCCGGTCGATGACCCCTTTCCCCTTGGGCTTTTGCACTTCGAAGATGGTCTCGGTGTTCCCCTCCTTGGTCTTCTCCCGGGTGATCACCGTGCCTTTGCCCAGTTCCCCCGCCGCCTGCTCCAGCCGCTCCAGCAGCCCCTCCGCCACCTGCCATACCCGCTGCTCCATCTGCTGCCTATCCAATCCGCTCCACCGCCACTTTCATCCCCGCCGCCACGCACCCCCGGCACAGGTATCCGCCCCCGGGCAGGGGCAGGTACATCCCTGCGCTGATCACCTCACCGCAGTCCCAGCACCGGGGCAACCCAGCCATGCGCCGCTGCCCCCGGACTTCCCGGCGCTCCGCACCCAGCCAGGCTTCCTCCACTTCACCGTTCACGCCATACACTCTGCATTACCTCCATCGCCTGGCAGATCCGCTCCCGGGTGCCCCCGCAGCGCTCCACCTGCTCCACCAGGATGATGACCCCGCCGAACAGCCGCACGTACATCCCCTTGCGTGCCACCCCCGGGGGTAGCTTCGTCACCCATTTGTGCCCATGGGCATCCCTGCCGGTGATCAGATCGTATTGTGCACTCATTTTTTGCTTCCTCCTGTCTATCGTCCGAATTATTGGACAGAATTTTTTGTAAACTTGTTTGGACGAAAGTAAATAGTTGTTGATTTTTTAGAACCCTTGTGTTAAAATAAATTCCGGGACGGTGCCTTTGTCCAATTTTGTCACCGCCCCGGTCCCGGGGAACCACACCTGTTGATCGATGAATGGTATTCGCTGGCGAAACTGAGTATCCCTTACCTCCCCTGAAGGGGTAATGTCGTCAACCTAAGGTTCAATACGGTAGCGCCCTTTTTGCTCCCCTGAAAGGGGAGCTGGCAAAATCGGCTCTTCGGAACCGATTTTGACTGAGGGGTTTTACACGGCGCATTTTTGCATTGGCATTCGATAAAAGATATATGCTTACTGCGAAACCCCTCCGTCATGGCCTAACGGCCATGCCACCTCCCCTTTCAGGGGAGGAAAAGCTCCTGCCACAACGAACCCCTTTCAGGGGCAGTCAAGGACTCTATCCCATTCCCCATCGGTTCAACAGTTTACTTCCGTTCACCGTGAGTTCATTATAGTGTGATTATATCAACTTGTCAAGTGTAAAATGTCTCATATTTTGAACTTTTGTAGAAATTGGTGAACATCCCCAATTTGAGCGAAAAAATCCCCCTGCTTTCTTATCCTCCTTGGATAAAATCTACAAAGCAGGGGATGGCACAGGGAGTTGCAGCCATGTTTTATGAAAAATTTTTAGACCTATGCAGCCAGCGGGGGGTCAGTCCCTCCCGGGCGGCGGAGAATGCGGGGCTGAGCAAGGCCACCGTCTCCGCCTGGAAACGGAATCCGGATGTCCACCCCAGCAGTTCCGTCATCGAGAAGCTCTGCGCCTATTTTGATGTTCCGCCCCAGGCGCTGCTGGATCCTGCGAAGGTTCCCGCCGCCCTGGCTTCGACATCGGCATCGGGGGATGGGGGATTCTACCGGCGCTTTGCCGCTCTGTGCCGCAGCCGGGGAATCAGTCCCTCCCGGGCGGCGGAGAATGCGGGGCTGAGCAAGGCCACTGTCTCCAAATGGAAGCGGGAGCCGGACAGCGTGCCCAGCGGTACGGTTCTGGGCAAACTCAGTGCCTATTTTGGGGTGCCCGCCTCCACCCTCCTGGGGGAGACACCCTCGGCGCAGCAACCGGTGGGGGACGAAGCGCTGAAATTCGCCCTCTTTGGCGGCAGTGGGGAGATCACCCAGGAAATGTTCGACGAAGTCCGCTCCTTTGCCCAGTTCGTCCTGGAACGGGAACAGAAAAAGAAGGGTTCCTGATTCGCCCCAACATTCATATGTGTTTTCTGTGTGAGTTTCTACCATAGACGTTGAGCAGCAAAATGAAATGCGATAGAGTTTTTGCTCCCCTGAAAGGGGAGCTGCCAAAATCGGCTCTTCGTAACCGATTTTGGCTGAGGGGTTTTACACGGTGCGTTTTCGCATTGGTATTCGATAAAAGATAAATGCTTACTGCGAAACCCCTCCGTCACGACCACAGGTCGTGCCACCTCCCCTTTCAGGGGAGGAAAAGCGTTCTGTTTCATTTCGCTCTCCATTCACCATTTCCCTATCAAAAACATTCAGAAAGGATTTTGCCATGGTTTCGGTACATTCCCTCTATGCCCAGGCGGAAAAACAGAATATCCCCATTCTCCGCTACCCCATGCCGGAATGCCGTTCCATGTCCATCCAGCTGCCCGGGGGCGGATGCGCCATCGGCATGGACGATCAGCCCAGCTCCCAGGTGAGCGAACGGGTTCACCTGTCCCATGAACTGGGTCACTGCCTGACGGGTAGCTTCTATAATATCTATGCAGCAGCCGACCTGCGCCAGCGCCACGAGAACCGGGCGGACAAATGGGCCATCCGCCGTCTCATCCCGGTGGAGGCGCTGGACGATGCCATCGCCTCCGGCCATACGGAGCTGTGGGATCTGGCGGATTTCTTCGGTGTCAGCGAAGATTTTTTGAAAAAAGCCCTCTGCCTCTATGTCCACGGCAACCTTGCCACGGAATTGTATTTTTGATGAATCGATGTATTGACACCATATGGACAATTTGCTAAAATAGCCCTGGTTCCATGGAAATTTGGAACCAGGGCACTGCCATTTATAGATAAAGAAGTAACCGCCCCAAGTTCGCCAACTTAACGGTTACTTCTTGTAACTTATAGTGGGGAACTGACCGTCTATCGGCAGTGCCCTCTTCTATGTCCATTATACCACCTTTTTCTGTATCGTCAAGGGATTTGCTTGATTTTCAAATGAACCGCCTCCCTTATTGCAAGGGAGGCGGTAAAATTTCTTCCTTATTCTTCTTTCGTCAGTTCAAAGCGGAGAATCTCTCCGGTTTTTTCGTTCTTTTCAATGGAAACGGAGGCGACTTTTACCAGGGACTGGTAGGTGTCTTTCTTGGGGCCGGATTTGGAATAGCTCCACAGGGTATCCATGGTATAGTCCTCGTCCTGGGCCTGACCGGCGGCGAAAGCCTCCTCATCCAGCACATAGACGGCCACGGTGTAGTCCGTGTTGCTCCGGAACAGGCCACGGTAGGCGCTGTCCACGATGCAAACCACCGTCTCGTCGTCCCATTCGTCGGTCTCTTCCAGCACCAGCTCCGCCATTCCCTTTTGAATCTCCACCCGCTCCTCCGTGCTGTAGTCCGCAGAGCGGGAATTATTGGCGTAGCGGTAGCCCATGTAGCCCGTGGCCAATGTGCAGCCGAACAGAGTCAGGCACACCAGCAGCGCCACTTGCTTCCAGCCGAAATGCACGTCTTTCTCCGAACCGTAGGTCAACCCCACCCGGTTGGTAATGGGCAGGATGAATTTCAGGAACAAGCTCAGCACCACGGATTCCAGGGGGAAGAACGCCAGGTTCTTAAAGATGCGGGCAACCGTCATAATGCTCAGGATCTGATCTTTCGCTTTGTCGGGATTGCCGATGTATACGTACCACCATGCGTAGATGAACTGCTGCAAGATCACGTTGATAAACAGGCAGATGAAGAACCGGCTGAGGATCACCCGGGTGGGGCTGCCCTTGCTCCGGTAGAGGCACAGGGCATAGATCATGGTGCTGCCGATCTCCGTCAGCACGAAGGGCAGGAAATAGTCCCCTGTGGGGTAGATCAGGAATCCGATGGTATCCGATACGATGGCGGCGGGAATGGCCATCACGGGGCCATAGATCATGGCGCCCAGGGCGGTGGCCAGCATGGCGGTCTGGATGCTCAGCTGGGGGCCAATGGGGATGGCCAGGGGCTTCAGAGCGATGCGCAGTGCGGTCATCAGCGCTGTGACCACCAGCATACGGGTGTCCTTCAACTCGCTGGCGGCATCCCGCCAATAATTGCGGGAGAAAGGATGGGGATAGAGATTCCGGGATTTGGTCATAAATGTAACCTCCTTTAAATGTAGAGGCGACGGTGCTTCGGCGGAAGATCACCCCATGGGCTCAGAAAACAAAAAATCCCCATACAGCAATGCCATCAACTTAAGCACAGCCCCTTGGCTCCCTCTTTGAGGGAGCTGTCAAAATCGGCTCTTCGGAACCGATTTTGACTGAGGGAGTGACGTTGGTAATTGTGAAACGCTACCATTTATCGAACGACACTCCCCCCGTCATGCTGTTCGCATGACACCCCCCTCAGCGAGGGGGGCAAGGTGGTGTGTGAATGACATTGCCCCTATGGGGAGCATTTATTCTTCCGAGTGACCCGAAGGGCGGTCATGCCGACCGTTCGCCCAAACGAGTGTCGTTGCTACATAAAGGAGGCGGCTCCTTATATGGCGCAGCGGGTGCGGAAACCTTATCGCGGACGGAATGTCCTTCGTCTGTCACACAACTCCCCATTTTGACAGCACTTCACGCAGGGTCTCCTACTCTGTTCCACATTACTATATACGATATGGAAAGAAATGTAAAGTATTTTTTGCTTTTTTGCAGAAAAGAATGGAGCCCCATTTCCGCCTCCTTGACAAAAATGGGGAATCATAGTATCCTGAAATGGAAAAATACGCTTTTGGAGAATGAAAAATGTCAAATCATCGTGTTCTTCTGGCCGGGGTCAGCAGTGGCTGCGGCAAAACCACCGTCACCTGCGGCATCTTGCAGGCGCTGGTGAATCGGGGGCTGAAAGTGGGGGCGTTCAAATGCGGCCCCGATTATATCGACCCCATGTTCCACAGCCGGATCATCGGGGCGAAAAGCGCCAATCTGGATATGCAATTCTTTTCGGAGAATACCCTGCGCTGCCTCCTTGCCCAGGGGATGGACGACCGGGACGTAAGCATCATCGAGGGGGTCATGGGCTATTACGACGGCGCCGGGCTCACTTCCACCCGTGCCAGCTCCTATGAGATCGCCCGGGTGACCTCTGCGCCGGTGGTGCTGGTGGTGAACGCCAAGGGGGCGACCCTTTCCGTGCTGGCGGTGATCCAGGGATTCCTGAATTTCCGGCCTGACAGCCATATCTGCGGGGTCATCCTGAATCAGTGCACCCCCTCCACCTATGATGCCCTGGCGAAGCAGATTGAGGGTACGCTTCCGGTAAAATGCCTGGGCTTTCTTCCCCGGGTGGAGGATGCCACTCTGGCCAGCCGCCATCTGGGTCTGGTCACGGCGGGGGAAGTGGAGGACTTGCGGGAGAAGATGCAGCTCCTTGCCGCCCAGGTGGAAGCGCATATCGATCTGGATGGGCTCATCGCCCTGAGCGCTCAGGCACCAGCGCTGGATTATACCCCCTTGCACTTGCCTGCAAAGGAGAAAGTGCGCATCGCTGTTGCCATGGACAATGCATTCAATTTCTATTATGAGGATAATCTCCACGTCCTGGAGCGCATGGGCGCAGAAATCGTCCCGTTCAGTCCCATTGTAGATACCGCCCTGCCGGAGGATATCCAGGGACTTTACCTGGGGGGCGGATATCCGGAGCTTTATACCCGGGAACTCAGCGAAAATACTTCCATGCGCCGGAGCATCCGCCGTGCCCTGGAGGGGGAACTCCCCTGCATCGCCGAGTGTGGCGGATTTATGTACCTGACGGAGCGGATCGATGGACGGGAAATGGTTGGCTTCCTGAAAGGGGAATGCTACGATACCGGCCGCCTGACCCGGTTCGGCTACGTGACCCTGGAGGCCAAAGGGGACAGTATGCTCTGCCCCGCCGGGGGGAAATTCCAGGCGCATGAATTCCACCATTGGGACTGCACCCTCCCCGGAACGGATTTCACTGCCCTGAAACCCAGTGGCCGCAGCTGGAACTGCGCCGTGGCTACCCCCTGGCTCTATGCGGGTTACCCCCACATCCATTTTTATTCCGATCTGAGCCTGGCGGAGCGCTTCTACGATGCCTGTGTCCGTCACAGGAGCCGGAGCTGACCCCTGGGCGAAGCGGGTCATAAGTGGGAACGACACCCCTTGAAATTTCACTCACCCGTGCTATAATTACCCATATCCCGGCGGGCGCTGTATTCTGCGGAAGCGGCAGCCGAAAGCACCGGGACCCATCACTCCGGATCACCGGAGCCAAAAACGCATCGTATCCCTTTGGGAACGACAGCAGGAGGAATTGAATATGAAACGGAACAATCGCTTGCAAACCTGGGTACGTCTGGCGCTCTTGGTGGCCATTCAGATCGCCATGCGCCTGCTGGGGCTGGGCAAGGTGCCCATCGGGCCGCTGAACATGAGTTTCCTGACCCTGCCCATTGCCGTGGGCGCCATCTGCCTGGGGCCGGTGGCGGGGATGACCCTGGGGTTCGTCTTTGGGGCGTTCAGCCTTTATGATGCCATCTCCGGCACCGGGGGCATGACCTCCGCCTTTTTCGCTTACAGCCCCGTGCATACGGTCATCCTCACCGTGGGGATGCGGATGCTCATGGGTCTGGGGTGCGGTCTGGTATTCCGGCTGGTTCGCCGGATGGATAGAAAGGGCATTTTCAGCTATTTTGTGGGGGCAATTTCTGCGCCGCTGCTGAATACATTGTTCTTTATGGGCTATATCGTGGCGGTTTTCTACGGGACGGAAATCGTCCAGGAACTGGTCGCCATCAAGGGGGCAACGAACCCGGTGATGTTCATTGTTCTGTTGGTGGGCATCCAGGGGCTGCTGGAAGCCGCCGTCTGCGGCGCTCTGGGCGGAATTGTGAGCAAAGCAGTGGATGCGTTCCTGAAACGGGAATCATAAGAAGAAAAAATTAAGATTTTTCCTATTGCGCCCCCATTCCGATTCTGTTATACTGAAAGCGGAAATAAACAATAAAAATGAAAGGACGATGTAATCTATGCGTAAATGCAAACTTTCCCGCCTGTTGGCCATGGCAATGGCTTTCGTGATGCTGCTGGCGCTGGCTGCCCCGGCAAGTGCCGAATCCGATGCCCTGTCCGCCGAGCTCCTGCTGGAAGCAGAGGGGATGCAGATTTCCGGCAAGGTCGCCCTGTCCCCCACGGAGCAGGCGCTGATGGTTGCCGCACAGCTGCTGCTGAATGGCGAAGACTATGGCAGTGCCATCCTCACCGCCAGCGAAAGCGCCCTGACCCTGGAAAGCAGCTTCCTGGACAGTGCCTACGGCGTGGCGCTGCCCACTCTGGCTGAGAATCTGGAAAAATCCATTTTCGCCCCCGGTTCCGGCTCCTCCTTTGCCCTGGATGAAGAGAGCTACGAGATGATCCGCTCCGCCCTGTCCGGCGAAATGCTGGAAGAAGCCATGATCGCTTCCGATGCATTGACCCTGGGAACCGAGGAGCTGAGCGCAGCGCTGGAACCCCTGGTGACCATGTTCACCCAACTGGTGCAGGAAGCTCAGGAATACCTGATTTATCAGACCCGCAAGACCAACGTCACCATCAATGGCAATTCCATCCCTGTTACCCAGGCCAGTGTCATGGCCGATGCAGAAGCGCTGACTTTCGTGTGCAATTCCATGATGGATTCCTTTGAATCCGATGCCCAGGTTCAGTCCGCCGTTGCCACCCTCATCGACCTCTTTGCCGAAGAAGATGAGGAGTATTCCGGCCAGGATTATGTGGACATCATCCTGGACTCCATGGACGAAGTCCGGGCGGAAGTGGCCGATATGCTGAGCGAAAGTGATTTCCGCCTGGCCGTCACCGGCTGCGTGATCGATGATGAGGCTTCCACCCCCGTGAAGCTGGCGCTGGAGGTTTCCGTGGATGATGAGACCGTCTCCCTGGGGCTGCTGATGAGCCCCGAGATGGACTATTTCCGTCTGGAGGTAAGCGGCGGCTATACGGTCTATGCTCTGGAGCTCACCGTCCGCTACGAGGATGCCTATATCTTCCAGCTGGACTGCCTGGAAGACGAAGAGTTGGAAACCCGTTTCCAGCTGAGCTTCGATGATTCCGAGTTTGCCTTTGCCGTGACGGAGTCCTATGTGTACTACGATTCCGAAACCGAATCCTGGTATGAGGAGGAGTATACTTCCACCCTGGCCGGTACTTATGCCCTCTCCGATAACCTCTTCACCCTGACTGTCAGTGAGATGGATGGCGAAGATTTGGGCGGCACCATTACCCTGAATCTGCGCAGCAATGACAGCTTCACCGTCCCCACCTTTACGGAGATCACCGGACTGGATGAAGCGGAATTCACCCAGGTCGTCCAGGCACTGATGACCGGTGTGCAGACCCTCGACCAGCTTTTTGCCGGTTAAGCGAATGAATCCTTTGCGGTAGGAACCGGTTCCGGTTCCTACCGTTTCGCTTTTTTGAGACGAATTTCGGAATCGCCTAAAATAATTCATAAATTACTATTGACAATCACGTGACCATATGATATTATCATTACATCAAAGAAAACGGAGGTGGCAAACATGATCCTTTCAACGGTCGTCCTTTGGGCGGTGCTGGCGGCGGTGTTCCTGGTGCTGGAGGTTTGCACCGTGGCGATGGTGAGCCTTTGGTTCGCAGCCGGCAGCCTGGCGGCACTGGTTGCGGCGCTGCTGGGGGCGGCATGGTGGGTGCAGTGCACCGTGTTCCTGGTGGTGTCCGGCGGGTTGCTGGCGCTGCTGTGGAAACGGGTGCGCCGCAAATCCGACGATGCGAAGACCAATCTGGATAGCATCCCCGGCAGCCGGGGCTACGTGGTGGAGCCCATTGACAATCTGGCCTATACCGGCCGGGTGAAGCTGGGCGGCATCACCTGGGCAGCCCGCAGCAGCTCCGGCGAAGCGATCCCGGAGGGGGCATTGGTTCAGGTGGATCGCATCGAGGGGGTAAAAGTTTTCGTTTCCCCGGTAGAGATTCCCGCTTATCAAGAAAATGGAGGTAAAATCAAATGACTTACGTAATTATCGCAATCCTTGCCATCATCTTCCTGCTGGTCATTCCCAATATCAAGGTGGTGCAGCAGTCCCGTGCTTTCGTTATCGAGCGGCTGGGCGGATTCCACAGCGTATGGGGCGTGGGTATGCATTTTAAGTGGCCCTTTATCGACCGTGTCGCACGGCGGGTCAGCCTGAAAGAGCAGGTGCTGGACTATCCCCCCCAGCCCGTGATCACCAAGGACAATGTAACCATGCAGATCGATACCGTGGTCTATTTCCAGATCACCGACCCCAAGCTCTATTGCTACGGCGTGGAGCAGCCCATGATGGCCATGGAGACCCTGACGGCGACGACTTTGCGGAACATCATTGGCGATTTGGAACTGGATCAGACTCTGACCAGCCGTGACGTGGTCAATACCAAGATGCGTGCCATTCTGGACGAGGCC
>CAZTYB010000037.1:0-18961 GCA_964617595.1 uncultured Oscillospiraceae bacterium | reverse complement strand
TCACCGACCGGAAGATCATCGTCCGGGAAGCCATGGAAGGGGAGACCCTCACCACTCTGGATGGCAATGTCCGGGAGCTGAAGCCCGGGATGCTGGTCATCGCCGACGAAAGCCACGCCATCGGACTGGCGGGCATCATGGGCGGGGAAAACTCCGAAATTCGGGAGGATACCACCATGGTGGTATTCGAATCCGCCAATTTCAACGGCACCTCCATCCGCCAGACCGCACTGGCTCTGGGTATGCGCACCGAGGCATCCGGCAAATTCGAGAAGAATCTGGATCCCATGATGACCATCCCCGCTGTGCAGCGGGCTTGCGAACTGGTGGAGATGCTCCAGTGCGGCGATGTGCTGGACGGCACCATCGACGTCATCAACTATATTCCCCAGCCCCGCCAGCTCCCCCTGGAGCCGGAGAAGATCAACAAGCTTCTGGGTACCGACATCTCCAAAGAAACCATGGTCCAGTACCTGAATCGGCTGGAGATCCCCGTAGAGGGGGACACCATCTTCGTCCCCTCGTTCCGTCCCGACCTGGTGCGGATGGTGGACATTGCGGAGGAAATCGGCCGCTCCTATGGCTATAACGAGATCCCCGTCACCCAGTTCCGCACCGCCAGCCACGGCGGCTATTCCCAGGAGATGAAGCTGGAAGCCAAGGCCGGAACCCTCTGCCGTGGATTGGGGTACAGCGAGATCATCACCTATTCTTTCGTCTCTCCCGCCGTATTCGACCAGATCCGCATCCCGGCACAGTCCCCCCTGCGCAACGCCCTGCGCATCCAGAACCCTCTGGGTGAGGATACCTCCATCATGCGCACCATTGCGCTGCCAAGTATGCTAGAGATCCTCAGCCGGAACAATGCCTACCACAACCGTGCCGCCAAGCTGTACGAGATTGCCAAGGTCTACCTGCCTGTGGAGGGTCAGCCCCTGCCGGAAGAGCCCAAGATGCTGGTCTTCGGCAGCTACGGCGAAAACGAGACTTTCTTCAAGCTGAAAGGCGAAATCGAAGCGGTCTTCACCGGCCTGCGGATGAAGAAAGCCAGCTACGCCGCCGTAAAAGATAACCCCAGCTATCATCCCGGCCGCTGCGCCAGCATCAGCATTGATGGGGAGGAAATCGGTGTCATGGGTCAGGTGCATCCCCTGGTTGCCAAGAACTACGGCATTGATTCCGAAGTATACTGCGCCGAGCTGAATTTCAGCAAAATGCTCACCCTCCATCTGCCCGAACCCACTTTCACGGCGCTACCCAAATACCCCGCCGTCAGCCGTGACCTGGCACTGATCTGCGACGAGCAGACCACCGTTGCCCAGGTGGAGAGCACCATCCATTCCTCCGCCGGAAAACTCCTGCGGAAGATCCAGCTGTTCGACATCTACCGTGGCACCGGCGTGCCCGAGGGGAAGAAGAGCATGGCTTTCTCCCTGGAATTGCGGGCGGACGACCGCACCCTGACCGACAGCGACTCCGAAAAGGTGGTCACCAATGTACTGGCCGCCCTGAAAGAGAAGCTGGGCGCCACGCTGCGGTAAGGATTTACAATTTATTCATTCCCGGGGCTTTACAGCTCTATCCATTTGGGATATAATAAAGTATCATTTGTTACAAAGGAGGCTAGACCATGACAGGAGGCGAAACCCAAACCTTTCAGGTTCCAGATGACAAAGAAACCATGCGGCAGATTCTCCGGAATGTGTTCGATGCCCTGAACGAGAAAGGGTACAATCCCATCAACCAGATCGTGGGATATCTGCTCACCGAGGATCCCACCTACATCACCAATTATGGCAGCGCCCGGAGCATGATCTGCAAAATCGACCGGGACGAGCTGATGCAGGTTCTGGTGAAAGAATACCTGTTTAAAGAGTAAGCTTTCCCGCCAAGAGGCTTTTGCCACGGCAAAAGCCTCTTGTTATGTAACGTGTTATGTAACTTGAAAACTTCATACTTCCTCCGTTTTTTCAAAAAAATCTTGTATCGTAATTGTAAATTCTTTCCTTTTTGCCGTTTTTCGGTAATTCAGGGTTGACAGTGCGGTTACAATATGTTACAATCTTATTACATTTTGTCAGGAGGTTCCTATCATGGCTGATGAAAAGAAAGTTCTGATGTATAAGGGTCGCCCCCTCATGCGCAAGGACAACATGGTCTACTACGGCTCCATGGCCGATAGCCATATCGTGATGATGCAGATTCTGGAAACCAAGAAAGTGAACGATACCGATATCGCCACCCGGGTTTCCGTCCAGCTTCAGCTCACCGACCCCACCGCCAGAAGCCGGGACAGAGTTGTGAAAAAGAGCGAAAAAGACGGCTTCTATACCGCCCTGGACGTGGGCAGTGTCTGGCTGGAGCGTGCCCTGGCCGGTAAATAAAATTCCCTGATTCCCAGCAACGGAGGTAACGTATGAAATTTTCTGCGCGGGTCACAGCTCTGGCTGTGGCTCTGATGATCGTAATGAGTGTGTTCGCCGTTTCTGCATCGGCAGATTCCGGCGAACTGGTCTATGGCATTGGCTTCGTCAATGCCAGCGGACTGAACCTGCGGCAGCAGCCCAATACCGGCTCCGCCGTTCTGGCCACGGCCAATTCCGGGGAATGCATCGTCATCCTGGGGCTGGAAGATGGCTGGTACCATGTGAACTACAACCTGACCGAGGGCTATATGAGCGCCGAATATCTGAGCGTGGCCACTGCCGAAAATGCGGAGCTTGGCTACGGCACGGTAAGCGGCACCGGCGTAAACCTGCGCAGCGGCCCCGGTACATCCTACAATCGCATCGCCACCGCAAATTACGGCGAGAAATGCTATATCATTGGCATCAACGGGGGATGGTACAAGGTTCTCTACGGCTCCACGACCTGCTATATCCGCAGCGATTACCTGAACCTGACAGAGATCCCTTACGAAAACCGCTCCTCCACCAATTCTCCCAAGTATTTCCGTGGGGGCAAGGCCATTGGTTCCCTGCCCAGCGGTTCTAACTCCGCCTTGTCCACTGTCACGGGGAGCAATCCCTATACGGGCACCGCAACCGGCGCACAGATTCTGGCCAAGGCCGTTACATATCTCGGCACCCCCTATGTCTACGGTGGAGCATCCCCCAGCGGATTTGACTGCTCCGGATTCGTCTACTATGTCTATGGCTGCTTCGGCATCAGTGTCGGCAGAACGCCGGATGCGCAATACGGTGCCGGAACGCCGGTGGACAAGGCATCGCTGCAAGTGGGTGACATCGTCCTCTTCTCCGGCACCGCCGGAAGCGGCATCACCCATTCCGGCATCTACGCCGGCAACGGCCAATTTATCCACTCCCCCAATTCCCGCAGCACTGTATCTTATTCCGATTTGACCAGTGGCTACTGGAGCCAGCATTTCTACTGCGGTATTCGGGTGGTATAAAAAGTGAATTTTTCCGGCTATCGGGACTTTTCTCCCGGTAGCCGGTATTTTTTTCGCCTCCAATGGGTAGAATTTCTCAAAATCCATCCATCGGAGGCGTTTCCTATGGCAAAAAACAAGCGGGGCAAATGCAGTTTCGCTTTCGCCAATCGCCCGGTGATTGCCGCCTGGGCAAGCATCGCCGGTAAAAAAGAATCCCAGGGGCCGCTGGCGCAGACCTTTGACAAAACTTTCACCGATACCCTCCTGGGGCAGAAGACCTGGGAGCAGGCCGAAAAGAAAATGCAGGAGCTATGCCTGAAAACTCTGGCAGAAAAGGCCGGGCTGCATCTTTGGGAAATCGACCTGGTCTATTCCGGGGATCTTCTGAATCAGTGCATCGGCTCGTCTTTCTCTCTACGGAACATGAATATCCCCCATCTGGGGCTGTACGGTGCCTGCTCCACCATGGCGGAGAGTCTGCTGCTGGCCGGGCTGACCGTGGACGGGGGTTACGCCCACCGGGTAGCCGCCATGACCTCTTCCCATTTCGCATCCTCCGAGCGGCAGTACCGCTTCCCCCTGGGCTATGGCGGTCAGCGAACCCCCACCGCCCAATGGACGGTCACCGGTTCCGGCTCCGCCCTGATTTCCGGGGAGGGTACCGGCCCCCGGCTCACCTGCGCAACCGTGGGGACGATCCGTGACCTGGGCATCAAAGATGCCGGGAACATGGGCGCCGCCATGGCACCCGCCGCATACGCCACCATCAAGACCCATCTGGAGGATATGCACCTGACCCCGAATGACTATGATCTCATCGTCACCGGCGATCTGGGGCAGCTGGGCAAAGATCTGCTGCTGGAACTGGCCAGCCGGGACGGACTGGAGCTGGGAGGAAAAATCGCCGACTGCGGGTGCATGGTGTTCGATAACCGCACCCAGGATGTCCACTCCGGCGGCTCCGGCTGCGGGTGCAGCGCCGTCACCCTATGCGGCCATCTCCTGGGGGAAATGGCCAGCGGGAAGCTGAAAAAAATCCTCTTTTGCGGAACCGGTGCCCTCCTCTCCCCCACATCCACGCAGCAGGGGTTGCCCATTCCGGGGGTATGCCATGCCGTGGCAATCGAAGGAGCGTGAAAATCATGGACTATCTGAAAGCATTCATCATCGGCGGGCTATTCTGCCTGATTGGGCAAATCCTCGTTGACAAAACCAATCTGACCCCCGCCCGGATTCTGGTGGGCTACGTGGTCGGCGGAGTCATCCTGGGGGCGCTGGGGCTGTACCAGCCACTGATCGATTTTGCCGGTGCCGGGGCATCCGTCCCCCTGACCGGATTCGGTGCCACCCTCGCCAGGGGCGTGAAAGAAGCCATCAATGAAAAGGGCGCCATCGGCATCCTCACCGGTGGGCTGAAAGCCAGCGCCGGTGGCATCACGGCGGCCATCTGTTTCGGACTGCTGGCCGGAATTCTTTTCAAACCCCGGGATAAATCCTGAAATTCGGGGCATTCTATCCCTGCGGGAACGCCGCAACCAATTTTAGGAGGATAAAAGCATGAATAATCAGAACAAGAACCAGAGCCAGAATCAGTCCAATCAGAACCAGACTCAGAACCAGGAGCAGTGCAAGGATCAGAAGTGCCGCTAAGCTCCCAGGCAACGTAAAAGCAGAGCGCCCGGATGGAAAAATAAACCATCCGGGCGCTTTTTCGATCAAATCTCTACGAGCTCACCTAAGTGGAAGAAATATAACATCTTCTGTTTCACCGGTTTTTCGTAAATTCGGCTCAGGGCATCGGCATAAGTCTCCAGCTGGATGCGGTAGCGCTCCGCTGCCTGGGGCAGTGTCTGCTCCGTCACACGGTCGGTTTTGAAGTCCAGGACGGTGATGCCATCTTCTTCCAGCAGGGCGCAGTCCACCACGCCCTGCAAGAGCACCTGCTCCCCCGCAAGCCCCTGCACATATTTTTCGCCGTCATCCAGGATGGAGAATTTGAATTCCCGAATATGGGGTACACCACTGCGCAATTTTTTCCCCACATCCGTTGTGAAAAAGGCGGCGATCTGCCCGGGGATGACCATTGCCCCCGCCTCCTGCTTCACCAATCCGGCATCGACCATGCGTTCAATTTCCTGTTCCACTGCTGCTACGGTCGTGCACTGCTCATACCGAATGAACTGCATCACGCTGTGCACCGCATTGCCGTAAGTCGCTCCGTCCATGCTCCTGCGGCGAAAAACCGGTGCCCGCCAGGTATGCTCCAGCTGACGTATTTGGGTATTCTCCCCGGCTTCTTCATCCCGCACACGTCCCTTGCGGCCGGTTGCCGTCTGCTTGGAGGGTGCCCGGGTTGCCGCAGTATGGCCATAGCGGAACGCCAGCCCCTCCCGGATGCGCAGGATGGATTCCCGGGGAAACGGCTGCGTTTCTTCCTCCACCGGGGCATTCTCCGGGGAAGGGGAAAAATCCTCCACCAGTTTGATCTTCCACGGATGGTCACTGATGTGCAGCTGCTCCGGTCTGCCGGCCAGGGTGTGCAGCTCCCCAGCCTCCATCCGCTGCATCGCCGTCATCAAGATCCAGTCGCCGTAGCACCCGGCCTCCATGCTGAGCAACTGCGCCCCGCTGGAAAAGAGGCGATCGGCAATTTCGGCCAGCTTCTTCTCCGGATTTTTCAGGGTGCTGGTCATGATCAGGCGATCTTTCGCCCGGGTCATGGCCACGTACAGGACCCGGAGCTCTTCACTGATGGTCTCTTTCTTGATGGATGCGGAGATTGCCTGTTTCGAGATGGCGCTGTAGCGCAGACGGTTCACATTATCCGCCACGGCCAGTCCCAGTCCCAGCTCCTTGTGGCAGAGCACCTGGTCATACCGGTCGCTCAGGTTGAACCCGTGGGACAACCCGCACAGGAACACCACCGGGAACTCCAGTCCCTTGGACTTGTGAATGCTCATCAGCCGGACACATCCGGTGCTGTTGACCGTGGAGGAGATCTGACTCCCATTCAGGGATTGCAAATGCTCCAGGAATTGGCTCAGGGTGCGCAAGCTGCTCTTTTCATAGTCCACCGCCAGCTGGAAAAAGGTCTGCAAATTGGCTTTGCGCCCCTTGCCGCCGGGCAGAGCGCCATAGATGCTGTCCAGCCGGGTCAGGGTGAAGCAGCTTTCCAGCAGCTGGGTCAGGGATTCCAGCCGGGCTTTTCTCCGGAGGATGCCCAACGTATCGACAAATTGCACCGCTTTGGGCTGGTCACTTTCGCTGAGGGCATCGTAAATGCTCCCTTTTTTATGCGCCGCCCGGAAAGATGCCAGATCGTCCGCCGTGAAGCCGAATACCGGGCTCGCCAGCACCGCCAGCAGCGGAATATCCTGCCGGGGATTATCCACCACTTGCAGCAATGCGCAAAGGGTGCTCACCTCCGGTGTCTCCATGAAATTGGATACGCCGTCCATGGTGCAGCGGATCCCCTCCGCCTCCAGCGCTTGGCGGAAAGATTCTCCCATCGTCCCCGGGGAGCGGAGCAGGATCACCATATCCTCCGCCGTAACGGGGCGAAGGGAATTTCCCTCCCGCACTTTGGTGCCCTCTTCCAGCATGGCTTTGATGCGTTTGGCCGTGAACGCTGCCTCTTTCCGGTAGCTGTCACCGCCACAGATCTCCAACACATACAGCTCCGTGGCTCCGTCCCCCAGGGGTGTATGGGAGGTTCCCTCCCGCAGTGATTCCTCCGCACCATAAGTCAGCCCCCCCACCCGCTGGCTCATGCAGGTGGAGAACACATCGTTTACCCCGGAAATCACTTCGATTCCGGAGCGGAAATTATCACTGAGGAGGATTTTCCTCCCCTGCTGGGGCTGCGCATCCGGCGCAGGCACGTAGGAATTGTATTTTTCCAGGAAAATTCCGGGATCCGCCAAGCGGAAGCGATAGATGGACTGCTTCACGTCTCCAACCATGAAGCAATTCTGCCGCTTCTGAGTCAGGGCAGCAAAGATACGATCCTGCACCTCATTGGAATCCTGATATTCGTCCACCATGATCTCCCGGAATCGTTGGGCAATCTCCCTGGCGGCGGCGGTGGGGGTGCTTGCGCTTTTTCCCCAGAGCAGTTCCAGCGTGTAGTGTTCCAGGTCGCCAAAATCCAGGATCCGGCGACTGCGTTTCAACCGGGCATAGTCTGCGCCAAACTGCCGCACCAGCCAGATCAGTCCTCGGGCGGCCTCCGCACTGGTGCGCAGATCTTCCAGCACCTGCTCCGACCCATTGGCAAAGCAGCAGGTATATTTGGGCAGCTCTTTCTTGCAGACTTCCCGCACCGCCCTTACCCGCTGCGCCAAAACCGGGTCGTATTCATTCCCGGAAAAACGCAGGGTACCAAAGACGATGTCTTTCCTGCTGCATACCTCGTCCCAGGTGGTACTGGAGCGCAGGTACTTTAGCTGCTGCACCAGCTGGGTGAAATTAGCCAGGGGCTTTTCCACTCCATTGTCTTTCGCCAATCGGGAGCAGCATTCTTCCAGCACCCCGATCTGGATATCCAGCCACTGGAACAAATCGTCCATCAGATAGCTCCCCCAGATAGATTCCCCCGCTTCGGTCACCCCATCCAATTCCACCTGTTCCAGGCAATCTGTCAGCCACTGCTCCGGACGAGCATGGCATTGAGCGCTGTCATAAACCTGTAGGACAATGTCCTGAATGCTGCCATCGTTGCGCCCCACCCCCTGGGAATCCACGAAACTGCGGAAATGGCTCTCCTCCTCCGGGGTATCATAGGCACGCTCCAACAAATCCTTTATCACCTGCTGGCGCAGCTCATCGCACTCCGTCCCGTCCGCTACCCGGAAATCCGGCGGCAAATCGATCCGGTATGCATATTCTTTCAGGATACTGGCACAGAAGCCGTGAACCGTAGAGATTTGAGTCAGGAACAGCCGCTGGAGCTGCTGCTGCAAATGCTTATTCTCCGGTTCCTGGGCAATGCGCTCGGTGAGTTTGGCAGCGATCTTTCCCCGCAATTCCATCGCCGCCGCATTGGTATAGGTGATCATCAGGAATTCGTCCATATTGGCCGGATCCACCGGGTCGGTCAAATAGTCCATCAACCGCTCCACCAGCACCCGGGTCTTGCCGGAACCGGCGGCGGCACTGACCAGTAGCTTGCCCCCACGGTTATGCACTGCCAGGTCCTGCTGGGCAGTCAACTGATCAGCCATGATTTTCCATCTCCTTTCCCACCTGCTCCCAGAATTGCTGGGAGGTCATCGCCTTGTAATTTCGCCGCCCCGGAACATCACCGCTGTGGCATACCGCCCCATAGGGGCAGAAACGGCAGGCATCATGACTGGTGCCCCGGGTATAGGGATTGGGCTCCACATTGCCGGAGGCGATCTCCTCCACCAATTTCCCCAATACATGGAAGACATATTTCTCCAGCAGCCGCATCTGGGGGCGGTCTGCCAGATCACCGGTCAGCTCCCCCTTTTTCACCCGGACGTGCAGGCGCTTCTTTTCCTCCCCCGGTTCCATGGCATCCAGCACCGCCCGGTCATTCAGCAGCAGACCCTGGCGCCGCCATTCCTTTTGGCGTACTGATGCCATCTCTTCTTCGCTCAGCGCTCCATCCGTCAGTAGGTAGGGTACCCGGGCTGGGAAATACTGCACTCCCGCCGGTATAGGATGGGCTCCCAGATAGTCGCTTCCGCTTCCTTCCAGGGCAAATAAGTACAGCAGCATTTGTAATCCCACGCCGTTGAAAACATCGCAGTAGTCAAAATCCTTGCGGCCGGTTTTGTAGTCCACCACCCGGTAATATCTGCTTCCCGGGCTCTGCCACACGTCCACCCGGTCAACATATCCCCGGAGGTAAGCACCCATGACAGCATTGGGGATCGGGATCGGCGGGAGGGATTCCGCCTCCCTTGCGCCGAAAGCAACTTCGAAATCCTCCGGCTGAAATTCCGATTCCTGCAATTCCGCCCACAGTTCCTCCACCACCATATCCAGCTCCCGCAGATTCCGGTTGAAAAGATATTCCATCCGCTGGCTTTGCAATTGATTGAACCGCCGGGCGGCATATTCCTGAGAGAATCCGTGGGCAAGCTCAAGCGTTTCCTCCAAACGCACCTGGCGGAAGCCACCCCGCTCCCGTACTGCCCGAGCGGTTTGCTCCAGCACCTCATGGACATAGGTACCGAATTCCGCCGGATCCACCGTAGCGGCCTTGCGTTCCTTTGCCCTCAGACCGTAATTCAGGAAATAGGACAGGCGGCACTCCGCCTGTTTGTCCACCTGAGAAGCGGACAGAGCCAATGTGGAGCCATAGAGTCTTTGAAGATTGGAGAATTCCACTTTTCCCATTTTGTATTCCGTCCTGGAAATGACCTGGCCATATTCTCGGGAAAGCCCTAGTTCCTGCGCCAAATCCTCCCGCTTCCATCCGGCAAGGAACGCTCCCGCTTCATCGGCATCGGCACCGGCATAGCCCCAGTCGTCGCTGTATTCTTCTGCGCCCCCGGCCAGCTCTGCCAGCCGCCGGAAGACAAAGGAGGGCTGTTTGCCAGAACAGAACACCGTCACGCTCTGGGTAGCGCCGCAGAAAACCCCGTAGATTTCCCCGAATTCCGCCTGAACGCCCTCCATGGCGCCGCCGGTCAGGGGCACTCCCAGGCGGCGGAGGGTCACCCGCTCCTGGTCGGTGAGCACACCGGTGGAGCCGGAATAGCCGGGCAATCCCCCCTCATGGGCACCTAGGACGATCAAATGCCCTTGCATATGGCATCGCTGAGCACTGACCGGCCCCAACTGCACCACATCCAGCACCGGCGGAATGGTTCCCACATCGTACTGGCTCAGCAGCAGCCGCAACAGCCGGGAAAAATGCTCCGCCTCCCAATGGGTCTGCCCCAACACATCATGCAGCTGCTCCAATGCGGACACGAGGATTTCCCACAGCTGGTTCAAAATCTGCGCTTCCCGGTTGTCCCCCGCTGCATCCAATTCCTGAGCCATTTTTTCCAGCCGCTGCTGCATATCCACAGCCTCCAGGAATGCATACAGCGCCTCCACCTGGTCACTCAGGCAGGATGCCCGGCGGAAGCCCTGGCGCAGCGCCTCCAAGGGCGCACAGAAATGCTCCCGCTGGCCATTCAGTTCCGTCAGGCGCAGCTTTGCATCCTCCGTCCAGTCCACACCCAGCCCATCCGGATGGTTCTCCCAGGGTTGTAGCCAGCGGCTCCCCCGGATATCCCACAGAATTGCGTAATTCTCCAGCAGGTCACACTCATCCGGCTCCATGCCGGACAGAGCGGAGCGCAGATAGCGGAAAACACTGCGCTGGTCATATTCGCTCAGCGCCGCATCCAGTGCGGTAAGCACCGTGGAGATCATGCTCTTTTGCAGGATATTCTCCGTGCCGGAACGGTAGACGGGCAGGTGCATCCGGGCAAAAACCATATCCACCAGTGGCTGATACATCCCCATGTCCGTACAAACCAGGGTAATATCCCGGTAGCGGGCGCCGCTGCGTACCAGATCCCGCACCCGCTGCGCCGCCCCCATCACCTCTGCCCAGGGGGACTCCGCCTGATAAGCTTGCAGATAATCCCTGGCTCCCCCGGGAGGAATCATCCCCTGAAAGAGCTTCTCCCGCATGGTGCCCATACCATCCGCCCGGGGCGGGATGACTTCCACACGGGTCTCCACCTGGAGCCGCTGCGCCATGCGGTAGAGTTGGGATGCCGTCTGAGCGGCCTTTTCAAAGGCAAACTGAGTCGAACCAATGCTGTCGCAGTTCAGGCTCACGGTCACCAGGGGGCTTTCCGAAATAAAATGCTCCAGAATGGCCATGTGCTGCCGGGTGAAATCCGGGAATCCATCCACATAGAAAATATGCTCCCGGGCATAGTCGCTCTGCTCCAGCATCTCCAGCAGCCAAGTCATCTGGTCCCGGGGATCCCGCTTGCCACGGCTGCACAAGCTGTCGTAGCTTTCCATCAGCAATGACAATTCCTCCAGCTTTTGGGCAAGGCTCCCCTCAGTTTGGGCTGCCGCCGCCCTTAATTCCCCCGGGGTAATGCAGCAGCGCTTGAATTCATCCACCGCATCGATCAGTTCCGCCAGAAATTCCGGCTTGGTTTCCACCGCCGCATAGGCTTTCAGTCTGCTTGCCAGTTGCCGGGCTGCCGCCGCCATGGCCACCACCCGGCCGCCCCCATCCAGGCATTCCATGCCGGCGCTGCCGGAGCGTTCCACCCCACGGCGTGCCAACATGGTAAAGGACAGAACCTGCGCATAGCGGCTGGTGGTATCCCCCGCTTCCTGGCACAGGGCACGCTCCATTTCGTGGCTGATGAGTTCCGGCACCATCAGGATGCGCCCACCCCGGCGATTTCTCACATCCGCCGCCACCCGGGAGAGGATCGCCGAGCGATTCTGTATCCAATCCGTTCCAATTAAAAGATGCAGCATATTTCCCGTTTCCTTTTCTCTTCCAAAAAAGCTGCCGCAAAGCAAATGCAGCAGCTTTTTTCAAGTATTTACACCGGTTTTGCAATAAAAACCTGGGGATAATTGTCCTTGAGCATATTGCAGACCACTGCCGCATACTCAAAATCCTGCATGATCGCATAGATGGCAGAGCCGGAACCGGTCATCTGCATTCCCAGTGCGCCATAGCTGTTGCAGATGGATTTGATATAATTCATCTCCAGGTGCTCCGCCGTCACGATGGGGTCAAATACATTGTCGATCAGGTCAGCGACCTTGCCGATGTCCCCTGCGATCAGAGCGCTTTCCATGGCCGTCTGATCCGGTCTGCGGGCGATGGCAACTTTATCGATCTTCTTGTACAATTCCGGGGTGGATACGGAGAATTCCGGCTTGCATACCACGAATACGCAATCCGGCATATCCGGCAATTTACGCAGCCGCTCTCCCCGTCCCTCCACCATGGCCGTTCCGCAGACCACGCAGAAGGGCACATCGCTGCCAACCTGGGCGCCCAGCTCCGCCAGCGCCAGCACGGACAGCGGCTCGCCATAGTGGCGGTTCAGCGCCCGCAGCACCGCCGCCGCATCTGCGCTCCCACCGCCCAAACCGGCACCGGAGGGAATGCGCTTGTGGATACGGATGGCGATGCCGTCCGGATCCTTGCCCAGCGCATCGCAGTAGACCTTTGCCGCTTTCCAGGCCAGGTTGGACTCGTCCGTTGGAATATCGGGATTGGTGCACTCCAGGCTCCAGCCCTTACCGGTGCCCACATCGATCTCCACATCGTCACGGATGGAGATGGTTTGCATAATGCTCTTAATATCGTGGTAGCCGTCCTCCCGTTTGCCGAGGACGTCCAGTGTCAAATTGATTTTGGCGAATGCCCCTTCGTACAGAGTTGTCATTTTTTCAGTCTCCTAAATTCGATTCATTCCGGATTCCCTCTTATTATATCGCAAAATTCGGCAAAAGCAATCTTGCCGGTGATAATATTTTAAAATTGGGAGATACTATCCCCATCCAATCAGAATGGAGGGTTAACCATGGATACGCTTACTTTGATTTTGTCCATCATTGGCTGCGCCAACTGGGGACTGGTTGGATTATTCCAGTTCGACCTGGTCGCCTGGCTGTTTGGAGGCGCATCGTCCCTGCTGAGCCGAATCGTCTATACGGTGGTTGGGCTGGCCGGACTGTGGTGCATCTCGTTCCTGTTTCGGGATCGGGTCTTTCACCAGGGAGAGTGAATACGGGCGGCAGTTTACGATACAACTGCCGCCCGCTTTTCATTTTTTCCTTGTTAGAACTTGCAGCGAACCACGCATTCGGCCACCTGGCCGTTGTATTCCGCCCGGATGGTGCAGATGCCCTTGCCGATGGCGGTCACATTGCCATTGTAGACCGTAGCAATGCCGGAGTCACTGGTGGACCACTTCACATCCTCCGCAGCGATGCCGTTCTCCAGCTCCAGGGTGATGTATACGCCCCGGCGGCCAATGGTCACGTCCGTCCTCTTCAGCTTCAGGGTCGTGCCGGAGCTGGGGGTTGCCACCGTGGTGCCGCTGTTATCCGTTCCGGTAACGGTACCGGTATCGGCATCGCCGGTGTCAGCGGGGGGTTCGGTCACGGCGGGGGTCAGCCGAACCACGGCGGGGGTCTCGATGCGCTTGTCGCCGCAGGCGATGACCACAACCGTCTCGCCCTCGCCAACGGCCGTCACCCGGCCATACTCGTCCACGGTAACCACGGACTCGTCACCGGAGGTATAGGTCACCTTGTCGGTGGTATTGTCGGGGGCATATTTGGCCATCAGGCGCCAGTTCTGGCCGATGAAAGTCAGCTCATCCATGCCGGAAACAAGGGACAGCTCCGTGCAGGGAACGGTAAGTTCGGTGGGCTCCGTGGCCTCGGTGGTCTCATCCTCAGCAGAGCTCTGGGTCTCCTGGTTGGAGGTCAGCTCATCCGCCTGGCTGGGTTCCGTCGTTTCCAGCGGCTGTGCGGTGATGCCGGGCTTGTTATCGTCGCTGCCCATCTGATTGGGCTTCCAGAGCTTGGTATAGGCAATATAGCCGCTAACAGCCAGCAGCGCCAAAATCAGCACCACCAGCACAAAAACCAGGAACTTGTTGGAGCCGGATTCTTCTTCCTCGTCGTCGCTCTCTTCCTCCTGCTCAGCGGGAGCCGGAGCGGCGGGACGGCGGCGGCGGGTATTTACCGCATCATAGTCGAATACGGCTTTGCCCTTTTGGCCGGGAGCACCGGCGGGCTCATCCTCGTCAAAGGAGAAGTCGTCATTGAGAATATCGTCCACATCGGTTGGAGCATCCCCCAGGTTTTCCCCCGGGTTCCAGCCACAGACCGGGCAAGCGCCTGTGGAATCGTCATAAGTGGTGCCGCAGATATCGCAAACAATCTTGCTCATATTGAAACCTCCTGACCTGATGGATATGTGAAACTATCCTTTCGACATATTATATCACACTCATTTCAATAAGACAAGCACAAACATATTGCATTTTTTGTAATTTTCGTATATGATACAAGGGAATAAGGAGGCGATCACATTGCCTGAAGAATTAACTGTCTCTCCGTTGCTGGATGGATTCCATCTTGGCACACCGGTAAACGACCATTTTGGCGTATGCTGCTACCCCGCCCTGCGGGAAAATTCTCAGCGAAAATACATCGTAAAGGTCATTTCTGTTCCGGCATCCCAAACCCAATTGGATGCGCTGCTGATCACAGGCGCCTACCAGAACTCCGCCGAAGCAGCGGAATACTATCGCTCCCTGGCTGAGGAAATTGTAGCCCAGAGCGCCCAGCTGGAGGAATTATCTCACCAGGATGGCTTCCTGCCCTACGAGGGTTGCCAGATGGAGCCCATGGGCAAGAACAGGATCGGCTACCAGGTATACCTGCTCAGTGGGTTCCGGCTTTCCCTGGAGCGGTATATGCACCGGCACACGGTTTCCCATCTGGAAGCGGTGAATCTGGGTATCGACCTGTGCACCGCCCTGGCTGCCTGCCGGGAGGCGGGGCTGATTTATGTGGATTTGAAGCCGTCGAATATTTTTATTTCCAACAAGAAAGAATATAAGATCGGCGACCTGGGCTTCATTCCCCTGAGCGCCCTGAAGTTCACCCCCATGCCGGAAAAATACCGCAGCTGCTACACCGCCCCGGAATTGATGGACGACCTGTCCGTTGTCAACACCACTGCGGATACCTACAGCGTGGGCATGATCCTCTACCAGATTTTTAACGGCGGTTCCCTGCCCGGCGACCCCACCAAGCCCCTGGCTCCCCCCGCCAGCGCAGACGAGGAGATGGCCGGCATCCTGCAAAAAGCCTGCCACCCCGATCCCGCCAGCCGATGGGAAAGTCCCGCCCAGCTGCGCCAGGCGCTGGTGGACTATATGCAGCGCAACTCCATCAATAATGTGCCCATTATGGAGCCCCTCTCCCCCGAATCCGACAGCAAGGAGGGAAAGCCCGCCTATCAAACCGCTCGCTTCCCTGTATCGGAGAGCACCACTTCCGACCAGGAAGCGCCCACTCCCGCTGATCCTCCCGCCGAGGGATTACCGCCCCAGGCGGCGGAAATCCCGGAACCGGCCACCGGAGAACAGGTACCCCCCGCCCCCCAGGAGCCGGAACCCCTCCCGGAGGCACCGGTGGAAAGGGCTCCCGCCGATGATACCCCGCCGGAAGAGCAGCCGCCGGAAGCGGAATCCACGGAGCCGGAACCCGAGGAGCCGGAGGAAATCCCCATGGAAATGATTGCCGAGAGCATCGTTCCGGTGCAGGAGGACGAGCCCTTTGCCCCTGGGGACTACACCGCTATGCAGCCCACAGCGCCGGAGGATCCCACCGAAGCGACAGCCGATGCCGCTGAGCCGCAACCGGCGCAGGAGGAGCCCCCATTCTCCCCGGAGGAGATTGAGGCCGCCACTGTCCGGGAATTTGCCACGCTCACCGGAATGGAGGAGGACGAGGAGTTGTTCTCCGATACCATCGGAGGTGAAGACCTGGACAAGGAGCTTGCGGCGCTGAATCAGCTGCTGCGTGCCTCTGAAAAGCCCGAATCCAGAACAAGGAAGACCACACCCAATGTATCCCCCGTGGTGATCAAGCCGCCGAAGAAGAAACGCTCCGCCGTTGGCATTCTCTTCGTTATTTTCCTGCTTTGTCTGCTGCTGGCAGGGGGCGTATGGGGCTATATGTACTATACCAGCGAATATCTGCAAACCGTAAGCGGCATCACCGTCCAGGAAGACCACGGCAAGCTCATCGTCACCCTGGATTCCCAGGTGGAAGAGGGGCTGCTGAACGTGGTCTGCACCGATGCTTACGGCAATTCCGCCACCAAAGCCGTCCAGAATAACCAGGCTGAATTCACCAATATCACCGCCGGAACTTTCTATACCATCCAGGTGGAGGTCACCGGTCTGCACAAGCTGACCCAGCCCGTGTCCCAGGTCTTCACCACCCAGAGCGTGACCAATGTGGTCTCCCTCACCGCCGGAACCGGCTCCCAGGACGGAAGCGCCACCCTGTCCATGGTCGTCGAGGGTGCCGAGCCGGATGGATGGCAGGTATACTACAGCGCCCCCGGCGAGCCGGAATTGATGAAGAGCTTCACCGGCCATACCGTCACGGTAGATGATCTGGTCATCGGCAAACTCTATACGTTCCGTATTGAGATGATCAGCGGCGCACAGCACAGCGAGGCCAACGGCCTGAACTCCGTCCAGTTCACTCCCGTGCAGCTCATCCGTGCAACGGATCTGGCGGTATCCTCTTTCAGCGATGGCAATTTGGTTCTGCAATGGAACAACTCCGCCACCGTTGCGCCGGAAAGCTGGATCGTCCATTGCTCCGGCGAGGGGTATGACGAAACGCTGGAAGTGACCGATACCCAAGCCATCTTCTCCGGCATCTCCTCCAGCAAGAGCTACAACGTGGACGTATGCGCCAAGGGCATGACCCAGTACAGCCGCATCTCCATCTCCGCCAATCCCATCACCCTGACGGAGCTGCACATTGACGAATCCGATCCCCAGAGTCTGAACTTGAGCTGGCAGTTCCAGGGCAGCGCCCCGGAAAACGGCTGGCAGGTGGTCTATACCCTGGACAGCAGCGATCTACCCAGCGCCGCCAACGCAGAGGGCACCACCGCCAATGTAGCTCCCCGGATCCCCGGTGCAGTCTACCATTTCTCCATCCAGACTTCTGACGATACCTCCGTCTTCAACGGAACCCACCTCTATACCTGCCCCGCCGCCAGTGACTACAGCGGCCACGGCATCTCCCGGAGCACCGTATCCACCCGACTCCTGGTGACCCCGGAGGAAGCGGACTGGAACACCCGCACCGTCTCCAGTGAGCAGTTTACCCAGAGCTTCGCCATTGGCCAGCCCATCTCCGTCCAGCTGCAAAACAGCTACGGCGTTTACCTGGATGACGAGGTGATCAATATCCTCTATGTCTTCCGCAATGCAGCCGGTGAAGTTGCTCCGGAGCTGATCGGCGAGCAGACCGCCACCTGGCGGCAAATGTGGACCTCCGGCGATAATTCCCGCTGTGCCGGGCTGGATCTGCCCATTGCCCCCACCACCGCTGGAAATTATGTTCTGGACATCTATTTCAACGGTGCCTACGCCGCCACTGCCGATCTGAGCATTTATTAAATTCAAAAGGATGCTGCCAAACATGCGCAGCATCCTTTTTGATGTTTAAAAACCTGCCAGTGCAATTCATCACTGGCAGGTTTTTTATTGAATTACAGCAGCTCGTCGGAAACGCGGCACTCGGGCGTTGCACCGGGCTCGTAATCACGATAAGCCATCAGGCCGGAACCGGCGGGGATGAGCTTACCAATGATGACGTTCTCTTTCAGGCCGACCAGGTGGTCAACCTTGCCCTTGATGGCGGCATCGGTAAGCACCTTGGTGGTCTCCTGGAAAGAGGCAGCGGAGAGGAAGGACTCCGTAGCCAGAGAGGCCTTGGTGATACCCATGAGGACGGCGGAAGCCTCGGCCAAACGCAGGTCGGTCTCGCCGGCATCGATGCGTGCCTGGATCTCGGCATTGGCATCCTCATATTCGAAAACATCCACCACGGCACCCACCAGGAGCTTGGTGTCGCCGGGGTCTTCCACACGGACTTTGCGCATCATCTGGCGGATGATGACCTCGATATGCTTATCGTTGATCTCAACGCCCTGCTGGCGGTACACCGCCTGGACGGACTGAACCAGATAATCCTGAACCGCTTCCACGCCGGAGATACGCAGCACATCCTGGGGATACAGCGCGCCATCGGTGATGGGTTCGCCCTTCTGCACCACCTTGCCGTGGGTCACTTTCAGGCCAACGGAATAGGGCACCTGGTATACCTTAACCTCGCCATCGTCGGCGGTAACGGTGATATTACGCAGAGCGGTGCGGTGGGTATCATCGATATTGACCACGCCAGTGATCTCAGAGATCTGCGCCATCTTCTTGGGACGGCGGGCTTCGAACAGCTCCTCAACACGGGGCAGACCCTGGGTGATATCGTCACCGGCAACGCCGCCGGAGTGGAAAGTACGCATGGTCAGCTGGGTACCGGGTTCGCCGATGGACTGAGCGGCGATGATACCAACGGCTTCGCCCAGGTCGACCTCCTTGGAAGTGGCCAGGTTCATGCCGTAGCACTTGGCGCAAACGCCGCTTCTGGCACGGCAGCCCAGGATGGTGCGGATATAGATCTTGTCAATGCCGTGTGCCTCGAACTTGGCGGCATCCTCCGGCATCATCATCACGTCCTTGGAATGGAGCACTTCCCCGGTGATGGGGGAGATCACGTCATTCACGGGATAACGGCCACGGATACGGTTGCCGAAAGTATCGATCACATCGCCTTTCTGGATCACTGCGCCCACCCAAATGCCGTTGGTGGTGCCGCAGTTCTTCTCACGGATGATAACCTCCTGAGAAACGTCCACCATTCGGCGGGTCAGGTAACCGGAGTCGGCGGTACGCAGAGCGGTATCGGTCATGCCCTTACGAGCGCCTCTGGAGGAGATGA
>CAZTYB010000036.1:0-20372 GCA_964617595.1 uncultured Oscillospiraceae bacterium | reverse complement strand
TAATCTTCTGTCCAACATACATCGGTCTATCTGTTACTACATGGTATGCAAACACGAAAAGATTCCTCCATTATCGTCGCAAACGGTTTTTATAATCCGGCGGAGGATTCCTTTTTGGGAATCCTCCGCCGTTCTGTTGGCTTTTGCAGCCCTATTTGCCTTATCGGATGTTATAAACGCTTCTGGCGTGGATATTTTCGGCGGTGCCTCGCAGGATCTTCACCCGCTTGGTTCCGGCGTTCATATCGAAATAGTTATCCTCCAGCAGGGTATCGGCGCCCGCCATGATCTCCACGTTCCGGGCATAAGCCTGGGCGGTGACGACGATCTCGTCCCCCTCCAATTTGACTTCCAGCTTGGGGTCGGCGAAATGGAAATGCTTCGGGGCGCAGAAGAGCACCGTTCCCTCGCCAACGGTGTTCCCGCTGCTGTCTTCCAGGGAATAGGAGTAGTACACATCATAGGTCTCTTCCCCGGAGAAGTCCTGTTCCGGCAGCCACTGGGCGCTCATGGGCGCCACATCCACCGGGAAGCTGCCCTCCTGGATGGCGCTTCCGTCGGGGCGGCGCAGTGCCCAGCGGGCGGTGCCCCGGAAAGGATGCAGGGTCTCGTTGCTGACGTTCAGGTGGGCGGTCTTCTTCAGGTCGAAAGGCTCCGCATTTACGTTGGTGTTCTGGCTCAAGATTCCCTCTTCATGGCAGGAGATCAGAACCGGGGCGAAGAAACGCTTCTCGAAATAGTGCAGCGCTTTCCACCGGCCATAATAGTCGATGGATGCCCAGCTGGCCACCGGCCAGCAGTCGTTCAGCTGCCATACCACTGCGCCCATGCACCGCTCGTCATTGCGGTTGCGCCGCCAGTGCTCCACGCCGTACTGCATGGCCTGAGCTTGCAGTAACTGGGAAGCATAGACCAGATCGGTCATCTCCCGGGGGTACAGGTACATCTGGGACAGGTACGATACGATGCGCCCATTGGCGGAGGCATTGCGCTGATGCTTCTCCATGACATAGGAGAAGACGTTCCGGTCTTCCGGTTTGGTGAAAGATTCGATGGTCTCCATGCAGGGGAAGCTCTGGAAACCGAATTCAGAAACATAGCGGAACAGGTAATTCCGGTAATCGGTGAAAGGTTTCAGCCCGTGCCACACGTCCCAATAGTGCACGTCGCCCCGGTTGGGATCCTGTGGGGCATCGAAGCTGCCACCGCTGGAGGGGGAGGCGGGCCAGTAGAAGGTCTGGGGATCTTCCACTTTCAGCACCTTGGGGATGATGTATTCGTACATCTTGATGTAGTCGGCTTTCTGCCGGTCGCAGCTGACCCATTCGCCCTGGGCGACGAACTGCTCCATCTCGTTATTGCCGCACCACAGCGCCAGGGAGGCGTGATGGCGCAACCGGCGAATATTGTCCACGAATTCGGCACGGATATTCTCTTCGAATTCCTCCGTCAGATTATAAACGGCGCAGGCGAACATGAAGTCCTGCCATACCAGCAGACCCAGCTCATCGCAGCTGTCGTAGAAATAGTCCTCCGGATAGTAGCCGCCGCCCCATACCCGGATGCAGTTCATATTGGCTGCCTTGGCATCCTCCAGCAGTCGGCGGGTGCGCTCCGGGTTGACCCGGGGCAGCAGATTGTCCTCCGGGATGTAGTCCGCACCCATGGCGAATACATCCACGCCATTGACACAGTGGCTGAAGCTTTCGCCCCATTCGTCTTTCTTCCGGGTGACGGTGAGGGTGCGCAGACCAATGCGCTTGCTCCAATTGTCCAGATCATCACCCAATGTAACGGCCACGGTGTACAGGGGCTGCTCGCCCAGACCGTTGGGCCACCAGAGCTGGGGATCCTCGATTTCGATGACGGCTTTCTCCCCCTGGGCGGTGAATACGGTGCCGTCGGGGGCGGTGACGGTGACGGCCACGGGGGCGGAGCCGGTGACCTCGGTGACGTGGGTATCGACGGTCAGGGTTACCTTGCCGTCATGATGGTTCTGCCATACGTAAACGTCCCGGATCCTGGCCGTATTGATGCCCAGGATGCGGATATCCCGCCAGATGCCCGCATCGGGCAGCCGGGGACCCCAGTCCCAACCGAACATACAGTGGGCTTTGCGCAGCAGGGGGAAGCCCACCATGGCATCGCTGGAGCCGTCGGCTACGGACTCGGCATAGGCTTGCTTAATGAAGCGGGTAGGGGAGCCGAACTTCACGCTGATGTGGTTCTCACCCACGTGCAGCACGGATTTGATGTCGAATTCATAGGTGCGGTGCATATTGTTGGCGGTGCCAACCACCTGGCCGTTGACGGTAATTGTGGCCAGGGTGTCCAGCCCGTCGCAGTGGAGCAGCACCTGGTCACAGCCCAGCAGGGAACCATCCACGGTGAAGCTGCGGCTGTAGAGAAAATCATTGTCCATGATTTTCAGGGCTTCGTTTTCGTTATCCCGGTAGAACGGGTCGTCAATGCGCCCGGCGGAGAGCAGATCGTGATAGACCGAGCCGGGAACGGTAGCGGGGGTGGCGGGGAAAGGGCTGCCGGGAATCTCCAGCATCCATGTGCCGCCCAAATTCAGTGTTTTCATAAGGATACCTCCGAATACGTTTTCGAAAGAATGTACAGTGGGTCGAAGCTAATATACGCTGTTTTTTGTGAATTGTCAACAGAAATTCCATGGTGGATTTTGCACGAAAGAATGGGGGTGCGCTTTGTCAATTTGGCACAAAAACTTCACGGATTTTTTGTTTTTTCGTAATAACTATTGACAGATTCGAAAGCGTAAATTATAATCAGCATGTAAAGATTGCTATACGTCATGCACTTATTGCGGCAAATAAATATGCAATTTGTCACTATTTTCGCCAGGGAAAACGTTTTCGTTCCCTGAAAAGGGAAAGAGACGTTTCGCTATGGTAACACTTAAAATGCTGGCCAAGGAATGCGGCGTGTCCGTGGCCACGGTCAGCAAAGCGCTGAACGGTGCCCCGGATATCAGCGCCGAAACCGCCGCCCGAATTCAAAAGATCGCATCGGACATGGGCTATACCCCCTGCGCCGCCGCCCGGTCGCTGAAGACCAGCCGTTCCCATAATGTGGGGGTCATTTTTGACGACGGAACCAGCAGCGGCCTGACCCATGAGCATTTCGCCCGCATCCTCAACAGCTTCAAGCGCCGGGCAGAGGAACTTGGCTACGACATCACCCTCATCAGCGATCAGCCCGGCCCCTGGGGCGGCGACTATGTCAGTCATGTCCGCTTCCGCAATTGTGATGGCGTGGCCGTCCTGGTTGCGGATCATGCCACGGCTGCGATTGAGGAATTCGTCCGCAGCGGCATCCCCGTGGTCTCCATCGACTATCATTACGAGAATTGCAGCTGTATCGCATCGGACAATATCAGTGGCATCAAGAGCCTCCTGGAATATGTCCATAGCCAGGGTCACCGGCGGATCGCCGCCATCTTCGGCGATGACAATGCCGTCACCCGGATGCGAATGTCCAGCTTCTATAATACCTGCGCCAAACTTGGGCTGGAGATCCCCACGCCCTATATCAAATCCTGCATCTATCACGATGGCAATATCTCCGCCATGGCTACCCGCCAGCTGATGGCGCTGCCGGAGCCCCCTACCTGCATCCTCTACCCCGATGATATCTCGTTCTTCGGCGGCAAGAGTGAGCTGGAGAAGATGGGGCTGTCCATCCCCACCGATATCAGCGCCACGGGTTACGATGGCACCAGCGTGGGCAACGCCATTTCCCTCACCACCGTCCGGCAGGATACCGAGTCGCTGGGAATCGCCGCAGCGGAGGAGCTGGCAAGAGCCATCGAGGAGGGCAGAGCGTTCCTCCCCACCACCCAGATCGTCCCCTGCACCCTGGAAAAGGGCGCAACGGTGAGAAAAATTTAAAAATCACAAAAAGGCACGTGCCTTTTTCATTTCCTTTAAACAAGGAAATGATGGGTTGTTGTACAGCCCTTGGCTCCCTCTTAGAGGTGTGCGAAGCTATGCCTTTAGGCTGAGCTGGCAAAATCGGCTCTTCGGAACCGATTTTGACTGAGGGAGTGACGTTGGTAATTTATACCAAGTCCCATTCAACGAACGACACTCCCCCTGTCATGCTGTTCGCATGACATCCCCCTCAGCGAGGGGGACAAGAAAGCTCTATCCCATGAGATATCCGCAAAAGCGTTACCGGGCTGGTATTAGGGGTAACGTCACTGCACTGCTAAAAGCGGCACTGAAAAAGTAGTTATTGCCCTTCGGGGTTTTAACAAAAAAACAAGGAGGATTCATCATGAAGAAAATCACCAAGCTGTTCGCATTGCTGCTGGTGGCTGCCATGGTCTGCGGTATGTTCGCAGTGGCTGGCACCTCTGCATCCGGCGTTGTCGGTATGTCCGACGGCGACGTTGTCCTCCCCCGCAACGAGACTCTGTATTTTGCAGGTCAGCAGTGGGGCACCGTTAACTCCTGGAACGTGATCGGCACCAACCAGAATAACGCCATGGCTCTGTCCACCGGCGCTGGCTACCGTACCATCATGTTCGAAACCCTGTACATGTGGAACATCCTGGACGGCAGCATGACCGGTCTGCTGGCCAACGATGACTACGCATGGAACGAAGACATGACCCAGCTGACCCTGACCATTAAGGATGCTGCCAAGTGGTCCGACGGCACCGACGTTACCGCTGCTGACGTGAAGCGTACTTTCGACATCGGCGTGGAAATCGGCAACGGCACCGGCACTACCTACGGCGCTTACATCGATTCCATCGAAGCTGATGGCAAGAAAGTTACCATCAACTGCGCTCTGAACGAGGACGGCACCCCCGTCAACCCCCTGCTGGTTCTGGACTTCCTGATCCTGACCCCCATCGGCCAGGAAGCTTGGATCAACACCGTGGTCGAGCGGAACAACGGCGATGCAGTCGCCATCCTGGCTGACCGTGCTGAGGATGTTGTTTGGTCCGGTCCTTACACCCGCTACTACGACGAC
The DNA here is from genome assembly GCA_964617595.1 of uncultured Oscillospiraceae bacterium. Classification (GTDB taxonomy): domain Bacteria; phylum Bacillota; class Clostridia; order Oscillospirales; family Oscillospiraceae; genus Faecousia. Next base: position 15,365 of record CAZTYB010000036.1, on the reverse strand, counting down.
GATCAGAAGGTCGTTTTCATCCGTGACGACAACTACTGGGGTCAGGATGAGTCCATGTGGGGCAAGCTGCCCGTTCCCAAGTACATCGCCCACGCTATGTACTCCGACAACGCCGCTGGCGAAGTCGCTCTGAAGGCCGGCGAAGTGGATGTCTGCCAGCAGTTCATCAGCAACGTCCAGAACCTGTGGCTGGAAGACGATCTGCCCATCTCCACCTTCTACGAAGAAGCTCCCTACGGCGTCTGCCTGACCATGCCCACCGCATGGTTCAACATGAACATCCCCGCTCTGGCTGAGAACACCGCCCTGCGTAAGGCGATCGCCATGGCCGTTGACTATGATTCCATCATCGCCAGCGCTATGACCAATCAGTCCCCCTCTTTCGCCGATGTTCCCCGCTCCGTTATGAACCCCACCGCCGGTGAGCAGGCTCTGTACAACCAGGAAGAAGTCGCTGATCTGCAGTGGGTTGGCAATGACGTCGAAGGCGCCAAGGCTCTGCTGGACGAGGCCGGTATCGTTGATTCCGACGGCGACGGCTGGCGTGAATACAACGGCGAGAAGATCTCCCTGAACGCTTGCTGCCCCAACGGCTGGACCGACTGGCAGGCTGCTATGGAAATCGTCGCTGCTGCTGGCGAAAAGATCGGCGTTGAGATCACCACCCTGTTCCCCGAGTACTCCATCTATCAGACCGTGTTCACCGAGCCCAACCAGACCGAGTACGCCATCTTCATGTGGAGCCCCGAGGCTTCCTCCCCCTCCAACCCCTGGCGGCGTGTCAACCAGTTCATGGGCTCTGAGTATGTTGGCGTGTCCAACAACTGGTCCGGCAACTGGGGTCAGTACGTCAACGAAGAAGCTGATGCTCTGATCAAGAAGATCCCCACCACCACCGACACCGAAGAACTGAAGACCATCTACACCGAGCTGACCCGGATCTACCTGACCGAGGTTCCCAGCTTCTCCCTGATGTATCGTCCTTCCGTGTTCCACGCTGTCAACGAGTCCGTTTGGACCAACTTCCCCTCCGGTGAAGACGGCCGGAACATTCCTCCCGCAGACTGCACCGACGGCTACGGCATCGCTGCTCTGTACGAGCTGGAGCTGGTTGGCTAATTCTGCCAAACAAGCGTAAATAACCACTAGCAATGAGGCCATGCTCCCTCGTGGAGCATGGCCTTTGCTTTCCCGGCAATCATTAAAGAGATTACCTCTATCCAAGGGAGGAATGGATTACCCATGAAAGGTTACCGTAAATATTTTACCAAGAAAATCATTTGGTTCGTGGTCACGTTCATCGTGGCCGTGATGCTGAATTTCTTCCTGCCCCGGATGATGCCCGCCGATCCCGTGGCGGCCATTACCGGCAAGATGGCGCAGGGTATGTCCGATACCGCCGCCGTCCAGGAAATCTATAACCGTTATGCCGAGCAATTTGGCACCAACAAACCCATGTGGCAGCAGTTCCTGCTGTTCTGTAAGAATGCACTGCGCGGCGATTTTGGCACCTCTTTCAGCCAGTATCCCCGCTCCGTCAGTGAAATCATCTCCGGTGCAATCACCTGGACGGTTGCTTTGCAGTTGCCCGCCATCATCGTTGGCTGGCTGCTGGGCAATATCCTGGGTGCACTGGCCGCCTACCTGCGCAAGGGATGGGACAAGGTGATCATGCCCGTCTCCCTGTTCCTGAGCAATGTGCCCGCTTTTGGCATGGCCGTTGTGCTGCTGGTGGTGTTCGGCGTTAATCTGAAATGGTTCCCGGTTTCGGGTGGCTATAATTTTGATATGATTCCCAATCTCAGCTGGAGCTTTATCAAGTCCGTCATTTCCCATTATCAGCTGCCCTTCTGGTCCATCGTTCTGGTGTCCATCGGCGGTCAGGCGGTTGGTATGCGCTCCATGTCCATCTATGAGCTGAATGCGGACTACGTGAAGTACGCTCGCTTCCTGGGCATCAAGGATCGCAAAATCGTTGGCTATGTCTTCCGCAATGCCATGCTCCCTCAAGTCACCGGCCTGGCGCTGTCCATCGGCACCATGATCGGCGGCGCTCTGGTGGCGGAGATCATCTTCTCCTACCCTGGCCTGGGCAGCACCATGTATTCTGCCGTCACTGCGGCGGACTACCCGCTGATTTCCGCAACCACAATGATCATCACTGTGATGGTGCTGATCGTAACATTCCTGCTGGATATTATCTATGGCTTCATTGACCCCCGGGTCAAGGCTGCCCAGTTCGACTAAGGAGGGAAAGCGGTATGAAAAATACATTTAAACAGCTGCTCCATTCCCCCAAATTCGTCATCGGTGCGGGGTTGTTCCTCGTCATCGTGCTGACCTCCATCCTCTATCCCATTTTCTCCCCGGGTAACCCCCTGGAGATGATCGGCGTTGGCACTTTCGCAAAGCCCGGTACCTACGTTTCGATGTACGATGCGGTGAAAACCGATACCCAGACCCTGCGCCTGTCCGATGCGGATGACAAGCGCCTCGCCGCAGCTCTCAGCGATGCTGACCGGGTACTGATGGTGGAGTGGCTGAGCCTGTACGGCATCGATATGACCGATGTTGACTATCAGGATACCGATGCCCTGCTGGATCTGTGGCACGAGAATTACGATGCCAGCTTCAAACCCAAGGGCATGACGAACGCTGCCCAGAAGAAATATAAGCGGCTGAATTCCGCTCTGCTGGATCTGCAAACCGCCGACAAACTCACCGTCACCTCCGACGGGGAGGAAGTCAGCTCTATCACCAAAACGGATTATGTCAACATCAATCAGGTGACCAATGTAAAGACCCTGCCCCTGGGTACCGATAATTTCGGCCGTGACGTGTTGCGGGAATTGATCTCCGCCGCCGGAACCTCCATCATCATCGGCCTGATCGCAGGCAGCGTGGCAACCTTGATCGGTTTGACATTGGGTCTGCTGGCGGGGTATGTGGGCGGATTCGTGGATGATCTCATCGTCTTCATCACCAATATCTTCACGGTCATCCCCAGCTTCGTGCTGCTGATCCTGATCTCCTATTCCATCGGTCAGGAGCAGCGTGGCGCAGCGGTGGTGGCATTGGTCATCGGCCTGACCAGCTGGACTTGGACCTGCCGCTCCGTGCGCAGCCAGGTCATCTCCCTGCGCAACCGTGACCACGTGAATCTGAGCAAACTCTCCGGCCATGGTCTCATCCGCATCGTGCTGACGGATATCCTGCCGTATATCGCATCCTATGTTGTGATGGCATTCATCCTCCAGGTCTCCTCCGGCATCCTCAGTGAGGCACAGCTGAGCCTCCTGGGTCTTGGCCCGAAGACCACCGAGACGGCTACCCTGGGATTGATGATGAACTGGTCCATGCTCTATTCCGCCCATACCAATGGCTCCTGGTGGGCATATTTCCCGGTGATCCTCACCATTACCCTGATCTCTTTCTCCCTGAACCTGATGAATACGGGTATGGATCAGGTGTTCAACCCCACGCTGAGAGACTGAGGAGGAAAGAAAAATGGGAAAAGTGATTTTGGAGGTTAAGAACCTCAAAACCAAGTACATCACCCGCTTCGGCGAAGATGTTTACGCCGTGGACGGCGTGTCCTTCAAAATTGAGGAAGGAAAGTCCCTGGGTATCGCCGGTGAGTCCGGCTGCGGCAAATCCACCCTGGCGCTGAGCCTCATGGGCTACTACTTTGCCCCCCTGCACTATATCAGCGGCGATATCATCATCGATGGCAAAAATATCTCCGGCATGAACCCCGATACCGTCCGCAAGACGATCCTGGGCACGGAGATCGCCTACATCCCCCAGGCGGCAATGAACGCCCTGAACCCCACCCAGAAGATCATCCGCTTCATCGAAGATGTGGTTCGTGCCCACGACCCCAAGGCGGATAAGAAAGCCATCCGGGAGCTGGCGGAGAAGCGCTTTGCCGAGCTGGGTCTGCCCAGTAAGGTGCTGGATCAGCACGCAGTGGAGCTCTCCGGCGGCATGAAGCAGCGTACCGTTATCGCCGTTTCCACCATCCTGAATCCCAAAGTGCTCATTGCGGACGAGCCCTCCTCCGCATTGGACGTGACCAGCCAGAAGATGGTCATTAAGATGATGCGGGAACTCATGGACAAGGGCTATATCAAGGCCATGGTCTTCATCACCCACGAATTGCCCCTACTGTATAATGTTACCGATGACATCATGGTTATGTACGCCGGTCAGATCGTGGAGCGGGGCACGGCGAAAGAAATGGTCTTCGACCCCATGCACCCCTATTCTCACGGTCTGATGGGCTCCATCCTGGTTCCGGAAGAGGGCACCCGTGGGCACAAGCTCACCGCCATCCCCGGCACGCCCCCCAACCTGAAGCGCCCCCCGGCTGGCTGCCGCTTTGCCGAGCGGTGCAAATATGCCCGCCCGGAATGCAAGTATAACAATCCCCCGGAGAAGGACTTCGGCGATGGCCGGATGTACCGCTGCCTGAAAGGGCTGGATGAGCTGAAGGAGGTATACAGCCATGAGTGAAGAAAGAATCGCCTCCGCTAAGGATTTTTCCAATGCCCCCCTGTGCCTCAGTGGCCGCCATGTGACCAAGGTCTTCGGCTACGGTGAGAAGAAAACCATTGCCGTGAACGATGTGAATTTCGACTTCCACGAGGGGGAGTTCGTTTCCATCGTTGGTGAATCCGGCTCCGGCAAGACCACATTGTCCAAGATCCTGCTGGGTCTGCTGAACCATACCGAGGGTGAGATCCTCTTCCAGGGAGAGCCCCGGGATATCTCCTCCGGCCGCAAGCGCCACGAATATTGGAAAGGCATCCAGGCCATTTTCCAGGATCCTTTCTCCTCCTACAATTCTTTCCATAAGATCGACAGCGTGCTCCTGGACTGCATCAATATGCGTGGCGGCAAGCACCTGCCCATGGAAAAGAAGATCGAGATGATGACTGAGGCCTGCTCTTTCGTCAACCTGAAATTTGCGGAACTGACCAACAAATATCCTTTCGAACTGTCCGGCGGCCAGATGCAGCGACTGATGATCGCCCGCATCTTCCTGCTGAAGCCGAAGATCCTGCTGGCGGACGAGCCCACCTCCATGGTGGATGCCTGCTCCCGTGCAACCATTCTGGATATGCTGCTCCAGCTCCGGGACGAGATCGGCATGACCATCATCTTCATCACCCATGATATTGGCCTGGCCTACTATATTTCCGATACCGTCTACATCATGGAGCACGGCAAATTCGTGGAATATGGCAAGGCGGATGAGGTCATCCTCAATCCCCAGGCGGCATATACCAAGCGCCTGATCTCCGACGTGCCCAAGATCCATGAGGAATGGGACCTGTCCACGGTGGAATTAAAGTAAATCCTTAACCATCAGCCACACAGTGGAAACAAAGCCCACTGTGTGGCTTGCCTATATGGGGGTATTCTGGCTGCTTTTGCGGGCAAAATGCTCCCTGATTTTTCTTCCTTTTGGCGTGGGTTGCAAAATGCATAAAAACGCTCTGAAAAACCGGATGGAAGTGTACGATTCTTTGGGCGAAAGGAAAAAGATTACGCACAGCGCCCAAAAATGATGCTTTTATTCTTGCGTTTTTTGCCAGAATGTGATAAGATGGAGCCGTAAACGTTTAAGGGCGTTTGCTGCATGAAACTTAGCCGTTCTCCCGAAAAATGGGGGAGTGGCAAACAATATTCCCAAAGGAGATTCAAAATGCGATACGGTTTTTTTGATGATGCAAAAAAAGAATATGTGATCGAAACCCCCGCAACTCCTATGCCCTGGATCAACTATCTGGGGAGCAAGGATTTCTTCTCCCTGATCAGCAATACCGCCGGTGGCTATTGCTTCTATCGGGATGCAAAATTGCAGCGCCTGCTGCGCTACCGCTACAACAATGTCCCCGCCGATATCGGTGGCCGCTTCTTCTATATTAAGGAAGAGGGCAAGGCTCCCTGGAGCCCGGCGTTCCATCCCTGCGATACGGCGCTGGATGCTTACCGCTGCCGCCACGGCATGGGCTACACTGTTTTTGAATCCGAAAAGGACGGCATCGCCGCCGAGCTGACTTTCCTCGTTCCCGGGGACGAGAACTGCGAAGTGCAGCACGTCCGCCTGACCAACAAGTCTGACCGGAGCCGCACTTTCCGCTTCACCGGCGCAGTGGAATGGTGCTTGTGGAATGCGGTGGACGACTCCACCAATTTCCAGCGGAACCTGAACATCGGTGAGCTGGAAGTGGAGGGTAGCGTGATCTACCACAAGACCGAGTACCGGGAGCGGCGGGATCACTATGCCTACTATGGCGTGAATGCCCCCATTGCCGGTTTCGATACCGACCGGGACAGCTTCCTGGGTACTTTCGGCCATTTCGGTGCGCCTCAGGCCATTGTGAACGGCAAATCCGGCGACTTCGTCGCCCACGGCGGCGCCCCCATGGCGGGTCTGCATCTGGATGTGACCCTGGCCGCCGGGGAAGAGAAGACCTTCGTCTTCGTCCTGGGCTATGGTAAAAACCCCCGGGATCAGAAATTCATCGCCCCCGGCATCATCCGCAAGGACGGCGCTTACCGGGTGATGGAAGCATTCTCCACCGACGAGGCCGTGGACAAGGCCATGGCCGATCTGGCTGCCTACTGGGATGGTCTGCTCAGCACCTATACCCTGAACTGCGCCGATGAGAAACTGAACCGTGCCGTGAACATCTGGCATCAGTACCAGTGCATGGTCACCTATAATATGAGCCGCTCCGCCAGCTATTTCGAGTCCGGCACCGGCCGTGGCATGGGCTTCCGGGACAGCTGCCAGGATCTGCTGGGCTTCGTCCATATCGCCCCCGACCGTGCCCGGGAGCGCATCATTGATATCGCCTCCGTCCAGTGGGCGGACGGCTCCACCTATCACCAGTATCAGCCCCTGACCAAGCGGGGCAACAACGATATCGGCTCCGGCTTCAATGACGATCCCCTGTGGCTGGTGGCGGCCACTCATGCTTACATTGCCGAGACTGGCGACTGGACGATTCTGGATCATCCCACGCCCTTTGACAATGTCCCCGGCTCCGAGCAGCCCCTGATGGAGCACCTGCGCCGCAGTGTCAACTACACCATGACCCACAAGGGTCCCCACGATCTGCCCCTGATCGGTCGTGCCGACTGGAACGACTGCCTGAACCTGAACTGCTTCTCTGAGGAGCCCGGCGAAAGCTTCCAGACCTCCGGCCCCTCCGAAGGCCCCGTGGCGGAATCCGTATTCATCGGCGGTATGTTCGTGCTGTATGGCCGGGAGTATGCGGAGATCTGCCAGGCTCGTGGCCTGGTGGACGAGGCGAAGACCGTGCTGCAAGCGGTGGAAGAGATGGACAAGGCCATCCAGACCGCCGGTTGGGACGGGGAGTGGTTCGTCCGTGCCTACGATGCTTTCTCCAACCCCGTTGGCTCCAATAAGTGCGACGAGGGCAAGATCTATATCGAGCCCCAGGGTATGTGTGTCATGGCCGGTGTGGGCAAGGACAATGGCAAGGCAGAGCGGGCGCTGGACTCCGTGCGCAAGCACCTGCTGGGCAAATACGGCGTGGAACTGCTGGCTCCCTGCTATACGGTTTACCATAACGAGCTGGGCGAAATCTCCTCCTATCCTCCCGGATACAAGGAAAATGGCTCCATCTTCTGCCACAATAACCCCTGGATCTCCATTGCGGAGACCGTCATTGGCCGTGGCGACAACGCTTTTGATATCTATCGCCGCACCGCTCCCGTTTACCAGGAGGAGCACAGCGACATCCGCCGGGTGGAGCCCTACGTGTATGCCCAGACCGTGGCCGCACGTGCCTCTTACGAGGAGGGCGCAGCCCGCAACAGCTGGCTCACCGGCACCGCATCCTGGACATTCGTGAACATCAGCCAGTACATCCTGGGTATCAAGCCCACCCTGACCGGCCTGAGTGTTGATCCCTGCCTGCCCAAGGAGCTGGGTGAGTATACCGTCACCCGCCGCTTCCGTGGCGCAACCTATCACATCCATGTGAAGCAGACTGGCAGCTATTCCCTGACGGTGGACGGCACCGCTCTGAGCGGCAAGGTCATCCCCGACAGCGGCAAAAATGAATACAATGTGGAGGTTACCGTATGAGTTTCCCTAAGAATTTTATCTGGGGCGTTGCCTGCGCCTCCTACCAGTGCGAGGGCGCCTGGGACGAAGACGGCAAGGGCAGAAGCATCTGGGATGACTTCACCCATACCCCCGGCAATATTTTCAATGGCGACACCGGCGACACCGCCTGCGACAGCTACCACCGCTGGGCGGAGGATGTCGCTCTGATGAAGCAGCACGGTGTGCGCACCTACCGCTTCTCCCTGAGCTGGCCCCGCATCATCCCCGATGGGGACGGCGCCGTGAACGAAAAGGGATTCCAGTTCTATGACAATCTGGTCAATTGCCTGATTGAGAACGGCATCACCCCCATGATCACCCTCTACCACTGGGATCTGCCCAGTGCCCTGCAAGACAAGGGCGGCTGGCTGAACCGGGCGAATGTGGCCGCTTTCGGTCGCTATGCCCGCATCGTGGCGGAGCATTTCGCTGGGCGGGTGGATACCTATATGACCCTGAACGAGCCCCAGTGTATTGCGGAGCTGGGCTACTCCACCGGGCTGCACGCCCCCGGCTGGAAGCTGCCTGACCGGGATGTGCTGAAATGCTATTTCCATCTGTGCCTTGCCCATAGCGAAGCCAGTCGGCAGATTCGCACACTCATCCCCAACGCCACCATTGGTGTCGTTACCTGCGGCCGGATGTGCTACCCCCGGGTGGATACCCCCGCCGGGCGGGAGGCTGCTTATAAGGCAACTTTTGACGGCGCAAGCTGGCATTTCAGCTCCAATATCTTCCTGGATCCGCTGATTTTGAAACATTATGCAGAGAATTCTCCCAAGGAAGTGACGGATTTCGCCGCCACCATTCCCCAGGAGGATTGGGACTTGATGGAAAAGCCGGACTTCGTCGGCCTGAACATCTACCAGGGTGAGCCGGTGGAAGAGGACGGCACTTATTCCCCCATCCCTGCGGGCTTCCCCAGAACGGCCATGAAGTGGAAAGTCACTCCCAAGGCAATGCGCCATGCCCCCATGCACCTGTACCGCCGTTACAACCGCCCCGTGATGATCACGGAAAATGGCCTGAGCTGCAACGACCGCATCTATCTGGACGGCCAAGTCCACGATGGGGAGCGTATCGATTTCCTCACCGGCTACCTGCGTGAGTTGAGCAAATCCATCGATGACGGTGCGGAGGTAATGGGCTATCTGCAATGGAGCTTCCTGGATAATTTCGAGTGGGCTGACGGCTACAAGGAACGCTTCGGCATCATCTACGTGGATTACGAGACATTTGAGCGCACCCCCAAGGATTCCGCCCGCTGGTATAAGCAGGTCATCGAATCCAACGGCGACATTCTCTTCTAAATCATGCAGCAAGGGCACATCCATTTCGGATGTGCCCTTGAAATTACACATTCTCTCTGGTGATATTCCGCAGCCAGACATATTTGCGATAATGGAGGAAGACCACCGGGAGCTTGATGATCTCGTCCATGCTGCACAGGCAGAATACCGCCGGAGCCGGCCATTTCCACCAGAATGCCGCCATCAGGCTCAGGGGTACGCATATGCACCACATGAAGATGATATTGGTATTCATGTCGAATTTGGAGTCGCCACCGGCGCCGAAGATGCCGTCCAGCACCACATGATTGACGGATTGGGCGGCGATATTCAGCCCCGTAAAGGCCAGCATGATGTTCAGGTATTCCGCCGCCCGGGGGGTGAGCTCTGTGATGTTGCGGATGATGGGAGTCATGGCTACCAGCAGTGCGCCGCTGGCGATGCCCACGATGACGGACAGTTTGGTCAGCCGCTTGGCATAGTTTTTCGCCTTGTCCAGCAGGTTCGCTCCCAAAAGATTTCCAATCAGGATGCCGGTACCGCCGCCGATGCCCCGAATCAGGCAGGACAGCAAAGTCTTCGCCACGGAGACGATGGAGTTGGCCGCCACCGCATCCCCGTCCATATGCCCCAGCACCACGGAGTAGCCCATGTAGGCGATGCCCCATACCAGACTTGCGCCGATCACCGGCATGGTATACCGGAAGAAATCCCGCAGCAGCGGTTTGCCGGGGCTCCTGCCCAGCCAGCGCCAGCGCAGCTGCACAGCGCTCTTGCGTTTCGTGATCACGATAGCCAGCACCAGTTCAATGCCCCGGGACAGCACCGTGGCCACCGCTGCACCGGCGATGCCCATTTCCGGCGCGCCCAGCAGACCGAAGATAAACACCGCATTGAGAATGATATTGGCCACCACCGCCACGCAGCTGATGACGGAGCTGTCCGTGGTGTGGCCGGTGTTTTTCAGGATGGCGGTATAGACCTGGGTAATGCCGCACAGGAAATAGGACGGCGCCACCACCCGCAGGTATTCTGCCCCCAGGGGAATCAAATCAGCATCACTGGTCAAAATCTTCATCAGCGTGGTGGGGGAGACCAGCGCCGCCAGCGTGACCAGCCCGCTGAGGATCAGGATGAATTTCAGCCCCGTGGGGGCGATTTTCTCGATGGAAGCGCCGTCCCCCTTGCCCCAGTATTGGGCGGCCAGGATGCCAATGCCGATGCTGAATCCCGTCACCAGAAGATTCAGGAAGAATTGCACATTACCCGCCTGGGATACCGCCGACATGGCCTGCTGCCCCAGCCGCCCCAGCATTACGGCATCTGTCACGCTGACCATCGCCAGCATGAAATTCTGCACCGCAATGGGCACCACCAATTTCATCAATTCCCGATAGAATGTATCTTTTTGTTCTGTACGCAGATGGGATGCCATAATTGACCCTCACTTCCGTTTATTCACAACTGATTATAACGGTTGCGGCGGAAATAAGCAAGGTGTCGGATAGGTGATTTTAAAAGTATTTTAAAAAACATTCCTCTTGCGTTTGAACAGTATCGGCGGTATAATTGTTGCAAATTCAATAAATGAAAGGGGAACCATTTATGAAGCGTTCAGAAATCAACAAGGCACTGAGAGAATTGGAGGCCATGTGCGCCAAGCACTGCTGCTACCTGCCCCCGTTCTGCAATTTCACCCCGGAGCAGTGGCAGTCCATCGGCCACGAATATGACGAAGTCCGTGACTGTATGCTGGGCTGGGACATCACTGACTACGGCCTGGGCAATTTCGATAAGTTCGGCTTCTCCCTCATCACCATCCGCAACGGCAACCGCTCCATGAGCGACAAATACCCCAAGGTCTACGCAGAAAAGCTCCTCTACCTGAAAGAGGGGCAGTATGCCCCCAACCATTTCCACTGGTACAAGACAGAGGATATCATCAACCGTGGCGGCGGAAATGTGCTCATCAAGGTCTATAACAGTCTGCCCAATGAGGAGATCGACTACGAAAGCGACGTCACCGTACATACCGATGGCCGCACCTATACCGTGCCCGCCGGAACCCAGATCCGCCTGACCCCCGGCGAAAGCATCCATGTGCAGCAGTACTTGTACCACGATTTCTCCGTGGAGGAGGGCACCGGCCCCGTGCTTCTGGGCGAAGTGAGCCAGTGCAACGATGACAATACCGACAACCGCTTCAATCCCCCGGTTGGCCGCTTCCCCACCATCGAGGAGGACGAGGCTCCCTACCGTCTGCTCTGCAACGAATACCCGGCAGCAAAGGATTAAGAAAATCATACAAGGCAGGCGATACCCGTTTCTCGGATGCGCCTGCCTTTCGCTTTTGAAAAAAGCTGACAAAAATTAGGAGCTGATTGATTTTGAAGAAAATAGGATTCCTCCTTGCCCTGGCGCTGCTGCTCTGCGCCTGCGCAAAGCAGACTGCCACCCCAGCCCAGGAGGCTACCCAAATCCCCACGGAGCTGACCCAGGGGACGGAAGCTGCTGCCCGGGTCACGGAGCAGCCCACCCAACCGGCCATCTCTCAGCCGCCGGTGGTGACCAAGGATCCCACCGGTGAGACCCTCTCCCCCGGGGGAAAGACCTGGTTCGTTGCCCACGCCGACGGGGCGAATATCATTACCTGGGAATTCCTCTCCCCGGAGGGTAAAGTCTATTCCGTCACGGATACCATGACCGCCCACCCGGGGCTTTTGCTGGATATTTCCCAAACGGATGCCCTTGCGCTGGAGAAAGTCCCCCTCTCCCTGAATGGATGGCGGGTGCGTGCCCGGTTCGATGGCACCGGCGGCTCCGTCACCACTCAGGAGGCGCTCGTCACCGTGAAGCAGAGCCAGGGAGCCTATGACACGGTGATTGAACAATACCGCCAGGCCGCAGAACATAAGCAGGAGGGTGCAGCCGTTTGTGCCCAGTATGGGGTCAGCGAAATGCTGCTCTATGCCTCCCACGTGGGCTACGCCCTCCAGGATATGGACGGGGATGGCAACCATGAGCTGATCCTTGGGGGCATCGGCTATGACAGCGGGGATGACCCCTGTCTGTTCGAGATTTATACATTGGTTAACGGTCAGCCGGTGAGCCTATACCAGTCCACAGTACGTGCACGGCTGTACCTGATGACCGATGGCAAACTCTATTTCGAAGGTTCCGGCGGTGCCGCCAGCGGCTATTTCAGCGTGATGCAGTGCGCAAACGGCTCCCTCCAGTTCCTGAATGGACTGTATACCGTACTGGACGATGCCGCCGAGTCCGGCGTTTCCTATTACTATACCACCTCCAACCAGTATGGTGATCCGGCGGATATGGCGATGGACAATCAGATGGAGGCCAAAGCTGCCCAGAGTTTCCTGGATCGCTGGTGGGACGAGGTTTGCCTGCCTCAGCTTTGCCTGATTGCTTGATGATGTTTCAAAAAAGATGTTTCAACTTTTTAAAAAAGTATGTCAAATTTCAAAATGACTATTGACATTTTGAAATACTTGTGCTATACTCATTCCATCAAAGGAAATTATGGCAGACGCCAACTTGTCCCCCTCACTGAGGGGGGTGTCATGCGAACAGCATGACGGGGGAGTGTCGTTCGATGAACGGTAACAGCTCAAAATAACGGACGTCACTCCCTCAGCCTCACGTTCGTTCGGCAGCTCCCTCACAGAGGGAGCCAAGAAGCGCTTGAACTCATGACATTGCCATCAAAGGAAAGGAACACGGAATATGAATTATGTCTATCAGGAAGATCCCAATCAGGAACCTGGGGCGCAGCGCAGCGCACTGGATCGGCTCCTGGGGGAGCTGGAGGCAGGGGATTGCCTAGCGGTTTCCCGGCTGTCCGGGGCGGCGGATTCCCCGGCGGCGCTTCTGGCGCTGCTGGATGATCTGAACCGGCGGGATATCCGCTTCCGCAGTATGGAAGAGGGATTGGATACCGGCACGGAGCAGGGACGTTTCGCAGTGGAATTCCTCCGGGCAGTGCTCCGGCTGGAGCAGCAGGAGGAGGCCAAAGAAAACGCCGCCAAGGGGCGCAAACCCATCGAGGTGGACGAGGAACTGTTCGACCGGATCCTGGAGCGGTGGAAAAACGGCGAAATGACCGCCCGCCAGGCCATGGCGGAGCTGAATCTGAAACCCAATACCTTTTACCGCCGGGTGAAAGAGCGGAGGGAACGTGCCGAGAGCAGCAACGGAGAATCCCTGCTGAGCGCAGCCCAGAAGCTGGGCAAGGAAATCGTCAATACTGTCGCCGAGGGGGCGGAAGAATTGCAACGCTCTGCGGGCAAAATTGCTGCCGATTGCGATATCTCCGGCCTGTCCGATACGATGAAAAAGAATTTCACCGCCGCCGGAATGGTCATCAGCAGCCGGGTGGACAGCCTGAGCAAGGATTTCCAGCAGGCCATGAAGCAAATCAAAAAAGAGCCGGAACCGGAGGAAACCCAACCGGAACCGGCAGAAAATCAGGAAGAAGATCAGAATTTCTAAGGATATTTAGGAGGAAAAGAGTATGGAAAAGCGTTTGACCCGCCCCGAAAGCGGCAAGATGATCTGCGGCGTTTGCGCCGGAATCGGCAATTATTTCAATATTGACCCCACCCTGATCCGGCTTGGATTCGCAATCTTCGCCTGCTTCGGCGGTAGCGGCCTGCTGGCCTACTTCGCCGCAGCGGTAATCATTCCGAAAGAGGGCTAAGGAATAAAAATTGACCAGGAGGCTACCCCTTTGCCGGGCAGCCTCCTGTTTCAGTTCTGCTTATTGCATGGGCGCCTCTTTCCGGTGAACGGATTGACAGCCGGAGCAGGCGGCGCAGTTCCCGGCGCATTTGGCGCCGTTGGGGCAGCCGATGCATTTGATGCCCCGCTTTTTCTCTTTGTGGATGTACAGCCCGGCCAGGCCGACGATGGCGGCGATGACCGCAATGACGATCAGATTCTGCATTTTTTGCCCCTCCTTGTGGATTATTTCTTCAGTGCATATTCGGTGGCGGTCTTCTTGTTGGCATTCACGCACAGCCAGGCGACCACGGCCACGATGGCGATGACGACGACCAGTCCGGGCAGGAACCCTGCACCCAGGGCACCGGTGGTGATCAGGGTGCCGATCTGGTAGACCAGGAACGCAACCACGAATCCGGTGGCGAATTGCAGACCCACGCCGCCCCAGAACCATTTGCGGTCATTGATCTCGGAGTGCATGGCGCCCAGGGCTGCAAAGCAGGGGGGCGTATACAGATTGAACATCAGGTAGGCAAGTGCTGCAACCTTGGTGATGGCCATAACGCCGGCCACTTCTGCACCTGCGCCCTCCATCAGGGCAAGCTCCTCGGTATCGATCAGATTCTCCAGACCCACGAAGCAAACGGCCAGGGTGCCGACCACATTTTCCTTGGCAATGAAGCCGGTGACGGCGGCAGCAGCCAGCTGCCAGGAGGCAACGCCCACAATGGGCACCAACAGATAGGCAAAGGGAGATGCGATGGTTGCCAGGATGGAGTCGGAAGCAACTTCCACCTCCTGGAAGCTCCAGTTGAAGGTCTGCATGATCTGCACCACGGTGTTGCACACCAGGATGATGGTGGCGGCTTTCACAATGTATGCCCAGCCACGGCTGCACATATCCTGGAATGCCCGCTTCAAACTGGGGACTTTGTATTCCGGCAGCTCGATGATGAAGAAAGATTTACGTACCTTGTAACCGGCGATGGCGTTAACCAGCAGCGCCCCCACCAGAATCAGGGCGATGCCCACGAAATACATCAGCGTGCCCACCCAGGAAGCATCCTGGAAGAATGCACCGGCGAACAGGGCAATCACGGGCAATTTTGCGCCGCAGGGCATGAACGGAGTGAGCATGGCGGTGGCACGGCGCTCCCGCTCATTGCGGATGGTGCGGCAGGCCATAA
>CAZTYB010000035.1:0-20521 GCA_964617595.1 uncultured Oscillospiraceae bacterium | reverse complement strand
TCATTCTTGAACATCAGCAGCCAGTCTTCCACTTGGCCATCGATTTCCGTGGGCACATGGATGGAGCAGGCGTTGATCTCTTCGCTTTCGTCCAGTTCCGGCAGCATTCCCCGCTTCTTCAATGTTTTGGTGCCGATGGTGGCAATATCCATCAGGGTCTGGGGGCGCTGAGCCGCTTTTTCTTCCCCATATACCTCCACCCGGGCATCCAGATACCGCCGGTAGGCGGCAGCCACGGCGGGGTCGTTGATCTGCACCTGATCAATATGGGTGGAGAAAGTGGTGTGGCGGCAATGGTCGGACCAATAGGTATCCACCACCCGCACTTCCGTAATGGTGGGATCCCGCTTCTCTTCATCCCGGAAATAAGTTTGCAGGAATTTCAGGTCATCCACATCCATTGCCAGACCCAATTTGGACTGGAGTCTGGTCAGGGCGGCGGCGGACATTTTGACGAATCCGGTCACGGTCTCCACGGTCTCCGGCGCCGGATAGTCCATTTGCAGCGTTTTGGGCTTTTCCAGGGATGCTTCCCGGGCTTCCACCGCATTGATGACGTAGCGCTTGATGGCTTCCACATCTTTTTTCGTCAATTCTCCGTACAGAGCATAGACCTTGGCGCTGCGTACGGTGGGGCGGCCACCCTGGCTTTGCAGCTGGATGCACTGAGCGGCGGAGTCCGCCCGCTGGTCAAATTGACCCGGCAGGGGCTCCACGGCGAAGACCACATTTGCATCGCTCAGGTCTGCATCGGCGCTGACATTGTCCAGCTGAGGCTCCGAGAAGACGGTGGAGCGCACAGCATTGAACAGCTTCCGGTCGATCCCCTCCACGTCATACCGGTTCAGGATCCGCACCCGTTCCAATTTACGGATGCCCAAAAAGGAGCGGCAATCATTCAATAGTCCCGCCGCCTCCGGCGCAAGGCCGGGCTTCTTTTCTACAAATACACGGTAAACCAATTTATATTCCTCCAAAGCTCATTTCGTAGCCTGCAATGCCCGCTGGCCAATGTCACTGCGGCGGTAGGCATTTTCGAATTGCACCCCATCCGCCATGCGGTAAGCCTCCCGGATGGCCTCTTCCAGGGAATCGGCCATGGCAGTGGTGCCGGTGACCCGCCCGCCGGAGGTCAGGAGCTTGCCGTCAGCGAGCTTCGCCCCGGCCACATAGGTATGGGCAGCAGCTTCCGGGGTCATGGTGATCTCGTATCCCTTGCGGTAGCTTGTGGGATAGCCGTTGGATGCCAGGATCACGCAGCAGGCGTGCTTGTTGGCAAATTTCACTTCCGTCTGCGCCAGGGTGCCGTTGGTCGTCGCCTGCATAATGGTCAGCAGGTCGCTTTCCAGCAGGGGCAGCACCACCTGGGTCTCCGGGTCACCGAAGCGGCAGTTATACTCAATCACCTTAGGACCCGTGGGCGTAAGCATCAGGCCGAAATACAGGCAACCGGTGAAGCTGCGCCCCTCCCCATTCATTGCGGCAATGGTGGGCAGGAAGATTTCATCCATGCAGCGCTGTGCCATTTCCTCCGTATAATAGGGGTTGGGAGCGACTGTACCCATGCCGCCGGTATTCAGCCCGGTGTCGCCGTCACCGGCACGCTTGTGATCCATGTAGGACCCCATGGGTTTGACGGTTTTCCCATCGGTGATTGCCAAGACGGACACCTCGGGTCCCTCAAGGAATTCTTCAATGACGATATTGTCCCCGCTTTTGCCGAACACCTTGTCCTCCATCATGGATTTCACCGCATCCAGCGCTTCCTGCCGGGTCTGGGCGATGATCACGCCCTTGCCCAGTGCCAGGCCGTCCGCCTTGATGACGGTGGGGATGGGAGCGGTTTCCAGATAGGACAGGGCATCGTCCATATTGCTGAATACTTCGTAGCGGGCGGTGGGGATGCCGTATTTCTTCATCAGATTCTTGGCAAATACTTTGCTCCCCTCGATGATGGCGGCGTTTGCCCGGGGGCCAAAACAGGGGATGCCGACCTCGTTCAATGCATCCACCGCCCCCAGCACCAGCGGGTCATCCGGAGCCACAACGGCATAGTCAATGGCATTCTCCCGGGCAAATTGGACGATTGCCGGGATATCGGTTGCACCGATCTGCACGCAGGTCGCATCGGCGGCAATGCCGCCATTACCGGGCAGAGCGAAAATTTCCTTAACAGATGGATTCTCTTTCAGTTTTTTAATGATGGCGTGTTCCCGTCCGCCGCCACCAACGACCATTATTTTCATAATTACCCTCCGTATGTAAAAAGGCAGAGAAATCTTAGTGGTGGAACAGGCGCATCCCGGTGAACGCCATGGTCACGCCCCGGTTGTTGCATTCCTCGATCACCAGGTCATCCCGAATGGAGCCGCCGGGCTGGGCAATGTAGGATACGCCGGAAGCACAGGCACGCTTGATATTGTCCGCAAAGGGGAAGAACGCATCGGAGCCCAGGCTGACCCCGGTGATGCCGTCCAGGAAAGTGCGCTTCTCTTCATCGGTCAGGGGCTCCGGGCGGGTGGTGAAGTAATTCTGCCAAATGCCCTCGGCGCAAACGTCCTCCTCATTGCCGTTGATGTAACCGTCGATCACATTGTCCCGGTTGGGGCGCCCCAGATCCGCCCGGAAAGGCAGAGCCAAAGTCTTGGGATGCTGGCGCAGGAACCAGGTATCCGCCTTGGAACCGGCCAGCCGGGTGCAGTGGATTCTGGACTGCTGCCCTGCCCCCACGCCGATGGCCTGACCATCATAGGCGAAGCAAACGGAGTTGGACTGGGTATACTTCAGTGTGATCAGGGAAACGATCAGGTCGATTTTCGCATTTTCGGGCAGGTTTTTATTGTCCGTCACGATGTTTTGCAGCAATTCACCGGTGATTTTGAAATTATTTCTCCCTTGCTGGAACGTCACGCCATAGACCATCTTGGTCTCCTGCTGGGCGGGGACATAATCCGGGTCGATGGCCACGATATTATAGCCGCCCTTGCGTTTCGCTTTCAGGATCTCCAGTGCTTCGTCCGTATAGCCGGGGGCAATCACGCCGTCGGAAACTTCCCGGGCAATGAGCTTGGCGGTGGTCACATTGCAAACATCGCTCAGCGCTACCCAGTCGCCAAAGGAGCACATCCGGTCGGTGCCCCGGGCACGGGCATAGGCGCAGGCCAGGGGGCTATCGTCCAGTTCCGGGATATCTTCCACAAAGCAAGCCTTTTTCAAATTTTCCGGTAAAATCCGCCCCACGGCGGCGGAGGTAGGGGAAACGTGCTTGAAAGAAGTAACGGCGCACATTCCGGTGGCCTCTTTCAGCTCCTTTACCAGCTGCCAGGAGTTCAGCGCATCCAGGAAATTGATGTACCCGGGGCGGCCATTCAGAATAGTAATGGGCAGATCGCTGCCATCGGCCATACAGATGGAAGCAGGTTTCTGGTTGGGGTTGCAGCCATATTTCAGCGTAAAATCTTTCATTTTCTTACCCTCACTGATTTCGGTTGATCATACGGTTCTCTGCCTCACCGGTGGCAAGGTCAACATAGCGGACATAAAGGGAAATCTTATTATGCTCATCCAGAGCGTTCCAGATGGATGCGGTGAATGCATCGATATCATCCGCAATGCTGACCCGTTCCGGCTCCCCCTGGAAAGTGGGGATGGGGTTCCCATCGCACACATAGGTATGCAGGAAATGCCCCAGGCCGGGCTTCGCCCCATAATGATAGCTGAACCGGTTGCAGAAGCTCCCCGCTTCGTCCCCGGATTTGAGGATGCTCATCCGGTAGCGGAAATCGCCATTTTTGAATGTGGCCATGGCGCTGATCCGGGGCGTGAAATTGGGGGGATCCGGCTCAAAGCAGCGCTCTTCCAGCGCATCTTCAAAGGATAGCCCATTCTCCAGTCCCCGGTAGATGGTATCGGTCTGGTCACCGTTGGTAACGATCAGATTGTTCCCGAAAGAACGGATGGCGGCATAAATAATCAGGCTGGGATCCTCCACCTTGCTGGCATCGAAGGGTTCGGTATAAACGTCGCCGCCCTTTTCGGTGAAAATGCGGTTGCGGCTGTTGGCACTGCGCCCCATGATGAAGTAGGCAAAGGCGGCTTTCTTTCCGTCAGGGGTTTTGCCCACAACGATTCCCCGTCCGGGATAGGTATTTCCCTGGAGACAGGCGGGCATGGACTTCACTTCGTAGATATTCATGGTTACCTCCGATCATTGGTTCCTGTTTTCCAAATTTGCGCATACCTGCTCCGTTGCCTGGGGGAGGAGGATCCATTCCGCCTGCTCCATCACCCGGCGTTGCAGCATTTCGGGGGTATCCCCCGGGAGAATATCCACCGCTTTCTGGGCAATGATCTGCCCGCCATCGGGGATATGATTGACATAATGGACGGTTGCGCCGGTGACTTTCACGCCGTAGTCCAGCGCCGCCCGATGCACCCGCAGGCCGTAGAATCCCGCACCGCAGAAGCTGGGGATCAGGGCGGGGTGGATATTCAGGATGCGCTTCGGCCATTTGTCGGTAAAGTCACCGGAGAGGATGGTCATGAACCCCGCCAGGACAATTACGTCAATTTTGTATTGCAGAAGCAGATTTTGCAGCGCATTTTCAAAAGCTTCCTGACCCCCCAGCTGCTTTTTCAGCAGCGTTACGCCGGGGATGCCCGCTTTCTTCGCCCGCTCCAGAGCATAGGCTCCGCTGGCATTGGAAACCACCAGGGCAATTTCCCCGCTGTGAAGCTCACCGGAAGTCTGCGCATCGATCAATGCCTGCAAATTGGTTCCCCCGCCGGAAACCAGCACGGCGATCCGGGCGCTCATACCAGTGTCACCTTTTCTTCACCGGCTTCAATGGAGCCGATGACATAGGCGTTTTCTCCATGGGCATTGAGGATTTCCAGCGCCAGTTGAACCTGACCGGCGGGAACCACAACGCTCATGCCGACACCCATATTGAAGGTATTGAACATATCCCGCTCCGGGATATGGCCGGTTTCGGCAATCAGCTGGAAAATGGGCAGAATGCGGATGGCGCTGCGGTCGATCCGGGCGCACAGGCCATCGGGGATGGAGCGGGGAATATTCTCGTAGAAGCCGCCGCCGGTGATATGGCTGATGCCTTTCACATCCACCTTTTCCAGCAGCGCCAGGATGCTCTTGACATAGATCCTGGTGGGGGTCAGCAGGGTTTCGGCAATGGATTTGCCACCCAGGATGTCATTGGGCACCATCAAATTCTCATTGTGCTCCACATCGAAGACCTTGCGCACCAGGCTGAACCCGTTGGAATGCACACCGGAAGAAGCCAAAGCGATGACCACATCCCCGGGAGCCATGCGGGTATTGTCGATGATCTTCTTTTTATCCACAATGCCCACGGAGAAACCGGCCAAATCATAATCATCCACGGGCATCATGCCGGGGTGTTCCGCTGTCTCGCCGCCGATCAAAGCGGAGCCGGACTGGACACAGCCCTCCGCCACGCCGCCCACGATTTGGGCGATTTTCTCCGGAATATTCTTGCCGCAGGCAATATAGTCCAGGAAAAACAGGGGACGGGCACCACAACAGATCACATCGTTGACACACATAGCAACGCAATCGATGCCGATGGTATCGTGCTTGTTCAGCAGCTGGGCAATTCTCAGTTTGGTACCCACGCCATCGGTGCCAGAGACCAGCACCGGCTCCTCCATCCCGGCAATGGGCAGGCCAAAGCACCCGCCGAAGCCGCCCACATCATCCAGGCAGCCCTCGTTCTTGGTGCGGGCAATATGCTTCTTCATCAGTTCCACCGCCCGGTAACCGGCGGTGATGTCCACACCGGCAGCGGCGTAGCTGGCAGACTGGGAGTTCTTGTGTTCCATATTCGTGCTCCTTTACTTTCTTTATGTCATTCTTTGCCGTTCCAGCAATAGGTACAAACCCGGTCTTTCGGCAGTCCAATGGCCTCCAGGATGCCGTCCAGGGACTGGTATTCCAGGGATGCAAAATGCAATTTTTCGCAAATTGCCCGGCGCATATTCTGTCCCCGCTGGGTATTGCCGTCCATGTATTCGTCCAGATGGTTCAGTCCCTCTTCCCCCTCCAACTCCAATATGGTTGCCCGAGCGATCAATTCGTTTTCCGAATTGGAGCGGGAGAAATTCAGGTATTTGCATCCGTACAAAATTGGCGGGCAGGCGCTTCGGATGTGCACATCCTTTGCCCCGTGCTCATAGAGGAATTCAACGGTCTCCCGCAATTGGGTGCCCCGCACCACACTGTCATCCACAAACAGCAGTTTCTTATCCCGAATCAGCTCATCCACGGGAATCTGCTTCATTTTTGCCACCATATTCCGCTCGCTTTGGTTGGCGGGCATGAAACTTCTGGGCCAGGTGGGGGTATACTTGATAAAGGGACGGACGAACGGAATGCCGCTTTCATTGGCATAGCCAATGGCGTGGGGCGTTCCGGAATCGGGTACACCCGCCACATAGTCGATGTCCTGGGCAATCCCCTTTTCCCGATCCGCTTTCGCCATGATCCGCCCATTACGGTAGCGCATCACTTCCACATTTTTCCCCTCGTAACAGGCGGTGGGGTAGCCATAGTAGGACCACAGGAAGGCGCAGATCTTCATATCCCCGCCTGGGGGCGAAAGTTGCTGCACTCCATCCGGGGTCAGCTCCACGATTTCGCCGGGTCCCAGCTCCCGCACTACTTCATAGCCCAGTTTCTCACCGGCGTAATCCTCCTGGGTGACGGCGTAGCAGTCCTCTTTCCGCTCGATCACAATGGGGAGCCGCCCCAGTTTGTCCCGGGCAGCTATCAAATGGCCGCCGTCTTTCATGATCAGGATGGAGGCAGTACCCTCAATTTGTTCCTGGGCATATCGGATGCCCTCGGCGAAGCTGCCCTTTTGGTCAATGAGAGCGGCGATCAGCTCGTTGGAGTTCACCCGGCCGCCGGTCATACTGTCGAAATGCCCGCCGGAATTGGCCAAATGGGCATTGATCAACGCCTCGGCATTGCGGATCACACCAATGGTGCAGATGGCGTATACGCCCAGTCGGGAGCGAATCAGCAGCGGTTGCGGATCCGTGTCGGAGATGCAGCCGATGGCGGCAGTGCCGGTCATTTCGTCCAGGATCCCCTCGAATTTGGTGCGGAAAGGGGAATTCTGGATATTGTGGATCTCCCGCTGCATACCGATCTCTTCATCCCAGGCGGCCATACCGCCCCGGCGGGTACCCAAGTGGGAATGATAATCCGTTCCAAAGAAAACATCCAAAACGCAATTGTGGCGGGATGTTGCGCCAAAAAAACCACCCATCGTTTCCCCTCTCAGTCTCCGGAAAGTGCGGATTGCAGCGAAGCATCCTTCTCCAGCACCTTTGCCGCATCGGCGGTGCGTTTTGCATCCAGCCGGGAAGCCAGGGTTTCGTCGGTCACGGCAAGGATCTGCGCAGCCAACAAAGCGGCATTCACGCCCCCATTGATCGCAACAGTGGCCACGGGAATGCCGGAGGGCATCTGGACTGTTGACAGGAGGGCATCAATGCCGTCGAGTGTGGTGGATTTACAGGGTATACCGATAACGGGCAGCGTGGTATTCGCAGCGATGGCACCGGCCAGGTGTGCGGCCATACCGGCTGCGGCAATCAGGGCACCGAAGCCGTTTTCTCTTGCGTGCAGCGCAAACTGCCGTGCCTGCTCCGGGGTGCGGTGGGCGGAATAGATATGGGTCTCATAGGGGATCCCCAGAGAATCCAGCGTATCCATCGCCTTGCGCAGGATGGGCAAATCACTGTCGCTGCCCATGATGATACCAACTTTTTTCATCGAAAGCCTCCTTGAAATGCAAAATGGACAGTTTGCCCCATTTTCCGGGGAGAACTGCCCATAGGGATGAGTGCCTGCAAACCCTATGCGCATAACTGTACAGGGAACAATCACTGACCATATTATACCATAATGGGAAGATTTCCGTCAAGAAAGCAGAAAGACGATTCTGACCCCCGATTGCCTCACTTGTCTGTGAGTGTTGACAAAGGAGGCAGAGCATAAAATGTTAAATTTTTATGATGCCTTGACCAAAAAGGAAAGCTTGTTATAATAATCCAATAAGAAAATGAGATCAGGAGACTGGAAATGCGAAGAAAAGGCAAAGAAAACGGGCACAGGATCTATCAGGATAAAACCACCCTCACCGTCTATCTGGTGCTGCGGGCACTGGTGATTTTTGTACTGGTGCGGTCGGTTTTCCGGCGGGAGTATCAGAGTGTTTTCCTCTGCGCCCTGTCATTGGGGCTGATGGTGCTGCCCAGCATCGTCGCAAAGAAGCTGAAAGTGGTGCTGCCCAGCACATTGGAGATCATCATTCTGCTGTTCATTTTTGCAGCGGAAATTCTGGGGGAGATCAACAGTTTCTATGTGCGTGTCCCCCACTGGGATACCATGCTCCATACACTCAACGGATTCCTCTGCGCCGCCATTGGATTCTGCCTGGTGGACATGATGAACCGCAATGCCCGGTTCTCCATTCAGCTGTCGCCGCTGTACCTGGCCATTGTATCCTTTTGCTTTTCCATGACGGTGGGGGTACTGTGGGAATTCATTGAATTCACCGGCGACTTTTTCCTGGGATTCGATGCGCAAAAAGATACGGTGGTCAACGCCATCCATTCCGTCACCCTGGATGCCACCCGCACCAATACCGTGGTGCACATCCGGGACATTGCCGATGTAATCCTGGTGCATTCCGACGGGAGCCAGGAAGCCCTGGGTCTGGGGGGCTATCTGGATATCGGCATCATCGATACCATGAAAGATCTGTTCGTCAATTTCATCGGCGCAGTAGTATTCTCCATTGTCGGTTACTTCTACGTCAAGCACAAAGGGAGAGGGAAAGTCGCCCCCCGGTTCATCCCCCGGGTGGATTACTCCGGCACGCAGCCGGAGCAGGAGCAGAAATAGGGGCAAAAATGCGGTAGAAACCATTGTGGTTTCTACCGCATCTGCATTTTTGTGGCTTATTTGGTGCCGAAGATCCGGTCACCGGCATCGCCCAGACCGGGAACGATGTAGGCGTGCTCGTTCAGCTTCTCGTCCAGAGCGGCCAGATACATCTCCACATCAGGATGGGCTGCCTGAACGGCGGCGACACCCTCGGGTGCACCGATGATGTTCATCATGATGATGTTCTTGCAGCCGTGCTGCTTCAGGAAATTGATGGCGGCCACGGCGCTGCCACCGGTAGCCAGCATGGGGTCAACTACGAAAACCTGGCGGCTTTCGATATCCTCGGGCAGCTTGCAGTAGTATTCCACGGGCTTGTGGCTGCCGGGGTCACGGTACAGGCCGATGTGACCGATTTTGGCAGAGGGGATCAGCTGCACCATATTATCCACCATGCCCAGGCCGGCCCGGAGCACGGGGACGATGGCCAGCTTCTTACCGGCCAGCATTTTGCATTTTGCCGTGGTAATGGGGGTATCGACTTCCACTTCCTCCACGGGCAGATTCCGGGTCGCCTCGTAGCACATCAGGCCGGAAATCTCGCCCACCAGTTCACGGAATTCTTTCACGCTGGTTTCCTTATTTCGCAGGATCGCCAGCTTGTGCTGAATCAGGGGATGATCCAATACATGTACTTCAGCCATTTCTCTAATCTCCTTTTATTGATTCTGCTGCATTCTTTCGTTGCGTTCCCGCTCTGCCTGGCTCAGGCGGAGGTAATTGGGGGTCAATTGCCCGGCATCGGTGCATTCGCCGGATGCGATCATCCTGGCCGCCTCCAGCGCAACACCGGCGGCACGCTGGTGCATCCGGTGCTCCGGAGGGAGCACAAGGGCGGGAACACTTTCCAACAAGGTATTATAGCACAAAATGCTGCCATCTCCAACCAAAAAAATGGGTTCGGTCAGATTTTGGACATCTTTCCCCAATTCACCGAGAGAAATCGCACGATCTTCCCGGATTCTTGTGCATTTTCCACAATGCACATAGAACAGCGCATTGTATACCTGCCCCCGGCGGGCATCCATCACGGGGCAAACATACCCCTGCCAGATGCCCAGCCCCATTGCCATGGATGCCAGCGTGCTGGTACCGCAGCAGGGGATCTCCGCTCCCCAGGCCAGTCCCTTTGCTGCCGCCACGCCGATGCGCACCCCGGTGAAAGAGCCGGGGCCATTGGCCACCGCTACGGCATCCAGATCGCCAATTTCCCGGCCGCACTGCTTCAGGAGATCCTGCGCCATGACCATCAGGGTCTGGCTATGGGTCAGGCCGGTATTCTGGTAGCTTTCCCCCAGGAGTTTGCCCTCTTCCACCAGGGCGACGGATGCGGCCTTAGCCGAAGTTTCAAATGACAAGATCAGCAAGATTTTCCCCTCCTTGGATGGAAACGCTCCGGGTGGTATCGTCGATTTTTTCGATGGCAACGGTGACTGAAGCCTCCAGGGCATCCGCCACATTTTCGCTCCACTCCACGGCGCAGATGCCGCCCCGCTCCAGATAATCCTCCCAGCCGATATCCCACAGGTCTTCGGCACCGGTCAGCCGGTACATATCGAAATGGAACAGTGGGAGCCTGCCCCCCAGGTATTCGTTCACAATGGTATAGGTGGGGCTGGTAACGGGTTCGGTGTAGCCCAATCCCCGGGCAAGTCCCCGGGTGAAAGCGGTTTTCCCGGCACCCAGGTCACCGGTATAGGCGATGACGGTGCCGGGGGCAAGCCGAGCCGCCAGGGCAGCGCCCAGCGCTTCCGTCTCCCGGGGAGAGTGGGTAATATATTGCATAGAAATATCCTCAATGATTGCTCTTTAGTTTTTCCGCCTGGTCGGCAGCGGCCAGGGCATTGATCAGCTCGTCCAGGTCGCCGTCCATCACGGAATCGATTTTGTACAGGGTCAGGCCGATGCGATGATCCGTCACCCGCCCCTGGGGAAAATTATAAGTGCGGATGCGCTCATTGCGCATACCCGTGCCCACCTGGCTGCGGCGCATACCGGTCAACTCACTGTCCAGGCGCTGCTGCTCCTGCTCGTAGAGTTTGGAAGCCAGCATACGCATACATTTCTCCCGGTTCTGTACCTGGCTCCGCTCCTCCTGGCAGGCGACAACGATGCCGCTGGGCTTGTGGATCAGGCGAACGGCGGAGCTGGTTTTGTTGACGTGCTGACCACCGGCACCGGAGGCACGGTAGACCTGCATCTCGATATCGGCGGGATTGATCTGCACGTCCACTTCCTCCATCTCCGGCAGCACGGCCACGGTGGCGGTGGAGGTATGCACCCGGCCGCCGGACTCCGTCTCCGGCACCCGCTGCACCCGATGCACCCCGGATTCGAATTTCATCCGGGAGTAAGCTCCCCGGCCATTGATGATGAAGTCCGCCTCTTTCACGCCACCCAGCTCCGTGTCGTTATAGTTCATCAGCTCAATGCTCCAGCCCTTGGCGGCGGCGTACATGGAATACATCCGGAACAGGCTATGGGCGAACAGGGCACTTTCCTCACCGCCAACGCCCCCACGGATCTCCACAATGACGCTCTTTTCGTCATTGGGATCCTTGGGCAGCAGCAGGATTTGCAGCTGGTCGTACAGCGCCTCTTTCTCCCGCTTGGCCTGGAGATAAGTCTCCTGGCAGAGTTCTTTCATCTCCGGGTCGGACATCAGCTCCTGGGCATCGGCCATTTCCTGCTCCGCCTGGCGGTAGGATTGGAACGCCTCTACAATGGGCTGCAAATCATTCTTCTCCCGCAGGAGTTTGGCGGCACGTTTGGGGTCGGCGTAAAAATCCGGCTGTTCCGCCTTGGCGCACAGCTCTTCGTATCGGCTTGCGACCGATTCCAGTTTGTTCAGCATTCCGTTCTCCTTATTTTTCCAGTGCCATCACCTTGTCGATGCGGCGCTGGTGGCGCTCGTTGTGGGAAAATTCGGTATCCAGCCAGGTATCCACGATCTCCAGCGCCAGCCCCTCCCCCACCACGGCGGCGCCCATGGCCATCATGTTGGTATCGTTGTGTTCTCGGGTCATCCGGGCGGACATCAGGTCACTGAGCAGGGCGCAGCGGATGCCGCTAACCTTGTTGGCGGCGATGCTGACACCGATTCCGGTGGTGCACAGCACAATGCCCCGCTGGCAGCTCCCGTCGGCCACGGCACGGGCGGCAGCGGCGGCGAAATCGGGATAGTCACAGCTATCCGGGGTGTGGGTGCCCACGTCCAGCACCTGGAACCCTCGCTGCATCAAATGGGAAACAACCTTTTCCTTTAAATTCAGTGCCCCGTGGTCACAACCGATCGCAATTTTCATTCTATTCTCTCCTTACTCGTAAAGAAACTAAAAATGGTCACATTACATATCCGCCGTCCACATTCAGGATGTGTCCGGTGACAAATTCGGCACCCGCCAGATATTCAATGGCCTGAGCCACATCCTCCGCCCTTCCATTGCGGCCAATGGGCGCTTCCTCTGCCATAGAATCCAGAATCTCCGGGGATACGTTTGCGCACATATCCGTCAGGATGACCCCCGGCGCCACAGCATTCACCCGGATGCCGCTGGGGCCAAGCTCCTTGGCCAGGGCTTTGGTCAGGGCGATCACCGCCCCTTTGGTAGCGGAGTAGGCCGCCTCGCAGGAGGAACCGACCCGCCCCCACATACTGGAAACATTGACGATGCAGCCGCTCTGCTTTTGCAAAAAAAACGGCATGGCCGCACGGACACAATGGAAGATGCCCTTGACATTCACATCGAAGATGCGGCTCCATTCTTCCCCGGTCATCTGGCTCATGAGACCATAATAGCAGATTCCTGCATTATTTACAAGGACATCCACATCCCCAATTTGACGAAATGCGGCATTCACCCCGGTTTCATCGGCCACATCGCAGCATATTGCGGTTGCGCCGGTCTCGGCACTGACCCGGGCAGCGGAAGCATGATCCTTTTCATACAGGAAGAAGACCCGGTGCCCCCGGGCGGCGAATTGCTTTACGGTGGCGGCACCGATCCCCCGGGAACCGCCGGTGATCACAACGGTCATTTTGATCCTCCTTTACACATTGCAGGGAAAGCGGACTGCCGGGAAAGCAGTCCGCTCTGGGGTCATCTTCTTCTGCTCTTGGTACGGTGCTCGGAATACTGCTTAATGGAAGAAATCTTGCTGTCGGATTCCGACATAAAGGCTTTCAGCTTCTCCTCGAACAATTGATCTGCGGTTTTGGGAGCGGCGGGTTGCACAGGGGCGCTTCTCATACCGGGACGACCCTGCCCCCCACTGGGGCGATTGCCTGCCGGGCGGGCACCACCGTTACGGAAATCGGGTCTGCCACCCTCCCGCTGGGGCTTCGGCTCCAGACGTTTGATGGACAGATTGATTTTCCCATTTTCGTTTCCGATCACCACAACTTTTACATCCTGCCCCTCGGTCAGGTGCTGACGAATGTCGCTGACGTAGGCATTGGCCACTTCGGAAATATGTACCATGCCGGTTCTGTTTTCCGGCAGGGCAACAAAAGCGCCAAAATTGGTGATGGATTTGACTTTCCCCTCTAATACGGCTCCAACGGTTAACTCCATAGTTTGCTTTGTTTCCTCCATTATTTGACTTGCGATTCAATCAGGACGGTGTCGGCGCTGACCATGCCCAGTTCTTCCCGGGCGATGCGCTCCACGCTTTTGGCTGAGCCAAGCTCTTGAATGCTTTGATCCAGAACCTCGTTCTCGTACTGTACCTGGGCTGACTGGGCACGATAGTCCTCGGTCTTGCGCTCCATCTGCCGCTCCACAAGCGCCAGGGAAGCCAGAGCGACCGCCGTGAGTACGATCACTGCCAGCAGCGCAGTCTGCACTTTCCGGTTGCCCCGGAAGAGAACGATCTGTATTTTTGTGGTTCGTTGCTTGTTTCGTGCCATGCTTAACACCTCCGTGCGGCTGTTGACGCATTCGACAGCCATTCCACCATATTGTAACCCATTTTTTCCAGGATGCAAATAAAATTTTCAAAATTTTAAATATTTTTTTCGCAGGCCACATAACAAGCCCCCATAACAGGCCGGTGGAGCGCCAAAACAGGCGAAAAATGGGTCTGAGCAGCCGCCCGGCGGTCATCTCCCAGGCAAACGCCCCCACAGCCAAGGCGCAGGAATAGCCCAGATTCAAGTCGCCCCCGCATACCTCCAGCGCCAGATACAGCCACGCCCACAATGTCACCACCAGGAATGCCCCGTCGCTGAGCCAGATGTGCCGGGGGCGCAGTGGCCGCAGGAAGCCATAAACTGCGCCAAGCATCGCCCCCAGCAGGCATCCGGTGCCGAATCGCTGGAATGCCAGCGCCGGATGGGTCATCCAAGCAGTCGGCGGAACCAGCCGCCCTGGCGGGGCTCCTCATAGGTCAGTGCGCAGATGCTTCCCTCCACATCCACCTGGCCCCCCTCCAGCGAGAGGGTCTTCAACTGGAGCTGATTGCCCTGAATGGCCAGCGTGCCCAGGGCGGTTTGCAACGTGACCAGGGTATCCTCAAAACTGACAACTTCCGTCACACCGGTCACCGTGAGTTTGCTTCGCTCGATGAGAGTCAGGCGGTGGGGAAGCGGTTCCTGTGCCATAGCGATGCCTCCTTGCTGTGTGCTGGAAAAATCTATGCCCCGCCGGGACAGGATATGCCCCGGGCAAGAAGAGACCTGGCAATCCTGCAAAGACAGGAATCGCCCCATATAAACAATCTTTATTTCTTTTTCGGCCGAATCGGTTTTGATAATTTCTTCCCTTTTCGCAAATAGTACCATAGGAACAGAATTAATCGTAGATTTTTTCATATTTCTTTAGAAATTCTTAAAATTCTGGAAATCTTTTGGAAAACGCTTTGCATTTCCCATGGAATGTGATATACTATTGTAGCAAAAAAATCGATTGAATGGTAAAAGAGGAATTATAAATGGCAGACTTATCAAAAATTTCCGTTGTCCTCCCCTCCCTCGATCCGGACGAAAAGCTCACCGCCGTTATTGACGGGCTGTTGAATCAGGGTTTTTCCGACATTATTCTGGTCAATGACGGGAGCAAGGCGGAAAATCTTCATTTCTTTACCGATGCCGCAGCAGCGCACCCGGAGATCCATCTGCTGCACCACGAGGTCAACCGTGGCAAGGGTGCCGCACTGAAAAACGCATTTAACTGGTTCCTGGCTAACCGGCCGGAGGGGGCGGGTGTGGTAACGGTGGACGGCGACAATCAGCACCACCCGGAAGACACCATGAACTGCTGCATCCACATGATGCAGACCGGGCGCATCACCCTGGGTTGCCGGGACTTCACCCTGCCCCAGGTTCCTTTCCGGAGCCGCTTCGGCAACCGCACCACCTCCGCCGTATTCAAGCTCTTCTGCGGCATCAAATTATCCGATACCCAGACGGGGCTGCGTGCGTTCCCCCGGGATACCCTGGAGCTGATGACCCAAATCCCCGGCGACCGATTCGAATACGAGACCAATGCGCTCCTGGCCATGAAAGAAAATGGGCTCCCCTTTGACGAGGTGAAGATCCGCACCGTTTATATTGAAGAGAACAAGAGCTCCCATTTCCACTGGCTGAAAGATTCCTGGCGAATCTACAAGCTGATCCTTGGCCACTTCTTCCGCTATACCCTGAGCAGCCTGGTTTGCGCCGGGGTGGATGCGGGAATGTTCGCCCTGTTCGATTCCCTGCTGGCGGGTGCATCCGTCATGGTGCATGATACGGTGCCGTATTTCCTGGCAAGGGTGATCTCGTCACTGCTGAATTTCTTCGTGAATCAGCGACTGGTGTTCCGTTCCAAGGGCGGCACCGGCAGAGCGCTTCTGCGCTACTACATTCTGGCCATTCCTCAGCTGCTGGTGCAGATGGGATTGACCAATGGGGTGTTCTGGCTGCTGCATATCGGCAACGAATCGGGCGGACTGCGGACACTGTGGTATGTGATCGTTATGACGGTGCTGTATTTCATCAGCTATGCCATTCAGCAGCGCTGGGTATTTGCAGCGCAGAAACAAAAATCTGACGTGAGGGAAACAAAATGAGCAAAAAATCCAAATCCAAAGGCAGCGGGCTCCTGGGGCGCATCGTCCGGCGGTTCTTCCTGCTGCTGTTCACCATCATCATTCTGATCGTGGTTGGCCTGGCGCTGGTGATGAACCTGATCTTCAATGGTCCATCCACCGCCGCCCGGGATGTGCTGACCATGTCCCTGCTGGAGCCCAGCGCCACCAAATGGATCCCCGGTTTATTCATGAGCGACGAACTGGTGGAACAGATCCGCAACCAGGGCAAGGACGAAACGCCCCTGGAAGAAGTGAATCTGGACGATATCGTCATTATGGATTCCAGCACCCTGGCCACCTCCGACGAATGGGCGGCCTACCCCGACGGCATCCGCATCGAGAGCTACTCCGGCAAGACTTTCAATGCCCACATCATGCTCATCCAGGATCCCTCCCGGGTGTACCTGGGGCTGTCCAGTTATGACGGATTCTCCACCAGCAAGCCGGGCAAACGGCTGAACGTGGCCATTGAGGACGAGGGTGCCGCCGCCGCCATTAACGCCGGCGCATTCAACGACGATGGCACCGCCAACAGCTATGTGGGCAGCATCCCCGCAGGACTGACCATCCACGATGGCATCGTTGTCTCCAACCAGTATAAGGATCTGGTTCCCGAGGAGGGCTTCTGCGGCCTGACTTTCGAGAACAAGCTCGTGGTCGCCGACAGCATGACCGAGTCCCAGGCCATGGAGCTGGGCATCCGGGACGGCTGCGAATTCGGCCCCGTGCTCATCGTCAACGGCGAACCCAACCAGAAAGTCTACTCCGGCAACTCCGGCTATAACCCCCGCACCGTTGTTGGCCAGCGGGCGGACGGCGTGATCATCTTCATCTGCGCCGATGGCCGCCAGGCCGGTTCCATGGGCGCAACCTACAAGGACATGATCGACCTGCTCATCGCCTATGGCGCAGTGAACGCATGTAACATGGACGGCGGTTCCTCCTCCATGATGCTGTACCGGGACAGCGCCACCGGCGAAGTGAACATGATCAACAGCTACTCCGTGCTACAGTCCCAGTCCAGAAGAATGCCCAACTACTGGATGGTCAAGGCGCTCCAGTAAGCGGATGCAGTGAGGTGAAAGAAAATGTACCAAGGTAAATTCGATGCAAAATCCAAAGGGCAGAACGCCCCCGGCCAAGCGCTGGATGACATCATCCGGGAACGGGAAGAGGCCAACGCTGCCAGAGCCGCCCGGAAAGCCCAGCGGGATGCCGCCAAGCGCACCACCCCCCGTCCGGCGCAGCCGGATGCAGCCAGCGCACCCAAAAGTGCGCAGCAACGCAGTGCCTCCGGTCAGCGCCCCAATGTTCAGCGCACCGGTCTGACCCCGGAGCAGCGGGCAGCCAGAGCCGCCCAGAACCCGCAGCAGACCGCCCAGCAGCGTACCCCGCAGCATCCGGCAAAGGCACCTCAGACACCCCGGAAACAGACCCAGAATGAAGTGGTGCTGAAAAAGAAAGGCTCCCGCACCGGCAGCATGGTCTTCTATACGTTCTATTTCGGGCTGATTTTCGTATTTTTCATTGGCGTTTTCATTGGGCTTAACTGGCTCAACGGATGGCTGAAAGATTACGAAGCCGCCCAGCCCACCGTAAAATGCCAGCAGGTATTCGACCAGCTCTTCACCAACCCCGACTGGGGTCAGCTATACCAGCTGGCGGGTGACCCCACTGGCACCGGCACCAATAAATACGACACTCAGTTCGAGGGCAAAGACCAGTACGTGAAATATATGACGGAAAAGGTCGGCAGCCAGGCGCTGGAATATGTCGAGACCTCCGGCGGCCTGTCTGGTAAGAAATATATTGTCCGTCTGGGCAATGAGAAACTGGCCACTTTCACCCTCAGCGGTCAGAGTGAGAAGATCACCGACATTCCCGATTGGGAACTGGGCGAGGTGGAGCTGTTCATCAACCGTGACCAGACCATCAAGATCCGCCTGCTGGAGAATCACGTTGCCTATATCAACAATTCTCCCCTGAGCGATGACTACACCATCCAGAAAGCCTATACCAAGGCCGATGCAAATCAGCTGCCCGAGAACCGGATCACCACCGCCATTCAGGAAGTGACCGGCCTGCTGACCACCCCCGATCTGCTGGTCTACGATCAGACCGGCGCCCCCATTCAGGTGCAGTACAACAGCGACTCCGGAATGTTCGAAGAGCAGATTTCCTCCATCGCCATGAGCGAAGAGGAGCGCACCGCCGTATTCGGCGCACTGGAAGCTTACGCCGGATTCATGATCAATGCCAGCGGCAGCCGAACCGCCGTCGCCAAATATTTCGATGGCAGTTCCCAGGCTTACAGCGACATCCTCAAGATGAACAGCGAATTGTGGATGAATTCCGACAACGGGCACTCCTTTGAAAACGAAGAGATCCTGGGCTATACCAAGCATTCCGATACCCTCTTCTCCGTCCGTGCCTCCATCGTCATGCGCACCAAGATCAAGGATCTGCAAAACGGCGGCTACACCGAAACCACCTATGATGTCACCCAGTCCATGTACTTCACCTATAAGAATGACAAGTGGCTGTGCACCGAAATGACCAACGAGGACATCACCGTGCCCGTGGGCGAAGTTCGCCTGACTTTCTGCGATGCAGCAGGCAATACCCTCTCCAGCGGCTTCTACTCCACCTCTGTCCAGTCCATCGTCACCCCCGCCGTGGAGGCTCCCACAGGCAAGGTATTCGCCGGATGGTGCACCGTGGAGACCAACGCAGACGGCCAGAAGACATGGAACGTGGTCTTCCAGCCGGACGAAACCAACACCGTTACCCTCACCAGCGAATATAACCTGACTCCCATGAAGCTGTATCCCCTGTTCCAAAATGCATAAGGAGGAAACAAGACAATGATTGAGCAAGTCAAGACCCTGCTGGACTCCCTGGCTATCTCTTTCGATTTTCCCATTCTGGAGTTCATTCGCAACTACCTGACCAATCCTTTCTTCGACAAGGCTATGCCCTATATCACCCTCTTCGGGGAATGGGGCGCTTTCTGGATCGCCACGGCGGTGATCCTGCTGCTGTTCAAGAAAACCCGCAAAACCGGCTGGTCCATGGGCGCCGCACTGATGCTGGGACTGATCATCTGCAACGTCATCCTCAAGAGCCTGATCGCCCGTGACCGCCCGTTCCTCTACTATACCGAGGAACGGATGGCGGGGCTGGATCTGCCCCAGCTGAAGAACTGGGTGCCGATGGTAGAAGAGGATATCAAGTGGCTCTTCTCCAGCGACCTGCACCGCTCCTTCCCCTCCGGCCACACCATCGCCTGTTTTGAGGCCGCTACCGTGCTGATGATCAAGGACAAGTGGCTGGGTGTCCCCGCCACCATCATCGCATTCCTGGTAGCCTACTCCCGGCTGTACCTGTACGTACACTATCCAACCGATGTGATCTTCTCCATGTTCGCCGGAATTCTGCTTGGGCTTCTGGGCTGCGCCATTGTGGCCGTCGTCTACAAGTTCCTGCCCACCAAGCGGGGCAAATACCAGCGCACCAAATGATCCCACCCGGGGGCTGCCACATCCGTGTGGC
This sequence comes from uncultured Oscillospiraceae bacterium, assembly GCA_964617595.1. Classification (GTDB taxonomy): domain Bacteria; phylum Bacillota; class Clostridia; order Oscillospirales; family Oscillospiraceae; genus Faecousia. The sequence goes on along the minus strand of CAZTYB010000035.1, from coordinate 900 downwards.
AGCCCCCCTTTTTTCAAAAAATAATTCAAACTTTTTTAAAAAAGGAGTTGACAAAAGGGGGATGCCGTAGTATAATATCAAAGCTGTCAGGGAACAGTCCAAAGCAAAAAGATGCTGCTATAGCTCAGCCGGTAGAGCGCATCCTTGGTAAGGATGAGGTCGCCAGTTCAAATCTGGCTAGCAGCTCCACTGAACCGCTTAGTCAATCGACTAGGCGGTTTTCTTTTTATCATATTTTGACCGCATCCAGATTTGCAAGTCTTGCAGCAATGGATGCGGTCTATTTTGATACTGGCGGCAGGATGAAGACAGTAAATCCGGAATAGATACTCCTACCTCGTTATATCTTTAACGACTTGCAGAATATGCTCTGTTTGTTCCGGGGTAAGCTTTTTCAGTTCTTCAAGTAACTCGTTTGTTCTTTTGGGAGAAGTACTGTTACTAAAAAATTCTTCCGGAGTAATTTCAAAATATTCACAAATATAGATAAAGCCCATAAAAGATGGAAGCGTTCGTCTGTTTTCAATCTTGTTAATATAGCTCTCACTCTGCCCTAAAGACAAGCTCATATCTCTTGCAGATACCCCTTTTTGAATTCGCAAATTCGTCAGGCGATCATAAAACCATTCCACATAATCCATATATCAAACCTCCGTGTTTGGATATAATATAAATCCATAGCCTGGATTTATATGGAATAGCAGGACACAAAATTATTGACATAGGGATTTATGGGATATATGATGTATTAGCAGGCTGCCAGAGAAAACTATGGAGCAGAACGATACGATTAAAAGGTTGCAGGAAAAGGTGGCGGATATGGGGCATTGGGAAGAAAAGTGATATAATCAGAGAAGAAATTTGAATTTCATGGAGGAAAAAAGAAATGGCTAAATTGTC
>CAZTYB010000034.1:0-20570 GCA_964617595.1 uncultured Oscillospiraceae bacterium | reverse complement strand
AGGCTATGCCAAATTTGAGACCTTCCCTATCTGGAATTTGGCGCTTAAAGATTCGGTAAACCTCGCATACGAAGCGGCAACGGCCGATTTGAACGATGTGAATATGATCGACCCGTTCCACCTGGATGCCTACGGGGTGACCACGGTGAACTATAACCGGGACGTGGAAGCATTCCCGGTGCTGGAAGCCCTGTTCGAGAAGATCATGGGGGTCTGCCCCTATAAGTCCCCCACGGATATGGGTGTGAATATGGTCGGCAACTGCATCATCGATGACGAGGCGGTGAAGACCGCCTCCCGTCAGGAGATCATTCGCCGCTACTATGCCGCCGTTTGTGACGTGAAGCAGGGAAAATGCGGCGACGAGATCGTGCGCAAACTGGAGCTGCTGATGCGCAAGGCGGGGGTCACCCCCCAGGAGCGCACCACCGTTGCCCCTGCACTGGCACGGGAAGCGGAGACGGGAATGCCCTGCGCCGCCATGGAGCTGCCCGATGGAACCATCGTCACCGGCAGAACCACCGATTTGCTGGGCGCTTCCTCCGCATTGCTGCTGAATGCGCTGAAGATCCTGAGCAACCTCCCGGATGAGATGCATCTGATGGCACCGGTGGTGCTGGATCCCATCCAGCATCTGAAAGTCGCCCATCTTGGCAACCGCAACCCCCGGCTGCACACCGACGAGACGCTCATTGCTCTGTCCATCTGTGCGGCAACCAATCCCCTGGCGGAGATGGCCATGGAGCAACTGAGCAAATTAAAGGGCTGCGAAGTTCATTCCACCGTCATCCTCTCCTCGGTGGACGAGAAAGTCTTCAAGCGGCTGGGTGTCAACCTCACCTGTGAGCCCAAATACAGCGCCTGAGGTCAAAAAATAAGGCATATCGCTGCCCATTTCAGGGACGGCGATATGCCTTTTCGCATTTTTATCAGGCGGCTTCCCGGCCGTAGAGTTCGTAATACAGCTCCGCCAGGTAGTTGGCATCCCGAAGCTCTTTCGCATCGGCCAGATATTGCCTGGATTGCGCCAGTCCAGCGCCCACAATGTCCATGGTTCGGTTATAGGAGCGGGTAGCGGCACTGAGCCCGGTATCGCTCAAATCCAGGTCTTGTTGCCAGCTGTCCTGGGTGGAACCATCCAGGGGGAGAATATAGTAATATCGCCCACTGGTTGTGCGCAGATCCACCCAGCAGGGGATCAGATCCACGTCCTCCAGATATACGGTTCCGTCGGAATACTTGCAGAAAGTCATGGTGAACCATACTCCGTCCTCCGTATGGCCGGAGGGGTGGGATGTCAGAATATTGGAGCGTTGATTGGATACGGCATTGCCCATGGAGTACAGGCAGACGGTTTTGTGCTCCGGGTCAACCGTGCTGGAGAGCAGTTCCACCGGCTCCACCACATGGGGGTGGCCGCCCACGATAACGTCAAAACCGATATCGCATAGCTTCTGGGCGATTTTGGTTTGGTGCGCCACGGGGGTAGTGGTGTATTCCACACCCCAGTGCATGAAGATCACCAGTGCCTCCGCCCCCTCCGCTTTCATCTGCTGGGCGTAGGTTTCCACCTGCTGATAGAATGGATCCGGATTATAGGGGTTAAAAGTATTCACCACATCTTCCGCCCCCTGGTGGAGCAGGATGCCGTTCAGGTAGACCCGATCGGCATAGGCGCCGCTCTCCGGGCGACCCTCATAGGTGTAGCTGATCATGCCGATATTGATTCCGTTGATATTCTTGACCGTATATTTCGGCTCCTCGGCATTGAGCATGGTGCCCAGGGTTTCGACCCCTTTGGAACGAACGGTTTCGATGGTGCGGAAGAATCCGGCCTCGCCGGTATCGTAGCTATGGTTATTTCCAGTGAGCAGCATATCAAATCCGCTGTTTCGCACGCCGTCCACGATCTCATCCGGACAGTTGAAATTTGGATACCCGCTGTAGGCCCGGCTGGAACCGGCCAGGGTGGTTTCCAGATTGGCTACGGCGAAATCAACCTGGTTCACATATCCGCTGAGGTAGCGGAAGATGTAGTCGAAATCATAGCTTCCATCGGATTGCCGACAAGAGCTGAATACCGGTTCGTGCATCAGCAGGTCTCCGGTTGCGCCAATGGTAGCCCGGGTCACGACGTGCTCCGGTTCCGGCGGCTCGGTGGGGGGTTCCGTGGGTGGTTCGGTGGGCGGCGCTGTTGGAGGGGCGGTCGGAACCGTGGCCGGGGTGGAAATCTGCACCTGGGAGGACTGGAAAAAGCTCCATGCGAAGATCACGCTGCCAACCGCAACCCCAATCAGCAGAATAACGCCGGTGATTTTCAGTGCGGAAACAAGGCTGCGCCAAAATTGTTTCATTTTTGTGCCTCCTTCGGTGCTTAGGCCGCCTGGTTGAGTCCGGTGGCAGCCAGATAATCGGCATCCCGCTGGGTTTGCTGGGTGGTCAGGTACTCCTGAACCTGGGATATCCCGGCACTTACCAGCGCCTGGGTGCGGTCATAAGATTTTTGCGCATTTTCCAGCGCTTCATCCGTTAAATTGAACAGTGTTTGCCACTGATCTTTCAAGGAATCATCCAGGGGGATGATGGGATATTGGGTGGTGGGGTCGGTTCGCAGATCCACCCAGCAGGGGAGAATCTGCGCATTTTCCAGATAGACAGTGTCATCGGAATATTTGCAGAAAGTGAACTGGAAGAGCATACCGTCCTCCGTGTGCCCGGTTTTTAAGTCCATTTCCTTGATGCGCTGGTTGGAGACGGCGTTGCCCGTGGAATACAGGCAAACGGTTTTCTGCTCCGGGTCGAGGCGACTGGTCAGCAGCTGCACCGGCTGAATCACGTGGGGATGCCCGCCGACGATCACATCAAACCCCAGGTCGCATAGCTGCTGAGCGATTTGGGTCTGCTCTGCGGAGGGAGTGGTCTGGTATTCCGTGCCCCAGTGGATGAAGATCACGGTGGCTTCGGCACCATCCTGCTGCATTTGCGCTAGCACCTGGCGAAGCTCCAGATAGAATGGATCCAACTGGCTGCTCAGGAACGAATTGACCAGGGGAGCGCAGGTAGCGGAGAGGGCATTGCGGTTCATGTAAACGGTACCGGCGGTGGGGTTCTCCGGCTGTCCCTCGTAAGTATAACACACCATGCCAACTTTGATTCCGTTGATTTCTTCCACAGTGTAGATGGGATCGGTGGTGCTTTCCCGGGTGCCCAGAACCGTCAGTCCCTTGTTCCGGACGGTTTTCACCGTACGCAGGAAACCGAATTCACTGGTGTCGTAGCAGTGGTTATTGGCGGTGAGGAGCATATCGAATCCCGCATCTTTCAGCGCATCTACGATCTCATCCGGGCAGTTGAAGGCGGGATAGCCGGAATATTTATATCCGTTATTTGCCCCTGCCAGTGTGGTTTCCAGATTTGCAATGGAATAATCGGCGGAAGAAGAGTAGGAATTCAGATGTTGAAAAATGGAATCGAAGTTATAGGTGCCGTCGCTCTGCAATCCGGTTTCGATCACGGGGCCATGCATGAGAATGTCGCCGGTGACGGCAATGGTTGCCCGGGAGACAACGTGCTCCGCTTCCGGCTCCGTGGGTTCGGGCTGAGTTTCTTTCGAGCCGAAGAGTTTGCTCCAGAGGGATTCTTTGGGTTGCTCCGCCGGTTGCGCAACAATGGGCTGCTCGGTCGCTTCGGTTGCCTGCAACTGGACATCGCTGCTTTGCCCGCTGCCCAGCAGGAGCCGAAGTCCCAGAGAAAACGCTACCAGCACCGCCATCACGATTACAAGCCCGATGACGATGGCAGAGGAACTGCCGGATTCATCCTGTTTGCTGTATTTTGCCATGGTAAAAACGATCCTCCTTGGTGCCTCAGTGATTGCTGTCCAGAAGATAGGAAACGCAGTGGACGACCTGTCCTCCTTGCAGATAAACTCTGGGCACCCTGCGGCTGATGCCGCATACGAATTCATAATTAAAGCTGTCTTCCTGGGCGGCGATCTGCTCCACGGTAATGGCTTCCGCCCCGGAGGAACCCACTAGCACCACCGTATCGTTGGGTGCCGCATCGGGGATATCGGTCACGTCCACCATCATCTGATCCATGCAGATGCGGCCCAGGATCGGCGCCTTCTTTCCACGAATCAGCACATAGAACCGATTGGACAGATTCCTGCGGTACCCGTCGGCGTATCCAACCGGTATCGTAGCCACTCGGGTAGGCTTGGTGGTGGTGTAGGTTCCGCCGTAGCCGATCTCCCGGCCGGGCTCCAGGGTCTTCAGATGGGTGATGCAGCTTTCCCACCGCAGGGCGGGTTTCAAATCCAGGAGATTGGGGTCAACCTGGTTACTGGGGTACATTCCGTAGGTCACGATACCGGAGCGCACCATTTCGTACTTGCATTGGAAATTCATGACACCGGCGGAATTGTCCAGATGGCGAATTCGAACGGCGACACCCCGCTGGCGGAGCATCCCATCGAATCGGTCGAACAGCTCCTGCTGAGCGTGGGCACGGGTCAAATCGGCACAATCCGCTGTGGCAAAGTGGCTGAACAGCCCCTCCGGATCCAAATGGGGCAGGGCGGCGATTTTGGCGCACAGGTCAGCATCCTCTTGTGTTGCCTGGAACCCGATGCGGCTCATTCCGGTATCCACTGCGAAATGGAAAGGGGCGATCCGATTCGCCGCCTGGGCACACTGACTAAGGGCGAGGGCATCCTCGTAGCGGAAGATGGCCGGACGGATTCCCAGACGGATGGCCTCCGGAAAAGCGGAAACGGGGGTGAACCCCAGGATCAAAATGGGCTTCTCGATACCGGCCTGGCGCAGTTCCAGCGCCTCCAACATGGAGCTGACACCGAAGAAAGCGCATTCGCTATCCAGCAGCCGGGCAATCTCAATGGCGCCGTGGCCATAGGCATCGGCTTTGATAATGGCCATCACCGGCACACCGGCACGCTGCCGGACACAGCGGATATTGTGCCGGATGGCATCCAGATCGATGATCAGCCGGGTTGAGTCGAAATTCAAAGAAAATCATCCTTCACTGTGAATTTTCCTATTATTATACCATATATGTGGCAAAAAGCAATTTAATAATCCTATAAGATTCTGTAACGGCTCCCTATTTTATTAGCAATTTCGCCAGAATTCCCCCAATGGAAGCAAAACCCCCGAAAGCGGGGGAAAGCCGCTTTCGGGGGAAACGGGAAATTTGAAAGAATGGATTATTCCATGATGGTTCCATCGGGATGGAACAGGGGCAACTTCTCCAGGTACACGATGTCGGGGCGGTCCTGGGCATCGCCCTCGGCCAGGATGGCAGCCCGGCCGCAGATGGTGCCGCCGGCCTGAGTGACCAGAGCTTCCAGAGCGGACATGCTCTCACCGGTGGAGATCACATCGTCCACCAGCAGGATCCGTTTGCCGTTCATCAGTGCGGCATCGGCACCGTCCAGGAAGAGCTTCTGCTCATTGGCGGTGGTGATGGAATTGACGGTGACGGAGAAAATATCCCGCATATACAGCTTGGGAGCTTTCCGTGCCAGGATGTATTTGGCGTTGCCCGCCTGACGAGCCATTTCGTGCGCCAGGGGAATGCCCTTTGCCTCGGCGGTGATGAGGTAATCGTATTCCGGCACTTTGGCCAGCAGCTCTTTGGCGCAGGCAACGGTCAGTTCCTGGTCACCGAAGATGACGAAACCGGCAATGGACAGGGAATCGTTGACAGGGCAGATAGGAAGATCCCGTTCCAACCCGGCGATTTGCATATGATAGAACATGGGAAAGACTCCTTATTAAATAAATTTCATACTTATATTATATCGCCCTGGCGAAAAATGTCAAGACTTCTGGTTGGGGGTTGTGGGGATCACGCCACGGCTGGAAACTGCGTTGGGCTCAATTTCTCCGGCGGCGGTGAGAGCCATCTTGGTCAGGGTGGGGCCGACCAGCTCATAGATCAGCACGCAGAACAGGGTGATGTTGCGAATCAGCGCACCCTCCTCGCCGAACTGAGCGGCAACGGTGACGGACATACCCAGGGCAACCCCCGCCTGGGGCAGGAGGGTGACACCCAGATATTTGCAGATGGTATCCTGGCAGTGAACGGCCTTGGCACTGATGCGGGCGCCGATGATCTTACCGGCGGAGCGCGCCAGAATATTCACAACACCGATGCCCACGACAGCCAGATTGGTAAACACCCGCAGATCCAGCTCGGCACCGCTGAGCACAAAGAACAGCACGAAAACGGGAGCCGTCCACCGGTCGGTACGGTACATGATCTCTTCGGAGAAATCGCACAGATTGCAGAATACGGTTCCGCACATCATGCAAACCAGCAGTGAGGAGAAGCCGAATTCCACGCCGCCCCCCAGATCGAAGCTCAGCTTGGACAGGGCGGTGCACAGGAAGACGAAGCAGACGGCGAGACTGAGCCGCTTGGAGCGGGAATGGAAGAACTGCTCCAGATGGCTGAACAGCCATCCCACCAGACCGCCCAGCAGCAACGAGCCGACGATCTCCAGCAGGGGATTGACCAGCACGGAGACGAGGCTGATGCTGCCGCTGTTCAGTGCCTTGGCAATGCCGGTGGAAACGGCGAAGACCATCAGACCCACGGCATCGTCCAGCGCCACGATGGGCAGCAGGATGGAGGTCAGGGGGCCTTTGGCCTTATACTGGTTGATGACCATAATGGTGGCGGCGGGGGCAGTGGCGGTGGCAATGGCGCCCAGAATCAGGCAGGTGGAAACGGGCAGTACTTCGCTGCCCAGCACCAGATGCAGCACGAACAGCCCGATATCCACGAAGACGGTGGCGGTAAGCGCCTGGAAAATGGCGATGACGGTTGCCTGGCGGCCGATATGCTTCAGCTCTTCCAGCCGGAATTCATTGCCGATGGAGAAAGCAATAAAGCCCAGCGCCACATCGCAAACCAGACCCATTTCCTCCACAAAATCGAAAGAATTGAATCCCAGCCCCGGGATGCCCAGCGAACCCAGCGCCAGCGGCCCCACCAGGAGCCCGGCGATCAGGTAACTGGTAACATCGGGCAGATTAAAACGTTTGGTAACACGGGTAAGCATCAAGCCAGCCATCATGGCAATGGCAATCGCAAGTAAGTATTCCATAATGAAGCCTCTCTTTTACAAAATTGGCCGGAGAGCGGAACGCTCCCGGCTCAGAACCTGAATATTATACCACGGTTTTGCCTGGATGCAACCAGTGAAACAGACAAGAATTGGAACATTTTGCACTGTAAAATTGTGGCTTTTTCTCCACGCCGATTGGGACGGAAAGAATTCTTTTGAATCGGAAGTTGTCGATTTGAAAAAGATGTGCTATAATTGATGAAAATGGATGGTTGCGCCCTTGGGGGCGAAAGAAATGCAGGACGTGAGGACGAGAGATGTTAACAGATACCGTAGTGATCAATGAGATCGATGCACGCAAGCTTCTGGGGGCGGCGAATCCCGATGCGGCGCTGCTTTACCTATATATTTCCTGTGGGAATGCGCCGGAGGATGCCCAGAGCCAGTTACATATCAGCGATACCCGGATGGGGGTGGCCACGGCCACGCTGCGCCAGCTGGGGCTTTGGCCGGAAAAGGTGCGCAATTTCATCCAGCCCGGGGAACCCCCCGTCTATACGGAGCAGGATGTGCACGATGCGATGGAGCGGGATCAAGTCTTCCAGGGGCTTTATCAGGAAATCCAGCGCCTCCTGGGGCGCAATCTCAATACGGAAGAGATGAAAGTGATCCTCAACTTCATGCGTTATCTGGGGCTCCCGGCGGACGTGATCCAGTTGCTGGTGCGCTATTGCTGCGAGAAAGCACGCCAGCGGGGCAGCGAACGCCGCCCCAGTTTGCGCACCATTGAGAAAGAGGCATATTTCTGGGCGGAGAATGGGGTGGATTCCCTGGAGGAAGCTTCCGCCTATATCCAGCGCCAGAATTTCCGCACATCCCGGCTCCGTCGGTTAATGGATATTCTCCAGATCCGGGGCAGATTCCTGACCCAAGCCGAGGAGAAGTATGCTTCCGCCTGGCTGGATTTCGGATTCGATGACAGCGCCATCGCCATGGCATATGAGCGCACCTGCCTGAATACCGGGGGACTGAACTGGGCATATATGAATAAGATTTTGCAGCGCTGGGCGAAAGAGGGATTGACTACGGCGGAAGCCGTGAAGCAGGGCGACCGGAAAGCGCCGCCCAAAGGTGCATCCGGCCAGCTGGGCGAAGCGGAACTGGAAGCAATTCAGCGTGTACTGCGGGAGGGATAAGATATGCCATATAGCAACGAAGTTGTCCAGCGGGCACGTACCCGGCTGGCTCAGGCAAAAGAAGACCGGGAATCGGAAAACCGTCAGCATTTGGCGCAGGCCTATGCCAAGGTTCCACGTATCCGGGAGATCGATATGCTCCTGCGCCGAACCATGGCACAGGCGGCTCAGGCCGCATTCTTGCAGGGCAGTGACGGAAAGGAACTGCTGGAACAGGCAAGGCTCCAGAATCTGGAGCTTCAGCAGGAGCGGGCGCTGCTGGCCTATGAGAATTTTGAAGAAGGGTTCCTGGACGAAACACCCATTTGCGAAATCTGCGGCGGCACGGGGTACCTTGGCTCCAATATGTGCGAATGTCTGGCGGAATTATGCCGCCAGGAGCAGAAGAAAGAACTGGCCATCCTGACGGGGGGAAAAGAGAGTTTCTCACAGTTCCGGCTGGACTATTATTCCGACTATACCGATTCCAAATACGGGGCAAGCCCCCGGACGATCATGGAGCGCAATTTTCAGAATTGCCGCCGGTATGCCATGACTTTCTGCCAGAATTCCGGGAATCTGCTGTTTGTCGGCGGCACCGGACTGGGCAAGACATTCCTCTCCGCCTGCATTGCCCGGGCGGTAGCGGAGCGGGGATACAGCGTGGTGTATGAGACGGCGGGGCACCTCTTCTCCAAAATGGAACAGGCCAAGTTCGGCGGCGATGAAACGTCCCGCCGGGAAACTGAAAAATACAACGAGTGCGATTTGCTCATCCTGGATGACCTGGGTACGGAGATGCCGGGGCAGTTCGTCACGGCTGCGCTCTATGGGCTGCTGAATGACCGCATCCTGTATAATAAACCCATGGTGATCTCCACCAATTTGAATGTGGATGAGATTTCCCGCCGCTATTCCCCGCAAATTGCCTCCCGGCTCCACGGCAGCTTCAACCGGCTGACTTTCGTGGGGGAGGATATCCGGGTGATGAAGAATCGGGGGCTGTGATGATCGGGATCCTCTTTGATTTGGACGGTACGCTGCTGGATACATTGGATGATCTGACCTGTGCGGTGAATTTTACCCTGGGTTCTTTCGGCTATCCTCAACGCACCCGGGAGGAAGTGCGCCGTTTCGTTGGGAATGGTGCGGCGAGACTTTTGCAGCTGTCAGTACCTGCGGGGGAAGACTGGCAGGAGCCTTTCGCATTCTTCCAGGAATACTATCGCACCCATTGCCAGGAAAAGACTGCCCCTTACTCCGGGATCCCGGCGGCACTGGAAGCGCTGAAAGATTATCCCATGGCCATCGTCTCCAATAAGCCGGATGCCGCCGCAAAGAAGCTCTGTGCCCGCTATTTCCCCGGAATATTCACCCTGGGGGAGAGTTCCCTTTGCCCCCGGAAGCCTGCACCGGATATGCTGAAATTGGCGATGGAGCGCATCGGGGTAGCCCAATGCATCTATGTGGGCGACAGTGAGGTGGATGTGCTCACGGCTCAAAATGCCGGTGTGCCCTGCCTGAGTGTGCTGTGGGGCTTCCGGGATGCTGACGAAATCCGCAGGGCAGGAGGGCAGTATTTTTGCGCTGCGCCGGAGAAATTGCCCCCGATGATCGAAGAAATGAGAAAGGAAATGCTGTCCCATGGCAAATGAATTCTATGCCCTGATGAGCCGGATGCGCTACATTACCCGCTGGGGGTTGATGCGCAATACATTTTCGGAAAATATCCAGGAACATAGCCATCAGGTGGCCGTCCTGGCCCACGCACTGGCACTGATCCGCCGGGATATTCTCCATCTGCCCACGCCGGATCCGGATAAATGCGCCGTGGCGGCGCTGTATCATGATGCATCCGAAATCCTCACCGGGGATTTGCCCACCCCCATCAAATATTATAACCCGGAGATCAAAGATGCCTATAAGCAGGTGGAGCGGGTGGCGGGCAACCGGCTGCTGGATATGTTGCCGCCGGAGCTGCGGGACAGTTACGCCCATTTCGTTCTGGAGGATGACGAATCCCTTGCGCCCATCGTCAAGGGGGCGGACAAGCTCTCCGCCTATATCAAATGCATCGAGGAGCAGAAAGCGGGCAATACCGAATTCGATTCTGCTGCCGCCGTCACGATGCAGGCGCTGAAAGATTTGCACCGGGAGGAGATGGACTGGTTCCTGGAGCATTGTCTGGAACCTTTTGGCAGGAATCTGGATCAGCTTTGATAAAAACTGAAAAAAGCAGGCTGAACGAATTGTACCCGTTGGGGGGTGCAGGGTTCAGCCTGTTTTGCATTTTTATGGATGGGGCGAATTACTTGTCGCCCAGATAGTAGCGGGGTTTGCCGATGGTCTTTTTGCCGTATTCGATGGCTTCCTGGGGGCATCCGGCGATGCAGGCCATGCAGTGGGTGCATTCCTTTCCCCAGACGGGTTTGCCGTCTTTCAGCGTGATATTATTCAGGGGGCAGCGGGCAACGCATTTACCGCAGCCGGTGCAGTTACCCGTGACGGTGAACGCTTTGGCACTGATCATGGTGGCGTACATCATGGGGTTGATCAGGGTGGACATGATGGACTTTCCCGGGGCTTCCGGGGGGAGCGGCTGCTCGGCGCAGATGTTTGCGGCGATGTGGTTGATTTTCGGCTTTGCTTCCGCCAGGATGCGGTCATTTACCTCCCTGGGCTGGGTACCGCCCCCGGCAACGTAGCTCTGGGGCATGAGGATGGAATTGAACCCAATCAGGGTGAAGCCCTTTGCTTCGCAGAGCTTCTCAACATAGCGAACGGTTGCCCAGGGGGTTGCCGCACAGGTGCCGATGAAATAGGCTCTCTTTTCCCCAACGAAATTCACATCCCGGATGTAGGATTCCATTACTCGGGGGAATCGCCCGGCGTATACGGGGCCGACGAATACCAATGGCGTATCCGAGGAAATGGGGGACGTATCCCCGGTTTTGATTTTTTGATTGATGGAGACGATTTGTTCACCGGTTACGGCGCCGATTTGCTCCGCAACATAGCGGGAATTACCGGTTCCGCTGAAATAGAAGATCATGGCTTTGCCCTCCGTTTTTTAGTAATATGACCAGTATACCACGGGAAATAAAACTCAGGGTAAACGAATGGGTAGGGTGACTACAAATTCGCTCCCGTTACCGGGAGAACTGGTGACGAAGATGGTTCCCTTGCACAGGTCGATGATCCGCTTTACCAGCGCCAGCCCCAGGCCGTTTCCATCGGATTTGCGGGAGGGGTCACCCTGATAGAATTTCTCGAAAATGTGCCGCTGAATTTCGTCGCTCATGCCGCAGCCATTGTCCCCAATGGCAATTTGGGCGGAATCGTTCGCCTGAGAAAGTGCAACCCGGATGCAGCCTCCGGCGGGAGTGTGGCGGATGGCGTTGTCCAAAATGTTCAGCCAAACCTGCTCCAGGAGGGATTTGCTTCCGTAGTAGCAGGTATTGGGCAGATTTAAGTCCAGTTCGATTTCCTTTTTCACCCATTTACTTTCCAGCGTGAGGATGCACTCACGAATCTGCTCGTCCAGACGGTACGACCTTTGATCCGGCAGAGTTTGCTGATTCTCCAGCTTGGACAGCAGCAGGATATTACCGGACATGGAGGAAAGGCGGCGGGTATTGTCCAGAATGATTTTTACATAATGGTTGTGCTTTTCCTTGGTCAGAGAGGGATTTTGCAGCAAAGTGGCGTACCCCTTGATGGCGGCGATGGGGGTCTTGAATTCATGGGAAACATTGGCAACGAAGTCGCTTCGCAATGTTTCGATATGGCCAAGGTCATAGGCCATGGCATTGAACCGCTGCGCCATTTCCCGAATCTCCATGATCTTCTCGTCCTCTGCCACACGGATTTGGAAGTTTCCTTTGGACAATTCGTCAAAGGCGTTTTCCATATTCTGGATGGGGCGAATGATCAGTTTCCCAATGCACACCGCTATGACCGAGCCCAATAGCAGGCTCCCCAGAGAAAATAGAAGAAGCGGAACCCGGTGTGTCCCCGGATCGATGGAAATCAATCCCCAATGGTATAGTCCGAACCACAGCAAGGTCACCAGGAGGAATACTGCGAAAATCGTGGCGAAGACGATGCCGGTGAAGTAGAGCCATAGCTTGGAGTGGGATTTTTTAGTCACGTTTCTTCACCGCCTTGTACCCAAGCCCCCGGACGGTCACGATCTCGAAGTCTTCGCAGCCGGAAAAACGATCCCGCAGACGGTTGATATGGGTATTGATGGTGCGCTCGTCCGTTTCGGAGAACATTCCCCAGATTTCATCCATCAGCTGCTGGCGGGTAAATATTTTGTTGGGGTAGGACAGCAGCTTGTAGAGCAGGTGGAATTCCTTTTGGGGCAGGGTGGATTCCACACCGTTCCGGTTAACGGTGAGGGAATCATAGCTGAGCGTTGTGTTGCCGACGGTGATTTTCTTCTCACTGGAGATTTTGGCACGGCGGAGCAGCGCCTCTATTCGCAGGAGCAATTCATTCACATTGACGGGTTTGACCATGTAATCATCGGAACCGAAGCGAAATGCCCGGCGCAAATCCTCGAATTGGTCTTTCGCCGTGACGATCAGAATGGGTAAATCATAGTTTGCCTCCCGCAGGGAGCGAGTCAATTCGTACCCATCCATATGGGGCATCATGATATCCGCAACGATCAAATCCACATATTCCCGCTCCATGATCTCCAGCGCCTCCTCCCCGTCCGCTGCCGGAAGCGGCCGATAGCCCCCGTCAGCAAGCACGGTGCAGAACAGCTCCCGCATATCCGGATTGTCCTCCGCAACCAGAATTGTGAACATTCTATCCCCTCCTTTTCCTCCATTATAGCATAATCAGGTCACACCATGGTAAACAATTTCTTTTAATGTGGGATTTATCTTGGGTTTATCTGGGCGTGACCGGGAGTTTACCGGGGTGTGATATTCTGTGGCGGCAAGAACAGGAGGAAATTTATGCTGCAATTAAAGAATATTGTAAAGACCTATCTCACCGGCGATTTGCGCCAGGATGCCCTGCGGGGCGTGAGTATTGCCTTTCGGGAGAGTGAATTCGTCTCCATCCTGGGACAGAGCGGCTCTGGGAAGACGACGATGCTGAATATCATCGGCGGGCTGGATCGCTATACCAGCGGAGATCTGGTCATCGGCGGGATCTCCACCAAAGAATATAAGGATGCCGACTGGGACTATTACCGGAACAACTCCATTGGGTTCGTATTCCAGAGCTATAATCTGATTCCCCACCAGTGTGTCCTTTCCAATGTGGAGATGGCGCTGACTCTGGCGGGCGTATCCAAGAGGGAGCGGCGGCAGCGAGCCATTGCCGTGCTGAAAAAGGTCGGCCTGGGGGAGCATATGCATAAGCGCCCCAATCAGATGTCCGGCGGCCAGATGCAGCGGGTGGCCATTGCCCGGGCACTGGTCAATAATCCGGATATCCTGCTGGCGGATGAGCCCACCGGCGCCCTGGATTCGGAGACCAGTGTGCAGATCATGGAGCTGCTGAAAGAGATTGCGAAAGATAAACTGGTGATTATGGTGACCCATAATCCGGAACTGGCGGAAAGATATTCCACCCGAATTGTAAAACTGCTGGACGGAAAAATCGTCAGCGATACCAATCCCTGCCAGATGGATGAGCGCACATCGGAAAAGCGGAAGCACAAAAAGATTTCCATGTCATTTCTGACGGCGCTGTCCCTTTCGTTCAACAATCTGCGCACGAAAAAGGGGCGCACTCTGCTTACATCTTTCGCCGGGTCGATCGGAATTATCGGCATTGCGCTGATCCTGGCACTGTCCACGGGGATGAATCGCTATATTGCCGATGTCCAGAAGCAAACCATGTCCGCCTATCCCATTTCCATCAGCGCAGAAGCGGTGGATGTATCCAGCTTGATGGGGATCCGAGCAGAGATCATTGGCGAAGCCCGGGGCGATACCCAGGAAGATACCGTGCAGCGGACGGGGGTATATGCGGATTATACTGCCATTGAAAGCAGCGAGAAGATCACATCCAGCATTGTGGAGAATAATCTCAGCGCTTTTAAGAAATATCTGGACGACCCGGAAAGTGAAATCCACCGATATTTGGGGGAAAACGGGATCATTTATTCCTACGATGTGCGATTCAGCGCCTATTCCTATGACCCGGACGGTCAACTGGTCAACAGTGACCGGGATGTGGAGGTTACCTCTCCGGTTGTAGGGAACAATGGGAAAATCGGGCTCATGAACCAGATCGGTTCCTCCGCAGCTCTTACGGGGGCATCTTCCGGTGCGGAAAACTTCTCGGAATTGACGGAGGGAGCGGAGGGAGCCACCGTAAGCCAAATGGTAACGGATAGCTACGATGTGCTCTATGGCCGCTGGCCGGAAGAATATGACGAAGTTGTTTTGGTTCTGAATGAGAAAAATGGGATTTCTCTCAATGCCCTGTATCAGCTGGGGCTGATTTCCGGAGAAGAATACGATTCCGCCTTGAGGTTGATTGAAAGCGGCCGGGAGCCGGAGGAACTGTGCCTGGACTATCCGGCGGTGTGCCAGCATTTGTTCTATCTGCTTACGGCAAGCGATCACTATATTGAAAATGAAAATGGAACCTTTTCTTTGCTGGATGACCAATCGCTGACGGAGGAATGGATCACCGACAAGGGAATTGAATTGAAAATAACGGGAATCACCCGCCCCAGGGAGGATGCCGCCAACGCTACCATTTCCACCCCGGTGGCCTATACCGCCCAACTGACCCGGTATATCATTGACCGGGGGAACAGCAGCCCGGTGATCCTTGCCCAGGAGGCGGATCCCCAGGTCAATGTGCTGACCGGAATGCAGTTCCAGTCCCCGGACGAGGTATCCATGGCGGAGGATGCCAGGGCATATTTATCCGCATTGGGAATATCGGAAAAAGCGGCCTTTTATAAGCTGATGATGTATTATGCATCCGGCTCCGGGGCAATGCCCATGGATGGGGAGATGGACGAAATCTCCATGGCCGCCGCTCTGGATATGTGGCTTGGGAATGACCCCGACCAGGAGATTTTGCTGAAAGTTTATGATGAATACATCGCAGGAGCATCTTATGCTGACAATATGACATCTTTTGGCAAAGTGAGCTACGATGCGCCCGCCTCCGTCAGCATCTATGTGGACAGTTTCGAAAGCAAGGATTCTGTTGCCGACTGTATTGCGGCCTATAACGAGACGGCGGGGGAGGATGGGCACATTACCTATACGGATTATGTGGCGATGCTTACCTCCTCTATTACCACCATTATTGACGGGATATCCTATGTGCTTGTGGCGTTCGTGGCGATTTCTTTGGTAGTCTCCTGCATTATGATCGGGATAATCACCCATATTTCCGTCATGGAGCGGACGAAAGAAATCGGCATCCTCCGGGCTCTGGGGGCATCTAAAAGAAACATTTCCCAGGTATTCAATGCGGAAACCTTTATCATCGGTTGCTGCGCCGGGGTGCTGGGGATCGGTGTTTCGGTGGTTGCTCTGGTTCCCATCAATTCAGTGATCGTGAAATTCAGCGGCTTGCTGGATCTGCGGGCACAATTGCCGCTGAATGCCTCTTTCATCCTGATTCTGATCAGTATCGTTATTACCGTCATCGGCGGCTTGCTCCCCGCCAGAAATGCGGCGAAAAAAGACCCGGTCATCGCCCTGAGAACGGAGTAAAAAAGCAGCAGGAACCGTTTTGCGGCGGTTCCTGCTGTTTGCTTGGTACTTATTTCTGGCCGTAGTAGGCGTTGGGGCCGTGCTTGCGCAGGTAATGCTTGTCCATCATGCGCTGGGGTGCGGGGGCGGCGTTGGGATTGAGGGTGCGGGTGAAGATGCCCATTTTTGCAACTTCTTCCAGCACGACGCTGTGGTAAACCGCTTGAGCTGCATCCTTGCCCCAGGTGAACGGTCCGTGGCTGTGGCAGAGGACAGCGGGGACGGCCTTGGGGTCGAGGTTGCGCTGGCGGAAAGTCTGTACAATGGTCAGACCGGTGTTATATTCGTAATCCTCGTCCAGCTCCTCCTGGGTCAGGTGGCGGGCGCAGGGGATGCTCCCGTAGAAATAGTCTGCGTGGGTCGTACCGTAGCAGGGGAGATCTTCACCGGCCTGTGCCCAGGCAACGGCATAGGGACTATGGGTATGGACGATACCGCCTACTTCCGGGAATGCATTATAGAGAACCAGGTGGGTCTTGGTATCGGAGGAGGGATTCAATTTACCCTCCACTTTGTTGCCCTGCAAATCCATGACGACCATATCTTCCGGGCGAAGCACATCGTAATCTACGCCGCTGGGCTTGATGACGAAAAGACCTTTCTCCCGGTCAATGCCGGAAACATTACCCCAGGTATAGGTGACCAGATGCCGCTTGGGCAGCTCCATATTGGCAAGATAAACCTGCTCTTTCAGCGCTTCCAGCATATTACATTCCCTCCACTGCGGCTTTCTCCATGGGGAAAGCGGCCTTGTAGCGAGCCAGGAAACGGTTGAATCCATCGATATCCGATTCCTCCGCCATCAATGTGGTGGATGCGGCGCTGGCGAATACGTGCTCATCCAGGTAATCCGCCAGGGTTTCGCCATCGGCTTTGCGAATCATATAAGCGGCAAGCAGCGCCATGCCGTAGGGGCCACCCTCACCGGCGGTCTCCATGCAGGATACCGGGGCACCAATGGCGGCGGACAGCATCCGCTGGCCAACGCCCGGAGTTTTGAAGAAGCCGCCGTGGCCGTAGAGCTTGTCCACCTGGACATTCTCTTCCTTGGTCAGGATGTCCAGACCGATTTTCAGCGTGGCCAGTGCGGACAGAATATGGGTGCGCATAAAGTTTGCCAGCGTGAACGAGGCATCGGGGGTGCGGGCGAATACGGGGCGACCCTCATCCAGATCGGTGACACCCTCGCCGGAGAAATAGTTATAGCTGACCAATCCACCGCAATCGGCATCCCCCTCCAGTGCCTTGCGGAAGAGCATGGTGAACAGAGCGCCTTTGTCTTGGGGAGCGCCGATGAACTGGGCGAATTCACTCAACAGATTCACCCATGCATTGATATCGGAGGTGCAGTTATTGCAGTGCACCATGGCGACAGGGGCGCCTGCGGGGGTGGTGACCATGTCGATCTCCCGGTGGACACCCAGAGCATGATCCGTTACCAGCATCGCAAAATCGGAGGTACCGGCGGAGACATTGCCGGTACGAACCCGGACGGAATTGGTGGCGGCCATGCCGGTACCGGCATCGCCCTCGCAGGGGGCAACGGGCACACCGGGCTTCAGATCCCCATCGGGATCCAGGAACGCGGCACCGGCAGCGGTGAGGGTGCCGCCGCTTTCGCCGGCGCACAGAACCTTGGGCAGGATGTCCCGCAGTTTCCAGTCCATACCGCTGAGGGAATCGAACGTATCGATCATTTCCTGGTCGAAGTCCAGGGCATCGGAATCAATGGGGAACATACCGGAGGCTTCGCCGATGCCCATTACCTTTTCGCCGGTGAGCAGGAAGTGGATGTAACCGGCCAGGGTGGTGAGGAAAGCGATGTCTTTCACATGGGGCTCTTTATTCAAAATGGCCTGATACAGGTGAGCGATGCTCCAGCGCTGAGGGATATTGAAATTCAGCGCCTGGCTCAGCTTGGCGGCAGCTTCCCCGGTGATGGTATTGCGCCAGGTGCGAAATTCTGCCAGCTGATTGCCGTCCTTGTCAAAGGGCAGATAGCCGTGCATCATGGCGGAAACGCCGATGGCACCCAGCACGGTCAATTTTTCGCCGAACTTTGCCTGCACATCCTGTTTCAGATCCCCATAGCAGCTGCGGATGCCGGTGGTGACGGCCTCCATGGAATAGGTCCAGATGCCGTCAACCAGCTTGTTTTCCCATTCATGGGAGCCGGAGGCGATGGGAATGTGATTCTCGTCAATCAGGACGGCTTTGATGCGGGTGGAGCCGAGCTCGATACCCAATGCGCATTTTTTGAAATCCATTGTCATTCTCCTTGTATAATGTGATTAAGATTCGCTTTTAACAGAAATCCGGATAATGCAATTCAACCAAATTCATTCTATCATACTCTATCATAAATTGCAATTCCATTTCGCTGAATTGCGGAGGATCCCAGGGGAAATAATCTTACGGAGCTCTTCCTTTTCGGGCTTCCTTTTGGTATAATTCAAAAGGAAGTCTTTTCAGGCAGATTTCAATTTCCCGCAGTATCATACGTGCAGATAGATAGGGGGAAAGATCATGCGGATTTTGATTGCGGAGGACGAGCTGACCATCGCCCGGGCGCTGAAAGTCATGTTGGAAAAGAATAAGTATTCCGTGGACATGGTTCACAATGGGCTGGATGCACTGGACTATCTGATGGCGACTACCTATGATGCCTTGGTGCTGGATATTATGATGCCGGGGATGGATGGCATCCGGGTGCTGCAAACGGCACGCAGCCGGGGGATCACCACTCCGGCGCTCTTCCTCAGCGCCAAGGGGGAGGTCGCCGACCGGGTCGCCGGATTGGATGCCGGGGCGGACGACTATTTGCCGAAGCCCTTTGCCTCCAGCGAATTCCTGGCACGGGTGCGGGCACTGGTGCGCCGGAGCGACAGCTATGCATCCTCCACACTGACTTTCGGCAATGTCACATTGGATTGCGGGCGCTATCAGCTGAGTACGCCCGGCGGCGCTGTCCGGCTGAATAATAAGGAATATCAGCTGATGGAACTGTTCCTGCGCCACCCCAGGCAGGTTTTTTCCAGCGAGCATTTGATGGAAAAGGTCTGGGGACTGGATGCGGAGGCAGAGATCGATGTAGTCTGGACGTACATTGGTTTCCTGCGTAAGAAGCTGAAGCAGCTGGACGGGAATATTGAATTGAAGACCATCCGGGGCGCAGGCTATGCGCTGGAGGAGACGGTATGCTGAAGAAGATGCGCTGGCGATTCATTGGCTCGGCCATGGCGGCTTTCCTGACGGTGGTGGTTTCACTGGTGTGCGTGGTCAATTTCTGGAACTATCGCACGGTGACCAATCAGCAGGACGATACGCTCCAGCGTCTCCTGGAGGCTGACCGTCGCAGCGCTTTCTTCGAACTGGGCAAACCGCCCTTTGCCAATATGGGCAAATTCTCACCGGAGGTTCCCTATATGATTCGCTTCTTTTCCGTTACCTTTGGGGAAAATGGCGAGATTTTACGGGCGAATCAGGACTATATTGCTTCCATCTCCCAGGACGATGCCGCCCAGTATGCCACGCAAGTGCGCAATGCCGGGAAAGAGCATGGCTACTACAGGGGCTACCGCTATCTGCTTGTGAAAACTGCGGGGGAAACGGATGTATTCTTCCTGAATTCTGAGCGGGAGATCCAGTCCATTCAGTCCCTTTTATGGATGACGGTAGCCATTGCGCTGTGCAGCCTGGTGGTTGTGTTCATTCTGGTGGTTCTGTTTTCGGAGCGGGCGATTGCACCCTACCTGCGGAATTTGGAGGCCCAAAAGCAATTCATCACCAATGCAAGCCACGAGCTGAAGACCCCTCTCACTGCAATTGCTACCAGTGCTGACGTGCTTGCAATGGAGCAACCGGAGGACGAATGGGTGAAAAGCATCCAGACCCAGGCGGCACGTCTATCCAAATTGATCACCAATTTGATCACCCTTTCCCGCTTGAATGAGGAGAATCCCTTCCCGGTGCGCTCGGAATTTCCGCTGAGCGAAGCACTGTGGGAGATCACGGAGCCCTTTGTCTCCCTGGCGCAGGCACGGGGGAAGCAATGTACCCAGCAGATCGAGGATAATCTGTCTTTGACAGGCAACCGGGAGGCGATTCAACAAATGGTCTCCATCCTCCTGGATAATGCGGTGAAATATACGCCGGAGGGAGGTAAGATCCAATTGATTGCCCGCAAAAATGGCAAACAGACGGAGATCACCGTGCGAAATTCCTGCGTGGATGGGGAAAAAATGGATGTTGACCGGCTGTTTGACCGATTCTATCGTGCGGATGAATCCCACAGCGCTGCCGTCAGTGGCACCGGGATCGGCCTCTCGATTGCGAAAGCCACGGCGGAAGCCCACGGCGGCACGGTTCAAGCAACACGGCAGCAGGGGACGATCACCTTTACGGTTCGACTCTAATATATATTAACTGCGTATGAATCGGGATGTGTCTGGGTATCCTATCTGGGAAAGCGGTTGGGGAGCAAAAAAGATTTTTGGCAAAAAATGAAAAAAGAGCTTGACAAAAGGGAAGTCGGGTGGTAATATATCGAAG
>CAZTYB010000033.1:0-21149 GCA_964617595.1 uncultured Oscillospiraceae bacterium | reverse complement strand
TTTAAGTATGTTATACTTATAACATACTTTGCTGCAAAAAGCAAGCAAAAAGGTGCCGTTTCTACCTGCTTTTTATTCCGTTTTTAACGAAAAATAGCTCAAAATATCATGTATCCTAAATCCTACAGCATTTTATAACATACAAATCAGGGAATAACATCAAATGAATTAGCAGGAAGACCCAGGCAGGCCAGGATCTCTCGCTGCAGTTTCGTAGGAGGATTCAGCAATCGGTATCCACCTGGCCTGTCTGCCGCACAAATCATTTTTACTTTATCCAGCTCCAGCAGGATTTTCCGGAAAGTGTACTTGTTGGTGTCCATATACTCCTGCAGTTTGTTCTGCATCCGTGAATGCACAATTAAGGCCAGAAATGCGATAAACGCTTTTCCTTCTGCCGCCTCATCACTGTGAACATGGAGTCTACGCATATCCAGATCATTTTTCAGGTTATCAAAGCTTTTCTCAATCACATCTCGACGGCGGTAGATTTCCAGAATCTGCGCCGTCGTTTTTTTGAAGTCTGTCTCTCCAATCAGAAAGAATCCGCACCGGGACAATGCCTTATCAATTGCTTCCGAATTTCGTCGAAAACCCAAACGGCCATCTTTCCTGCGATTGATGTAAAAGTATCTGTCGTAATGTAGTTTCCTGTCTGGAGGTGCTTCCATCCCTCGAAGCTCCTGTTCTAATTTGTCCAGCTCTTCATACAGATTACTGCTTTCTTTTGCTGCTTTATAGGGGTCGTAATAGATATGGATTTTCATTCGGATGCCATTTATCTCCTCAATGTATCCCTTTCCATAAGGCTTGTTGGCGCCCAGGTAGCATTCTGACCTGTTTATCAATTCTTCCCGGTGCTTGTCTATCAGCGCCTGGCAGTATTTTATATGGTCAGGAAGTGCCATCACAAACCGGCATCCTTTTTGCACCAAATAGGTCAGGTTCTCCTGGGAATAGAATCCGCAATCCATTACAAAGTAAGCTTTCTTGCAAGATATCACATCATTGTCTTCCACCATGTATTTCAAGTGCGCTTTATCCGGTATGCTGCCGGGATATATCCGGTAATACATCGGAAGCCCGCTTTTTTCTCCATAGTACATTCCAAAATTGATTTGCGGAAGCTTTTCCTTGTCACGGTTATATCCCCATTCCAGGTTTCCCATCCCGTGTCCATACGAGGAGATCGATGTCACATCATATGCCAGGTACTCTTTGGCAGGTTTGTTTTTCATCCACTCGTGAAAAAAGCATGTTTTATCTGTTTCGGTGATGCTGGAAAACAATTTCCCCATTTTGACGCTGCTCAATGCTCCGTGACTGTAGGTAATATGCTCTTCCTGCCAATCATCCAAATAGTACATCACATTCCCTTCGCACAGCATATATTGGGCTACACTCATAA
This sequence comes from uncultured Oscillospiraceae bacterium, assembly GCA_964617595.1. GTDB lineage: Bacteria > Bacillota > Clostridia > Oscillospirales > Oscillospiraceae > Faecousia. The sequence goes on along the minus strand of CAZTYB010000033.1, from coordinate 19,741 downwards.
TGGACTCCCATCGATCCGGGAAAACTTTTTTGACAATTCTCTCCAGTCCCGTTTCTTTTGCCAAACCATGAAAAACGGAATAACTTCCGCTGGAACGTACTATGGATGGAATCGGATGGCTCTTTTCCCCCTCAAACAGCTCGTAGTACCTGTTGTTCGGTATCATAAGTCCGCTTTCAGAATCCAACTTTCCAATAGATACCCGCTGATTGGTAGGTCTTCCTTTTTCGTCTCGATAAGCACGAACCACATACTGAATATATACCTTATCCCCATTGGGAACCTTGACCGTATGAGGTGGAATTGGTATTTTTCTCTCATAATCCAATGCCATAGAAATTCCCCTTTCTTATCTTTAAGTATGTTATACTTATAACATACTTTGCTGCAAAAAGCAAGCAAAAAGGTGTCGTTTCTACCTGCATTTTATTCCGTTTTTAACGAAAAATAGCTCAAAATATTATGTATGTTATAATTCAGAGAAAATTTAGGGTAGACATTTGATAAATCCTGAAAAATAAGCATTCCCCAAAAGTTCCTAAAAACGCCAAAAATCCCCGGAAACAGCACGTTTCCGGGGAAAAGAATGGAGCTAGTGACCTGACTCGAACAGGCGACCTTCTCATTACGAGTGAGATGCACTACCGACTGTGCTACACTAGCATTCTCTCAATGCCCGTCTATTATATCGGCAAATGGGAGAAATGTCAATCTTTATTTTTGAGCCTGTCCAAAGGGTGCTTACCATGTGATGCCCAGTTCCCTCATTTTCTCCCGGATGGCGAGCAGGTCATCGAAAGTTTCCGGCCTCTTCGTGGGATCCCGGAGGAGAGCGGAGGGATGATAGATGGCGGTCATCCATACTCCCTGGCGGTTCAGCCAGGTGCCGTGCTCCTGAGTGATGCGGAAATCGGAAGAGATCAGCTTTTGGGCGGCGATCCTGCCCAGGCAGACCAGAACTTTTGGCTGAATCAGGGAAAATTGATTGCGCAGATAGCCGATACAGGCTTCCTGCTCGTTCTGTTGGGGATCCCGGTTGCGAGGCGGGCGGCATTTTACGATATTGGCGATGTAGCAGTTGGTGCGGTCGATATCGATGATGGACAGCATATCGTCCAGCAGTTTCCCGGCGGGGCCAACGAAAGGCTCCCCCTGCAAGTCTTCCTGTTCTCCGGGACCTTCCCCCACGAACAGGATATCCGCATCCCGCTTTCCAACGCCAAAGACGACATTATGCCGGGTCTGGCACAGGTCACAATTCCGACAGGCAAGACAATTTTGCTCCAGTGTATCCCAATCCAGCATCAATAGCGCCTCCTGTTCTTTCTGCGGCGGCGGGTTCTCTGCCGACGGCGCAGCCGCAGGATGCGACTCAGCCCCAGGTAGCACGCCACACCAATGAGCACGATCAGGCACAGTCGCAGGGCATAGCCGGACAGACGGGATTCGGAACCGCTTCGGTCGGCACCACCCAGGATCTCCAGCCCGGAATTGGACGTCGTCCGGACATCCTGCATGGCGTATAATTCTGCCTCGTGCAGACAGCTGTTGCGGTACCATACCTCCACTGTGGCGACCATATCCCCCTGGGAGATGGGGGCGGTGAGGCCGGTATCCGTATATTCCATGATCAGGTTGCTCATCTGGGCATCCTTGGGCAGGATGGTATCCAGATCCAGATGCGGTTCCGCCACCAAGTTGCAGTCACCGCTGGAGACACTGAATTGCTTCAGTGCCTGGCCGTTGTAAAGTACCCGGGTGGTTTTGAAATTGTTGAAAACGTAGTTGATTAGAGTCTGCGCTTCTTCGAAATTACCGTATATTTTAACCTGCCATCCGTTATCGTAAAGCTGACGGGTGCAGCCCATAACAACGAAAATCATGTCCATGTTCTTGGATGTGGCGGTACAAACCAGACTGGCGCCCATGCTTGCGGCGTAACTCTGCATACCGCTGGTGACACGGGAGTCATAGTATTTGGGAATATTTTTGCTGTCAACGAAATAGTTGGTGGATTCAAAGGTACGTTCATCGGAACGATTGGTTGCGGGAATGGTATAGCTGGTGGCGGAGAAAATTTCGTTGAAAGTTTCGTTCTTGGTGCATTCTGCGGTGATGCGTGCCATGTCCCGGGCGGTTGTATAGGCCTCGGTGTTGTCGCCGCCGTAGACGGTGGTGAAATTGGTATTGGTGCAGCCCATTTGACGGGCGCGATTGTTCATCAGTGTTACCGTTGCCGTGGTGTTGCCGGTAATGCGGTCGGACAGGACATAGGCTGCATCGGCGGCATTCTGCATGATCAATGCATGGAGGAGGTCATTCACGGTCAGCTCCTCGTCATTTTTCAGCCCGATACCGCCGCTGGTGAAGCGGTTATTCTGCTTGACGGTCAATACTTCGTCCACTTCGCAGTATTCCAGCGCCAGCAGTGCAATCACCATTTTGGCCAAACTACCGGCGGGGAGCCGGAGATCGGGGTTATAGGCGTAGACCAGGGTGCCGGTGGTTCGCTCGAAAGCGAAAGCCGACTGCGCAGTATCCAGCAATCGGTCAGACCCGGCCAGGGGGACATAGCTGTCAATGGTGCGGCACCCATTGAGGATGCATACGCTGCCGAAAGCCAGATCGGAATTGGCGGAGGGGCCATCCACGGCAACATATTCCGCCGGATTCGTGATGGCTTCGGCTGCCGCCGGGAGGACGGCACATAAAAGCGCAAGAGTCAGCGCAAAAAGACGGATGAAAATGGAATGCTTTTTCATAATTCTTCCTCATAATCAGGGCAGCGGGACTTGTCCAGCTGCGAAAAATCGTGTATAATAAACGGGCGAAGATTGAAATCAGGGAAGATTACACCTGAATTTACTGGATATTATATCAGCATTTTCCATCTCCGTCAATGAATACTTCCGGCGGAAAGGGGCGCAAAGGGGGATTTTATGAAAATATTGGTGGTGGATGACGAGGCGCTGCTGGTGAAAGGAATTCGCTATAATCTGCAAAGTGACGGTTATCAAGTGCTCACCGGGAGCACCGGGCAGGATGCCATCCGTTTGACGAAAGAAGAAACACCGGATTTGGTGATCCTGGATGTGATGATGCCCCGGATGGACGGATTTACTGCGTGCAAAAAAATTCGGGAATTTTCCACCGTTCCCATTATTCTCCTTACAGCCAAATCCGAGAACCGGGATAAACTGGCCGGTTTCGACTGCGGTGCGGATGACTATCTGACGAAGCCTTTCCAAATCCTGGAACTAAAAGCTCGCATTCGTGCCCTCCTGCGCCGCTCCGGGCTGGAATTGCAGCGCCAGGCGCTCTCCGCTGGCTCCATCCTCCTGGACGAGGGTAGCCGCAATGCCTACAAGAACGGTACCCGCATCGAATTGACGGCCAAGGAATTTGACCTGATCGAATTCCTCCTGACCCACCCGAATCAGGTCTTCTCCCGGGAGGCGCTACAGGATACTCTGTGGAGCGAAGATTCCCGGGGGGACAGCCGCACCGTTGATGTGCATATCCGCCGCCTGCGGGAAAAGCTGGAGGATAATCCGGCGGAACCGAAACAGATCCTGACCAAATGGGGGGTGGGGTACTATTTCCGAAAATGAATATCTGGAGAGCTACCGCTACCGAAGCTCCCAGTTCCGTTACGCAATGACCTATGTGGTGATCACCACATTCGTTCTGATCATATTGAACGTATATTGCTACCGTGTGGCGGAGCGGCTGGCTTTCCGGGACAAGGGGAATTCCCTGGTGGAGAAATGCCAACTGGCCAGCGATGAACTGGCGGCGCTGGATGCGCTTACTCCCGAAGCCATCCCCGTTGCCCTAGGGCAGCTGGAGAGCCTGACTGCCGCCCGGCTGATCATCACGGATATTACCGGGACGGGGCTGTATGACAGCGCCGCCGAAGCAGTGGGGAAGCAAGTCCTGCTTCCGGAGGTATTGCAGGCTCTGGATGGGGAGAGTGGATTTTACGGCAGCTACCGAAAGGGACTGATTTTCTGCCGCAGTGCGGTGCCCATCCTCCGGCGGGGAGAGATGGTGGGTTGCGTGTATATGACGGAATACGATGCGGCCAGGGGGGCACTTATCCACGGATTGCGGGTGCGCATTTTCCAGATCACGGCTGGACTGGAAATTGTGGTGCTCCTGTTTTCCCTGTTCTATTCTACCCGGTTTTCTTCCCGGCTGGGGCGTATCCTCAATTCCATGCGCATCATCCGCAGCGGGGACTACAGCCATCGGGTGGCGCTTGGGGGCAAAGATGAGCTGGCCCTGCTGGGGCAGGAGATCAATGACCTGACGGATCGTTTGCAGATTTACGAAGAAAAGAGAACTTCTTTCGTATCCGATGCTTCTCACGAGATCAAGACCCCTTTGGCATCCATCAAACTCCTGTCCGATTCCATTTTGCAAAATGACATGGATGGGGAGACGATATTGGAATTTGTGGCGGATATCGGCAGCGAAGCAGAGCGCCTGAACCGGATGACCGAAAAGCTCCTCTCCCTGACCCGGATTGACAGCCAGCTGGAAAAGGAACCGGAGATCATCCTGGTTGCGCCGACGGTGCGGAGAGTTAGCCGCATTTTGCAGCCCACCGCCCAGGCTTCCGGCGTGGAAATTCAACTGGAGCTGGAGGAGCGGTGCCCAATCTTGATGGAGGAGGATGATTTGTACCAAATCATTTTCAATTTGATGGAGAATGGAATCAAGTACAATTCCCCCGGGGGCAGTTTGCGGCTCAACCTCCGGCGGGAAAATGAAGATGTGATCCTCACCGTCCGGGATACCGGCATCGGTATTCCGGAGGCTGCGCTGAGCCATCTGTTTGATCGGTTCTACCGGGTGGACAAATCCCGCTCCCGTGCAACCGGAGGAAGTGGCCTGGGGCTGAGCATCGTCCATTCCCTGGTGGAGAGCAACGGCGGGACGATCGGCGTTGCAAGTCGAGTGGGCGTGGGCACCTGCTTTACGGTCACGTTCCCGCTATTTGACCCGGAGGCGAGAATATGAAGCGATTTTTAGCCGTGATGATTCTTTTCTGCCTTTTCCTTGCGGGGTGCGGCCGCAGCGGCAGGCTGCTGATCGAGCCGGTCTATTTGTATTATCCCAAAGCGGAATATGACTACGGCGATGCGGACGGCGTGATCGATTACGAGGCGATGGATGCAACGGGGCAGATGGAGGACTATCTTGCCATCTTGGGGCACTATTTTACCGATCCGGTGGATGAATCCCTGGTCAATCCGTTCCCGGAGGGAACGGTACCCCTGGCGGTTCAGCTGGATGGGGCGCAGTTGCGGGTGACGATCTCTCCGGAGGCGGAGCAGCTGCCGATTCACCGCTTCCGTCTGGCCTGCACCTGCCTTGCCATGAGCTGCTTCTCGTTTTGTGACAGCGAAACGGTCACGGTTCTTTGCGGCGAACGTAGCTGTACCATCCGGCGGGACAACTGGCTCCTGCTGGACGAATTTATCCCGGAATCCATACAAAAACCAACGAAGGAGAATCCTGCATGAAATTCATTTCCTGGAATGTAAACGGTTTGCGTGCCTGCATCACCAAGGGCTTCCAAACTTATTTTGATTCTGTAGATGCCGATTTTTTCTGCCTGCAAGAGACGAAACTCTCTGAGGGACAGTTGTCATTGCCGCTGCCCGGCTATCACGCTTATTGGAACTACGCCGAGAAGAAAGGCTACTCCGGCACGGCGATTTTTGCCAGGGAAGCGCCCCTTTCCGTTACCTATGGCGTGGGGGTGCCGGAGCTGGATAGCGAGGGGCGGATGATCACGCTGGAATACCCGGAATTTTTCCTGGTTACCTGCTATACCCCCAATGCCCAGCGGGAACTGGCCAGAATCGACCACCGGTTGAAATGGGACGATGCGTTCCGGGTGAAACTCGCCCAGTTGGATGCCATCAAGCCCGTGATCGTCTGCGGCGATCTGAATGTGGCGCATAAAGAGATCGATTTGAAGAATCCCGGCTCCAATCGGGGCAATGCCGGATTCTCTGACCAGGAGCGGGGGAGCTTCCAGCAAACGCTGGATCTGGGATTTACGGATTCGTTCCGCCATCTCCACCCGGATGTGACCGGCGCTTACAGCTGGTGGAGCTATATGTTCCATGCGAGGGAGAAGAATTCGGGCTGGCGGATCGACTATTTCCTGGTCTCCAATCGCCTGGCGGATCAAATCCGCAGCGCCAATATCCATAGTGAGATCCTGGGCTCCGACCATTGCCCGGTGGAGCTGGAATTATAACGCAAAAAGAAAAGGATGAAAAGCAGTTCGTTTGCCTTTCATCCTTTTTTGCGTATTATTTTACAGCAGATCTTTCACCAGGGACAGCGCCTCTTCGTCCGCAACCAAGGTGAAGTCCGGGTGCAGCTGCAAGATGGAGCCGGGAGCCTGGGGGCGAACGGGGCCGAAGAAGCAGTCTTTCACCGCCTGAGCCTTTGCTTTCCCGTTGACCACCAGCAGAACCCGTTTCGCTTTCATGATGCTGCCGATGCCCATGGTATAGGCGTAGTGGGGAACCTCCTCACGGCTGGCGAAGAACCGGGCATTGGCATCGATGGTTGCATCGGTGAGCTTGACCTTGTTGGTATCCTTTACGAAAGCATCCGCCGGCTCGTTGAAGCCCACGTGGCCGTTGGGTCCCAGACCCAGCAGCTGCAAGTCTGCGCCGCCGAAGCTGTCGATGATCCCATCGTACCGGGCGCATTCGCTCTGCGCATCCGGGTTCGTTCCGTCGGGGATATTGCAGTTCGCCTGGTCAATGTTCACGTGGTCAAACAGATTGCTGCGCATGAAATAGGCATAGCTCTGGTCGTGATCTTTGTCCAGACCGACGTATTCGTCCAGATTGATGGTTTTTACCTGGGAGAAGTCCAGCTCTCCGCTCTCGTATTTGGCGATCAGCTCCCGGTAGGTGCCCACGGGGCTGCTGCCGGTGGCAAGACCCAGAACGCAATCGGGCTTCAGCTGGATTTGAGCGGCGATGATGTTTGCGGCCTTGCGGCTGACATCCTGATAATCTTTCGCACGAATCAGTCTCATAATGTGCTCCTTTTCAGACGATTTATAAATTCAGACGGGAATAGAAGTGGCGTTGTTTCCAGATCGATTATACCACTCTGAATTTCGTTTGTACAGAATTTTTTTGAAGTTTCGGTGGATTTGGAAAACTGGCCTTAAAATTGAAACGAATTTTGAGACTTTTTTTATGGCCAGAAATGGATATAATAGCCCTAATCTGCAAAGGAGGAATCCATTATGAACAACGATCGTGTATACAAATTGTCCCTGTCCGCACTGTTTGCGGCGCTCTGCTACATCGGATTTGCTTGCCTGAAAATCGATATCCCCGTGGGAGACGGAAAGACTGCGTTCCATTTCGGCAATACTTTCTGTGTGCTGGCGGCGCTGTTTGTCGGGCCAATGTGGGGCGGATTGTCCGGCGCAGTGGGGCTGACCATTGCCGACCTGGTCAGCGGATATGTCACCTCCGCACCCAAGACTTTCGTCCTGAAACTGTGCATTGGGTTGATCAGTGGGCTTGTTGCCCATCGGATTTTCCATATCAGCAAGGAGGAGAGAGGTAAGGTATCCCTCCCGGTTGCGGTGCTGCTGTCCAGCGCAGCGGGGATGGGCTTTAACATCGTTGCTGACCCGGTTGTGGGATATTTCTACAAAATGTACATCCTCGGCATTCCCCAGGATGCGGCGACGGTACTGGCGAAAATGGGAGCCGTTACGACATTCGTCAATGCCATTGTGGCGGTGATTGCGGCAACCGGATTCTACCTGGTTCTGCGCCCGGCGCTGAAGAAAGCCTCCCTGTTCCGCTCTGTTTAACAGCAATGTTATTATGTCCCGTTCTCCCACGCTGTAATGTCATCAACTTAAGGTTCGATGCGGTTGTGCCCCTTGTCCCCCTCTCTGAGGGGGATGTCGGCCGAACAGGCCGACAGGGGGAGTGCCGTTGGTTTTTTTGAGCTGCTACCACTCATTATAGGACACTCCTGCATTGAACCAGGACTTGACGATACAAAGTTGTATGGTATAATCCTCTTGAAAGATTCATAAAGAGAATTTGGAGGATCAACAATGAAGAAAACGATAACTGTTCTGTTGGCTGCGGCGCTGCTTTTTTCCCTATGCGCCTGTTCTCGGAATAAGCAATCCGTAATGTCTATCAAACCGGTTGATTTTTCAAAAGAGACATCGGAAGTGCTCAACTTGTTCGATGATGAAATCCAGTTCTTTGATATCTTACTGGATCAGTCGGTAAAATCGTTTGAAATCTCCCTCTGGGTATACCGTGACGGAGAATGGAACGAGGATGGCAAAATTCAGGGGGACGGTGATTCTTCCGCCCAGCGAATTGCGATTCGATTGACTGAGCACAATTTTGAATTGTACAACATCTACAAGGAAGGTCACGAAAAATGCAGTTATCCAGTCTTGGACACGCTGTTTGATGAATCCATCGGAATCGGTGGAACAAGAATTGACCAGGAGATGCCATTGGAACTGAACAAGGAAATCCCAGTTTGGGTGAAAATCGGAACGGATTCTAACCAAATGAAAGGACTGAGTATCACCGGAGATTTCAGGGAAATAGAGTGCAACGCTGGGATTGCTGTGACACTTACGGTGTCCGATGAGGCGGTTGAGTGACCTTCCGTTTTTCACAAAAAGACTTAACTTCAACCGCTGGAACGGAGAAAATAGAAAGAGCAGGCGTGGTTTCGGCCATGCCTGCTCTTTTTGAATGCCTGTCACTTTACAACGGCGTACATCAAACGGTCAAAATTCGGGAGTGCACTGGCCATGCCTTTTTTTACGACGGTTAGGCCGCTGCGTGCAATTTCCTTTTCGAATGTATCCCATGACACCATTCTGCAAGAGGTTCCGGCAACCATCATTTTACCGGATTGGTGATTCCGCTCTTGCAAAGTAAACGCCGATGAGATGTCGCTTTGCATTTCGAACGCTCCGTCGCCCATGGTACAGATCAACGCAATGCCGTTTTCCTGCAAATGACTGCGGATGAAGTGATAGAATTCCTGGCGATCCTCCTCCGGTACAAGCATATGGATGACGGCAATGGCATAAATAAAGTCAAATTTCACGTCCAAAGGATCGGACAGGCAATTCATAACACGAAAATGGGATGCATATTCCGGCATCCGTTTTTGGCAATAGGCAATCGCCTCTTCGGAAATATCCGTTGCCAACAAATCGTAGCCGCCATTCAGCACGGCTCTGGCATCCCGCCCTTCACCGCATCCAATTTCCAGCAGATGACAGTTGCGCTGGATGCCGAACGCTTCCAGCGTTTCTGCCACAATGGGCGTGGTGACATCCGTTTCCCAGCTGGTGCCATGGGCGTGGGCGGTTTTGTAGCGCTCTTCATAAGCTTCGTAATATTTCCGATTCTCTTCTTTCACGGACAATGCTCCTTTCGGCTCAGTATACTTTTTAGCCTTATGTATTCAGATATGCCTTATTCTTAAGGCGACTATTATGCTCGTTTCCCCTATCTTTTTGACGGGGAATGGGTATCAGGCTCGGTTCTTGCCCAGCTGATTCAGCGCTACGTAAACGCCGATCAGCACCAGGATGCTAACAACCATGACCAGATACATGGTGCCGATCTCCACCCGATTGCCGGAAAAATACAGGTTCAGGTCAACGCTGTCCTGGATGGCGGTGATGGCCTCGGTGGGGAAGCTCAGGCGCTCCATCTCCTGGAAACAGCCCCGCATAGCGGCATTGCGCAACAGGGAGGTACCGTAGGTTCCTGGGAGGAAAGACAGCACCTTTTGCAGCCCGGCGGGGAAACTGGAGATGGGCATATATGCGCCGCAGATGAAGCCATAGCCGGAGCTGACGATGGTGCCAACGGCGCTGGCCTGCCCCTGGGTGGACAGGGGGAAGAGAATGCAGGAGGAAAGCGCTGTACCGAACAGCACCAGCAGCACCACGCCCGCCAGCATCTCCACCACATCCAGTCCGGACAGATACCATCCGCTGATGCTCAGATACACCAGGCAGATCGCCAACGCAGTGAAGCACACCAGCAATGTGGAAATCAGGGTGGCTACATAGTACCCCAGTGCCAGCAGCGACGGCTTCACCGGGGCAATGGTCAGGTCGTGCCGGGCACCGGTTGCCCTGTCCTGCACCATCAGCAGATTGGAGCAGAAAGCCACGGTGACGCAGCTGACTGCCAGCAGAGATGTCACCAACTGGCTACCGACGAACCCGCCGATCAGCTTTTCTGGTGCGGTGACACCGGCCAGGGCCAGAGCGGACTCGAAAGTATCCACATAGACCTGCCGCAGGAAAGTCGTATAGAGCACCAGCAGGATCAGGGGCGTGATTAGCGATGTGAGGAATGTACCCATATCCTTGAAATACAGTTTTACATTCCGGTTGACCAGAGCGGTGAAACTTCTCATTCTTTTGCACCTCCTGCCAGGGTTTTTCCGGTGACGGCCAGGAAAACATCGTCCATTTTCCCTTTCGTGATCTCATAGTCCCGGAACAGCTCCGGATCTTTGACGATCAATGCCGTGGCGGCGGCGGGATCCGGAACGGATACCCGGTAAGCATCCCGGATCGGTGCGTAGGGGAGCCCCAGTGCCCTTACCTGGGCTTCCGGGACGTTGTAGAGGGTGATATAGTCCCCGGTGTAAGTGTTCTTCAGTTGCAGGGGCGTTCCCTCTGCGGCAATCTGACCATGGTCGAGAATCACGATGTAGTCCGCATCTGCCGCCTCTTCCATATAATGGGTGGTGAGGAAAACGGTCATATGGGCATCCGTCCGGAGTTTGCCGATGACGTTCCAGAGGATGCTCCGGGTCTGAGGGTCGAGGCCGGTGGTGGGCTCGTCCAGAATCAGAATTTCCGGCTTATGCAGCAGGGCACGGGCGATATCGATCCTGCGCCGCTGACCGCCGGAGAGTTTGCCCACCGGGCGGTTGAGAAAATCGCCGAATTCCAGCGTTTGTGCCAATTCTGCAAGGCGGTCTTCAAATGCCTTTCCACAGATGCCATACAGTGCCGCCCGGCTCCTGAGATTGTCCCGGGCGGACAGTGCTTTGTCCAGCACCGAATTCTGAAAGACGACACCCAAACTGCGCTTGAATGCATAGGGATCCGATTCCAGACTGCGGCCGCATACGGTGATATCGCCGCTGTCCTTGCCCAGCTGACCGCAGAGAATATTGATGGTTGTGGATTTTCCGGCACCATTGACCCCTAGAAAAGCGAAAAGCTCCCCTTTCTTCACCCGGAAGCTCAAATCCCGCACCGCTTGAACGGAACCGTAGGATTTGTTCAAATGGGCAATTTCGATTACGTTTTCCAAAGTGACCATCCTTTCTGGCAATACGGCTTTTTCACTGGGTGGATGCCGTATTACAACATGATTTTCTATTATAACAGCTTCCTATCATTTATTCAAGTAAAATCACGCTGCCCTTGTAAAAAAGACAGCGTGATCCGATTAAAATATTCCGGTGACAAATATTTCGATGCCGATTCCGATCAGGATGATACCGCCCAAAATAGAGGCTCTTCCGGCCAATTTGGTTCCGAACTTCTTCCCGATGATGAGCCCGGCCAGGCAGATGACGAATGTGACTGCCGCAATCACCAGCGCACACACCAACGCCATCAGGAAACCGTATTCCGCAATGGTGAACCCAACGGACAGGGCATCGATGGATGTGGCCACCCCCTGCATCAGCAGGACGGTTATGCTCAGCTTCACCGGTTCCGCTGTTTCTTCCTTGGACCGGAGCCCCTCCAGCAGCATCTTGCCGCCGATGAACGCCAGCAGTATCAGGGCGATCCAGGGGATGCATTTTTCAAACGCCTGAAAATACTGGACGAAGGTATGTACGCACACCCATCCCGCCATGGGCATCAATGCCTGGAAAAAGGCGAATACCCCGGCGATTGCCCCCATCCGTCTGGGGCTCATGGCGCTATCGTTCAGTCCGTTGGCCAGGGATACGGAGAACGCATCCATCGCCAGCCCAACCCCCAGCAGCGCACTGTTCAGGAAAAACAGCAGATTCCATTCCATTCTTTCTTCCTCCAAAAAATAAAAAAAACCCAGGTATCGTCCCAAAACCATACCTGGATGCACATAAAGAGGGCGATGCCATGTATAGTTCCCGCTATACATGAGTCTCGCAATTTAAAGCAAGCCAGGCCGGGTGGCCAGTATGTTGACTTGCTACGCAATTACGCTTGCTACTCCCTCACTGAGTTGTGAGGGGATTATAGCATCAATGGAGGAAAATGTCAATTATTGCGGAAGAATTTGATGGAAAATATTTTTCATTTGACAATGGCGTTGGAAACGATTATCTTTTAAGATAATACATGACCCCGATGGAGGGACTTATGGGGAGAAAACGAATTACCTTTATGACGACCGCTGGGGTGATGGGGGCGGTGATGTGCGTTACCTGCCCAGTCATGGTGCCGATTGGGCCGGTGCCCGTCAGTCTGGCGACGTTTGTGGTTGCTTTCGCCCTGGCATTGCTGGGCACCGGCAGGGCGATGACGAGTTATGGGATCTATTTGCTCCTGGGGCTGGCTGGAATGCCGGTTTTTGCGGGATTTCAAGGAGGACTCTCTAAACTGGCTGGGCCGACCGGCGGATATTTGATCGGGTTTCTTCCTATGATCCTGATCGGTGGATGGGTTGGTGGAAAAACCGCTGCTTGGGGGAGAATTCTGGGGTTGCTGCTGGGACTGCTGCTGGACTATGCCCTGGGAACCTGGTGGTATATGCTCCAAACCGGAAGCGGTTTGCATCCGGCATTGGCGGTTTGCGTGTACCCGTTCCTGGTGCCGGATGTTGGAAAAATCACCCTGGGTGTGCTACTGGGGCAGCGGGTGCGAAAGGAACTGCGCCGGGCGGGGATACGAATGGAATAAAGAATGCGATCACGGCGGAGCAAAGGGGAGCGAAAACCCTGATGCTCCGCTGTTTTTGTGAAGTGATTACATCATAAACGCATAAAAATACAGAAATGAATACCAACCGGCGGAAGAAATCAAATTAAAGACTATGCGAAATGCACATAGAATGAGTGGGAAGATTAACAAAAATACACAGAAAATACAAAAAATGTTAAATTTGCCCTCTTGAAAAGAAAAAGGATTGACATTTTTCAGAAATAGGAGTATGATTCCCTCAACGATGAATATTATTCAATTGGAGGAATTATTATGAACAAAGACAAGATCAAAAAAGTCGTCCTGGCATATTCCGGCGGACTGGATACATCCATTATCATCCCCTGGCTGAAAGAAAATTACAATCAATGTGAGGTCATTGCCGTCTCCGGCAATGTGGGTCAGGCGGACGAGCTGGAGGGACTGGAAGAGAAAGCGATCAAGACCGGCGCTTCCAAACTGTATGTCCTGGATCTGACGGAGGAGTATGCCGCCGATTATATTATGCCCTGTGTGAAAGCCGGGGCGGTTTACGAGGAGTATCTCCTGGGCACCAGCCACGCCCGCCCCTGCATCGCCAAGGGACTGGTGGACATCGCCCTGAAAGAGGGGGCGGATGCCATCTGCCACGGTTGCACCGGCAAGGGCAATGACCAGGTTCGGTTCGAACTGGCCATCAAGCATTTTGCTCCCAATATGCCCATTATTGCTCCCTGGCGGGAATGGAATATCAAGTCCCGGGAAGAGGAGATCGAGTACGCCGAAGCCCACAACATCCCCCTGAAGATCAACCGGGAGACCAACTATTCCAAGGACAAGAATCTCTGGCACCTGAGCCACGAGGGGCTGGATCTGGAGGATACCGGCAACGAGCCCAAGTACGAGAAGAAAGGATTCCTGGAAATGGGGGTCAGCCCCATTGATGCCCCGGATGTGCCCACCTATGTGACCATCGAATTCGAAAAGGGAGTGCCCGTGGCCGTGGATGGGGAGAAGCTCACCCCCAAGGGGGTCATCCTCAAGCTGAACGAGCTGGGGGGCAAGAACGGCATCGGCCTGCTGGACATTGTGGAGAATAGACTCGTGGGCATGAAGTGCCGGGGCGTGTACGAAACACCGGGCGGCACCATCCTCTACAAAGCCCATAGCGTGCTGGAGACATTGTGCCTGGATAAAATGACCATGCACGAGAAGCAGAAAATCGCCATCACTTTTGCGGAACTGGTTTACAACGGCCAGTGGTTCACTCCCCTGCGGGAGGCACTGTCCGCTTTCGTGGACAAGACTCAGGAGAATGTGAACGGTACTGTTCGGCTGAAACTGTATAAGGGCAATATGATCAATGCCGGCGTTTGGAGCCCCAATTCCCTGTACAGTGAGGAAATCGCAACCTTCGGCGAAAGTGATTATAATCAGAAAGATGCAGAGGGCTTCATCAATCTCTTCGGCCTGCCCATCAAGGTGCAGGCGATGGTGGACGGCAAAGGCTAAAGACAAAAGGAGAGGATCCCATGGCAAAAATGTGGGCTGGCCGGACGGAGGGTGTGACCAGCAAAATGGCGGATGATTTCAATTCTTCCATCCATTTTGACAGCCGAATGTTCCGTCAGGATATCACCGGCAGCATGGCTCATGCGGCGATGCTGGGGGCGCAGAAGATCATTACCCAGGCAGAGGCGGAGCAGATCATCGAGGAATTGGAAACGATCCTGCGCCAGCTGGAGTCCGGCCAACTCCCTATTGACCCGGAGTGCGAGGATATCCATATGTTTGTGGAGCAGGTGCTCACCGAGCGCATCGGGGACGTGGGCAAGAAACTCCATACGGCAAGGAGCCGAAATGACCAGGTGGCGCTGGATTTCCGGATGTACCTGCGCAGCGAACTGGACGAGATCAAGGATCTGGTCATCTCCCTGGCCGAAACCGTGACGAACCAGGCGGAAAAATACGCCGGGACGATCATGCCGGGCTATACCCATTCGCAGCGGGCGCAACCCATCACCTTTGGTCATCACCTGATGGCTTACGCCATGATGTTCCTGCGGGACGTGGGGCGGCTGGAGGATTGCCGCAAGAGAATGAATCTCTCGCCCATCGGCAGCTGCGCATTGGCGGGGACGACCTACCATATCGACCGACTGTACGAGGCGACCCAGCTGGGATTCGATGACGTTTGCAGAAACAGTATCGATGGTGTTTCCGACCGGGATTTTGCCATAGAGCTGCTGGCAACGTTGGCGACATTGATGATGCATCTTTCCCGTTTTTCTGAGGAAGTGATCCTCTGGTGCAGCTGGGAATTCAAATTCGTGGAACTGTCCGACGATTTTACCACCGGTTCGTCCATCATGCCCCAGAAGAAGAATCCCGATATGGCGGAGCTGTGCCGGGGCAAGACCGGCCGGGTCTATGGCGACCTGATGGCGCTGCTGACGGTGATGAAGGGCATCCCCCTGGCCTATAACAAGGATATGCAGGAGGATAAGGAGCCGGTATTCGATGCCTGTGATACGGTGAAAATGTGCCTCAAAGTTTTTACGCAGATGGTTTCCGGCATGAAGGCCATTCCAGAGAATATGATGTCCGCTGCGCAGAAAGGATTCATCAATGCAACGGATTTGGCGGATTACCTGGTGCGCAAGGGACTTCCGTTCCGCTCTGCATATAAAATTTCCGGAAAAATTGTGGCGGAGTGCATTTCCGGTGGCTATCTACTGGAAGATTTTCCGCTGGAATCCTACCGGAGCTATTCCCACTTGATAGAGGCGGACGTATACGATGCGGTGGATCTGCACGTGTGCGTGGGGAAGCGCATCAGCCTCGGTGGCACCGGCGTGGAATCGGTGATGCAGCAAATTGGTTATGTGAAAAATCAGATTTCTCAAAGAAAATCATGTTAGGAGAAACGTTATGAAGAAGAAATTGGCATTTGTTTTGGCGATTCTGATGATGGTGCTGGCGCTCTCCGCCTGCGGCAGTACCAAGGGAGCCCCCCTGGAGAAGATACAAAAGGCCGGGAAATTGACCATTGCAACCAGCCCCGATTTTCCGCCGTTTGAATCCCTGAATGGGGACGGCAAAGTAGAGGGAATCGAGATTGAGCTGCTGGAGCTGATCTGCCAGGAGCTGGGGGTTGCGCTGGAAATTCAGCAGATGGATTTTGATGCAGTTCTTCCCGGTGTTCAGGCGGGGAAATTTGACATGGGCGTATCCGGCATTTCCGTCACGGAAAAGCGGCAGAAAAATGTCCTCTTTACCGATCCGTACTGCCTGGCGGCGCAGGCTATCGTGGTGCTGGAGGGCAGCCCCATTACCAGCAAAGCGGATTTACAGGGCAAATCCGTCTCCGTCCAGACGGGCACCACGGCGGAAACTTTCTGCAATGACAATGGCTATCAGGTCTCCTCTTTCCAGGCCAACAACGATGCCCAGGCCGCTCTGGTGCAGGGTAAGGTGGATGCATGGGTCATCGACGATTTGACGGCGGCGGATATGGTGAAAGCCTACAATGCCGAAAACGAAGCCAAGCTCCTGGTGCTGGACGAACCCATGACCACGGAACCCTACGCCCTGGCGATGGCCTTTGGCAGCGAGGATACCATTGCACAGGTGAATGAAATTTTGGAAAAACTGCTGTCGGACGGAACCGTTGCGGCGATTTTCCAAAAGTACGAAGCTCCCTTTACTTCCCCTGTGGCTTGACTGGATATCCATGTGCCCGGCATTCTGCCGGCCACTGCCCTATGGGAAATGCCATCTCACATGAACCGATTAAGGAGTAGTGCATTATGAACGCATGGCTGAGTAAACTCTACGAGACTTTCATCGAAACCAATTACTATACCATGATGCTGGAGGGGCTGAAAAACACCCTCATCATTACCATCGGTGCTCTTGCCATCGGCGTGGTGATCGGTTCCATGATTGCCGTGGTGAAATATTTTGCGGAGGAAGCTCCGGGGTGGAAACCCCTGGCGGCACTGTGCGATGTTTATGTAACGGTGATTCGTGGCGTTCCGGTGGTGGTGCTGCTGCTGGTGTTTTACTTTATCATCATGACCTCCGCCAACGGCATCTTTGTAGCCATATTGACTTTCGGCATCAATTCAGGCGCCTATATGGCGGAACTGGTGCGCAGCGGCATCAACGCCGTGGATGGGGGGCAGGCGGAAGCTTCCCGGAGCTTGGGGCTTTCCCGGCTGCAAACCATGGGCAAGGTGATCTTCCCTCAGGCGGTGCGCTATATCTTGCCCGCCATTGGTAATGAATTGATCGCCCTGCTGAAAGAGACCTCCGTTGCCGGTTATGTGGCGGTGGTTGACCTGACCCGGGCGGGCAATCTGGTGCGGAACAATACCTATGATGCGGTGAATCCGCTGCTGATCGTGGCGGCAACGTACCTGATACTGGTATTTGGGATGTCCCAAATCCTGAAACATTTCGAAAATCGCATGGCGGCCAATATGAAATAAGGAGATTTAAGCATGGAAAGCATGAAAGGGAAGAGCTTTTTGAAGCTCCTGGATTATACGCCGGAACAGATCACGTATCTGCTGGATTTGGCAGCGAAGCTGAAAGGGGAGAAGAAGCAGGGGATTCCTCATCCCCTGTGCCAGGGGAAGAATGTGGCGCTGATTTTTGAGAAGACCTCGACCCGTACCCGTTGCGCCTTTGAGGTGGCGGCCTATGATTTGGGGATGCATTGCACTTTCCTGGATCCTTCCGCCTCCCAAATCGGCAAGAAAGAGAGTATCGCCGATACCGCCCGGGTGCTGGGGCGGATGTATGACGGGATCGAGTACCGGGGATACGGGCAAGAAATTGTGGAGGAGCTGGCGAAATACGCCGGAGTGCCGGTATGGAACGGATTGACCAATGAATTCCATCCCACCCAGATTCTGGCGGATTTCCTCACCATCCGGGAGTATTTCGGGAAATTGCAGGGGACCAAACTGGTTTATATGGGGGATGCCCGTTACAATATGGGCAACTCCCTTATGATCGGTTGCGCAAAAATGGGGATGCATTTCGTGGCGTGCGCACCGGAAAAGTATTTCCAGGATCAGAGCCTGATTTGCCAGGCGCAGGAAATTGCTGCCCAAACCGGGGCAATTCTGGAATTCATTTCCGACCCCCTGGCGGCCACCAAGGGCGCTGGCGTGATCTATACCGATGTGTGGGTATCTATGGGGGAACCGGAGAAGGTGTGGGCGCAGCGGATCGAAGATCTGGCGCCCTACCGGGTGACCAAGCAGCTGATGGACAATGCAGGGGAGCAGTGCCGTTTTATGCATTGCCTGCCCGCTTTCCATGATCTGGGTACGGCGATCGGCAAGCAGATTCAGGGGAAATTTGGCCTTGAATGTATGGAAGTGACGGATGAGGTATTCGAGAGTGCCCAGTCGATCGTATTTGACGAAGCGGAAAACCGGATGCACACCATCAAAGCCGTCATGGCGGCGACCCTGGCATAAAACTTCATGCGTTAAGGTGCATCACGAAATCCAGCAAAAGAAACGGAGGGGATGAAAACCCCTCCGTTTGGCGTGAATAAAAATAACCCGAATCAATTCTAAATAGAATTGATTCGGATCATCTTGGTTCGGATACCAAAAAAATCTCAAAAAATAAAAAAGAACTTGACTAATATGAGTTAAAAGCATATACTAAATATGCGGACAAAACCGCAGACGATATAGAGATATTCGTCCATCGCTAATGTGCCGCTTGCCGAGAGCGGGATAAAAGACTTCGGCTTGTTGATGTGTTTCCGCCTGCCGGGAGCGGGGTACAAAACTCCGGCTTGCAAATGCCGAACCCGGTTAAAGTGTCTGGGTTCGGCGTTTTTCCTTTGGAGGTAGCATGAGAAAGATAGAGACATCTGGCCTGTATATCATCAAAGACGAATATTTCTCAAAATTCCCAAACCCGAAGTACATGGATAATAAAGAGGAAAGCAGACCGCATTACTATGCCGTTAGGGATAATGATGGGCTGTTTTGGATGATACCAATTAGCTCTAAGGTTGATAAATTCAAGGCAAAAATAGCAGAGGTAGAAGAAAAGTCTGGAACTGGTAACTGCTTTCTTTTTGCAATTGCTCCAGTGTCAGGTCGTGAGAGGGCGTTTGTCATCTCCGAAATGTTTCCTGTGACAGAGGATTACATACTAAGACCATATACAGTCAAAGGAACTCCGCTTGTAATTCAAAACGAAAAAATACAGAAGATGATTAAAACGAAAGCACTTCGTTTTTTGAAAATGGTAAACAAAGGCTATGTAAAAAGCCCATTAAACATAATGAGCATTAAGAAAAAGCTACTTGGAGAATTAGAGGACGGAACGGGCAGCCGCCGCCCTTGCTAGGAGAAGTGGGAGTGTCACCGCATAAGCAGACCGTTTCGACGGTCTGCTTTTTTTAGAAACAGAGGTGATGAAAACCCCTCCGTTTTGCGTGAATAAAAAATAACCCGAATCAATTCTAAATAAAATTGATTCGGATCATCTTGGTCGGAGTGTCATTTAAGGGTTTGATAAAACCCAGTAAAATCAATGGTTTGCAAGCAGCAAGCAAGGTGCATTTATTCAAAATTTGAGAATTACGCCGCCCAAACGGACAACGGGCGGCGTTTTCATATATAAAAACAGGAAAGGAGGTCACTCCCATCCCCCGGCCAGTCTATGGACTGGTCTTTTTTATACCACAAAAAGGAGGTTAGCAAATGGCAGATGACAAAA
>CAZTYB010000032.1:18199-22336 GCA_964617595.1 uncultured Oscillospiraceae bacterium | reverse complement strand
GCCTCCACCTTGTTGCCGCCGAAGCGGGTGGTGTAGATTTTCTGCACCCCGCTGACCTGTAAAATATGCATATAACAAAAATCCTCCTTGTTGATTTCTGTTATCATGATACCATGGTTTCTCTTTCACCGCCTGGGATCCGGCTTACAAAAGGAAGCTCAAATCTAACGATTTTGTAAGAAATTGGATACTGGGCGCTGCTCCTGCCGATGCTGGCCAATGATTTTCTCCATCCAGATCATGTCGTACCATCTGCCGAATTTGTACCCGCATTTGTGGAATTGCCCCGCCAGGCGGAATCCCATATGGGCATGAAAATCGGCACTGTTGCTGTTCAGGTATTCGTCCTCCCTTTCCGGGAGCCCGATGCAAGCATACAGATTGGTCACGCCCATCTCTTTCAGCGCCCGCTCCAGAGCCTCATAGAGCTTGCGCCCCATGCCGCATTTTTTGGCGCAGGGGTCAAGATAGCTGGTGAGTTCACAGCTCCAGTCATAGGCTGCCCTGCCCACAAAAGCACCGGCATAAGCGTAACCCTCAATCCGCCCATCCCGCTCCGCCACCAGATAGGGATAGCGCCCCATGATCCGTTCCATTCGACCCCGGAATTCTTCCAGGGTCGGTGTCTCCCATTCGAAGGAAATGGCCGTATGCTCCACATAATAGCGATAAATTTCCAGCAGTCGCTGCGCATCCTCCAGCGCCGCATTTCTGACAGTGATCATTCTGTTTCTCCTCTCTCGTCACATTTCATTGAAAACTTGGCCAATATTTGAGTCAACATTTCAGTTGGCTCCACTTCCCTAGGACAGGTCAATATCGATCACCGTTCCCCTGCCCACTGCTGCACGGGCGGTAATGGTATGTCCCAATTTTGTGCAGATCCGTTTGCAAAGATACAGGCCGATGCCGCTGGCTTTCCGGTCGGTGCGCCCATTATAGCCGGTGTAGCCGTTTTCGAAAATCCGGGGCAGATCCTCCGGCGCAATGCCGATGCCGGTATCTTCAATCCGCAGCGTTTTTTCGCCCACAAGGGAGATGGTAATGCTGCCGTTCGGTGTATACTTCAGTGCATTGGACAGCACCTGTTCTATGACAAAGCTCAGCCATTTTTCGTCCGTGACCACCGCTACGCTCAGGGATTCATATTTCAGCGAAAGTTTCCGGCTGATAAATTCCGATGAAAATTTCCTTACCGCCCCTTTCACGATCTCGTCCAGCTCATATTCCCGGAACACATAGTCAGTGCTTTCGGAATCCAGCCGCAGAAAGGTCAGCACCATTTGCACATACTGCTCAATGCGGAATAGCTCTGCGCTTAAATTCCGGGAAAGGTCGGAATCCTCGTTTTGTAAATGCAGCCGCATGGCGGCAATGGGTGTTTTGATCTGGTGCGCCCAGACGGTAAAATACTCCATTCTGTCCGCAAATTTCCGGTTCATTTCGCTGCAATAGGCATTGTGCTCCCCAGCGAGACGGCGGATGATCCGCTGATAATCTTCGCTGTAAATCTCCTGCGCCGCCGGGAATCGCCCGTCAGCTGCATCGGTGAACGTTTCGATCCGCTGCAAGTTTTCGTGCTCCCGCTTCACCCGGAAAAAGTCCAGCAGGCAGCCAGCCGCTCCAATGCCCACGCACAAACCCGCCGGATAGAGCACCGCTATAACGGGCAACCGATAGAGCAGGAAGCTCCCGGCAAAAACGGCGCAAAAAAGAAGCTGCATCCGGAAAAATTTCCGGCATCCTTTCAGGTAGCTCCAAAACAGTTTCATTTTTATGTCTCAACTTTCTATCAGATAGCCCACGCCAAATTTGGTGGTGATGAAATCCGTCAGTCCCACATTATCCAGCCGCTTGCGCAGCCGCCCCACATTAACGGTGAGGGTATTTTCATCCACGAAACTGTCCGTCTCCCACAGCGCCTCCATCAGCTTTTCCCGGCTGACGGTTTTGCCCTTATGCTCCATCAGGATGCGCAGGATCCGGTACTCATTTTTGGACAGCGGGATCTTTTCACCCCGGTAGACGAGACTCCCTTCCCCAGTATCCAGCATAGCACCCCGATGCTCCAGGATCGGTGGCCGCTCCGAAAAGGAATAGGCTCTGCGCAGCAGCGCCTGCATCTTGGCGATCAATACATTCCCATCGAAGGGCTTCGCTATAAAAT
The DNA here is from genome assembly GCA_964617595.1 of uncultured Oscillospiraceae bacterium. GTDB lineage: Bacteria > Bacillota > Clostridia > Oscillospirales > Oscillospiraceae > Faecousia. Next base: position 20,169 of record CAZTYB010000032.1, on the reverse strand, counting down.
CATCCGCCCCCATATTCATGGCCATGATGATATTCATATTATCCGAAGCGCTGGACAGGAAGATGATCGGCACACTGGATACCCGGCGAATTTCCTGGCACCAGTAGTAGCCGTTCATAAACGGCAGACCGATATCCATCAGCACCATCTGCGCTCCGCTGGCTGCAAATTCCCCGGTGATGTCCCGGAAATTGCTCACCGATACCGGCTCCATATCCCAATTCTCCAAAAGTTTCGCAATTCCCTGGGCAATCCCCCGGTCATCCTCCACAACCAAAATGCGATACATTTTCCATCCCTCCCCGGGCTTATGATACGCTTTTCCGGAATCCCTGTCAAGAAAAAACGGCTCCCGCTTTCCTGCGGGAGCCGAAATGGTTATTCCACGTTCAATTTGACGTTGCCGTCTTCCACATAGGCGTGGATCGCCCGAATGGGATGCTCGAAGCTGTCGATGATCGCTTCACTGATGGGGTCTTCCAGACTGCGCTGGATGGTGCGGCGGAGGTTCCGTGCGCCATAGGTAACGGAGTAGGCTTCCCGTACCAGATGATCCTGAATGGATGCATCCCAGGTGAATTCCAGTCCACGACCGGCTAAGCTGTCTTTCAGTTCCTGCATCATAATATCCGCAATATTCAGGAAGTTCTCCTGGGACAGGTGATTGAACGTAATGATCTCATCCACCCGGTTCAGGAATTCCGGACGGAGGAAGCCCTGTAGCGCTTTCATGGTCTTCTCCCGCACCTGATCCTGCTGGGTGCGGCCGAAGCCCATCCCCCCAACGCCCCCCTCAGAACCGGCATTGGAGGTCATAACGATGATGGCATTCTCAAAATTCACCACTCTGCCCTGGGAATCGGTGATCCGCCCATCGTCCAATACTTGCAGCAGAATATTCAGCACATCCGGGTGGGCTTTCTCGATCTCATCAAACAGCACCACGCTATAGGGTCTGCGGCGGATTTGCTCGGTCAGCTGCCCCGCTTCATCATAGCCCACATAGCCCGGAGGAGAACCGATCAATTTGGATACGGTATGTTTCTCCATATATTCGGACATATCCAGCCGAATCAGGCTATCCACACTGTCGAACAGGTCGGAAGCCAGCTGCTTCACCAGTTCCGTTTTACCCACACCCGTGGGGCCAACGAAGATGAAAGATACCGGGCGCTTCTTGGGGGAAATGCCCACCCGATTGCGGCGAATGGCTTTGGAAACGGCATCTACCGCCTCGTCCTGCCCAACAATGTGCTGGCGCAAACGATCCGACAGCCCCTTGATCTGCTGATATTCCTGGGCTTTGATTTTGGATGCGGGAATTTTCGTCCAGAGTTCGATCACCCGTGCCAGGTTCTCCATAGTCACCGCAGGCAGGGGCAATTTCTCCAATTCCTCGATTTGCGCCGCAATTTGGCAGAGGCGGCTGCGGATGGTGGCGATGCGCTCGTAATTCTGGTTCTCCGTATCCTCATTCAGCATCCGCAGTTCCAGCTCGTAGTCATCCCGCTCCTTGCGCAGTTCCGCCAAACGGGACAGCTCCTTGCACCGCAGATTCACATCGGAGCACGCTTCATCCAGCAGGTCGATGGCCTTATCCGGCAGGAACCGGTCGGTGATATACCGCTCGGACAGGATAACGCACTGTCTGGCGATTTCCGGAGAAATGGACACACTATGGAATTCGGAATAAGTTTTGGCAATGCCCTGCAAAATTTCGATCGCCTGCTCCATTGTCGGCTCCGAAACGGTAACGGGCTGGAAGCGGCGCTCCAGGGCGGCATCTTTCTCGATGTATTTGCGGTACTCCGTATGGGTGGTGGCGCCGATTATCTGGATATCCCCCCTGGACAGGGGCGGTTTCAGGATATTGGCCGCATTCATGCTGCCCTCGGCATCTCCAGCGCCCACCAGATTATGCACTTCGTCCACCACCAGGATGATATTGCCGCATTCCCTGATCTCCCCGA
>CAZTYB010000032.1:0-18189 GCA_964617595.1 uncultured Oscillospiraceae bacterium | reverse complement strand
TCTTCATGCGGCTCTCGAACTGGCCACGGAACTGGGTACCGGCCACCAGCGCCGTCAAATCCAGCAGGAACACTTCCTTGTCCCGCAGTTTATAGGGTATATCCCCCGCTGCGATCCGCTGGGCAAGCCCCTCGGCAATGGCGGTCTTGCCAACGCCGGGTTCACCCACCAGGCAGGGATTGTTCTTCTGGCGGCGGTTCAGGATCTGGATGACCCGTTCCGTCTCCACATCCCGGCCAATCACCTTGTCCAGTTTCCCGGCTCTGGCTCTGCCGGTCAAATCCATGCAGTAGCTGTCCAGGAATTTGTGTTTCTTGACATTTTTCTTCTTATCCGGCTCTTCCTTGGGGGGCTCTTTCTTCTGGCCGGGGCGGCCGGGCATGGGCAGGTTGCCGAACATCTGGCTGAGCAATGGGAATGTGGCCGTGCGGCTTTCGGTTTCGTCATCGCCCTCCTCACCGGGCTCTTTCTGGCCGAACATGGAGCTCATCTCGTCGCTGAGCATATCCAGATCTTCTTCCGAAATACCCATCTGCTTGACCACCTGGTCGATCTGGGGAACCCCCAGGCTCCGGGCACATTTCAGGCAATAGCCCTCGTTCAATGTATTACCATTTTCGATTTTCGTTATAAAAACAACTGCAACATTCTTTTTGCATTTCACGCACATTTTAGGCTGCATACGCTTCTACTCCTTTTTTCCCTCTGAGCAGCAGTATATCACATCCTGATTTCAAAAGGGAAAACAATTTATGAACAGTTCTCACCGGCTGGCGCACTCAAATTGCTCCACCCCGTCATCATACCACAGATGGGTCATGTACAGTCCCCCGGGGGGCACCGTCGGCCCGGCGGCGGTGCGATTGCCGGAATTGAGGATCTCGCCGATTTCCTGGGGACGGATCTTCCCCTCTGCGCAGTAGACGACCGTCCCCGCCATGGCACGAGCCATATTATAAAGGAAGCCGTTGGCGCATACCCGCAGGAGGATCAAGTCCCCCTGCCGCTCCACCTGATAATAATGCACCGTGCGGACGGTGGATTTCACATCCGTTCCGACACTGCGTACGGCTGCAAAATCATGGGTGCCGACGAATTGATCCGCCGCCTGCTGCATGATTTTCTCATCCAGGTGCTTGGGATAGAACCAGGCACGATTCACATAGAAAGGGTCTTTCAGCCGGGAATTATAAATCTGATAGGTGTATTCTTTCCTGGCACAGGAGCCGATGGCATTGAATCCATCGTGCACCTCGAACGCCTTGGTCACAACGATATCGCAGGGCAAATGGGTATTCAGCGCATAGGGAAGCCGCTCCACGGGAATGGTGGAGCTGGTACGGAAATTGGCAACATAGCACCGGGCGTGCACCCCCGCATCCGTGCGGCCACATCCGGTCATATGCACGCTGTGCCCCACCACCATGGCCGCCGCTTTCTCCATCGTCTCGGCAACCGTGGGGAGGTTCTTCTGCACCTGCCAGCCATGGTAAGCCGTGCCCAGGTAAGTTAAAAACAGAGCAATATTGCGCATATCCACCTCACAGCCCGAAAGCGGAAAGGGTGATCACACCCGCCAGCAAGCAGGCGAACACGCCAAATGCATACAGGTCCACCCGGCCAAAGCGCAGTAGCTTCATCTTGGTTCTGCCATCGCCGCCCTGATAGCAGCGGCACTCCATGGCCGTTGCCAGCTCATCCGCCCGGCGGAAAGCACCAATGAACAGCGGCACCAGAATGGGTACCAGCGCCTTGGCACGCTGGATGATGCTGCCGTTTTCGAAATCTGCGCCCCGAGCCTTTTGGGCATTCATGATCTTGTCCGTCTCCTCGATCAGGGTGGGGATAAACCGCAGCGCAATACTCATCATCATCGCCAGCTCATGTACGGGAACACGGATCTTCTTCAGGGGATTCAGCAGATTTTCGATCCCATCGGTCAAAGAGATGGGGGATGTGGTATAAGTCAGCAGGAAAGTGCCGGAAATCAGCATCAATATCCGCCAGATCATGAAGAAAGCCTGCTTCAGCCCCTGGGTCGTGATGGCAAGGGAGCCGATGCGGACAAGCTCCACCCCGCCATCGGTATAGAACAGATTCAGCGCCCCGGTGAATACCAATATCAGCACCAGGGGCTTCATTCCCCGCAGGATGGATTTGGGCGGGATCCCGGAAATTTTGACACAGCTGACCAGAAAAATCATCATCAGCAGGTACGATAGCCAGTTCCCCGCCATGAACAGCGCAATGATATAGCCAATGGTCAGGAGCAATTTCGTCCGGGGATCCATCCGATGAATGGCAGAATGGCCAGGGAAATACTGCCCCAGAGTAATATCTTTAAGCATGGCGCTTCCCCCCTTTGATCCGGGTGAGGCATTCCACTGCCTGGTCAAGGGTATAGACATTCTCCACATCCACACCCATTTTTCTCAATTCCAGGAAAATCTGGGTCACCCTGGGGATATCCAGTCCCATGTGAACCAGTTCCTCCGCCCGCTGAAAAACCCGGGCAGGGGTATCGTCCATCACCAGTTTGGAACCGTACAGAACCAGCAGCCGATCCGTCATTCTGGCCACATCCTCCATAGAGTGGCTGACCATCATAACCGTTGCGCCCTTGGCCTTGCGGTAGCTTTCGATATTGCCCAAAATCTCCGCCCGGCCAATGGGATCAAGCCCGGCAATGGGCTCATCCAGGATCAGCACTTCCGGCTCCATGGCGATTACTCCCGCAATGGCCACCCGGCGCTTCTGCCCGCCGGACAGGTCAAAGGGGGATGCATGGAGCTGGCTTTCGCTGATGCCAACGAATCCCGCCGCTTCTTTCACCCGGCGGTCAATTTCCCTGTCATCCAAGCCCATGTTTTTGGGGCCGAAAGCGATATCTTTATACACCGTTTCCTCAAAAAGCTGATATTCCGGGTACTGGAACACCAGTCCCACCCGGAAACGTGCCTGGCGGGTGGTCTTCTTATCCGACCAGATATCCACCCCGTCCAGCAGCACCTGGCCGGAGGTAGGCTTCAGCAATCCATTCAGCTGCTGCATCAGGGTGGATTTGCCGGAACCGGTATGGCCGATCACGCCAACAAATTCCCCACGGTTCAATGTAAAGCTCACATTCTCCAGCGCCTGATGCTCGAAAGGGGTACCGGCACTGTAGACATAATTCAGGTTCTTCACCTGCATAATGGGTTCCAAATTCATTCCTCCTACGGGTCAGGCCTTCAACCAATCGCAAAGTACCTGCGCGCATTCCTCCGGTTCAAGCGCCGTCAGGGGGAGATCAAATCCCCGCTGGTTCAGCGCCCAGCACAGCTCGACCCCCTCCGGGGCAGCCAGGCCGATGTCGTGCAGCAGTTTCACCTGGGAGAAAACCTCCCTGGGTGCACCGTCGGCGGCCACCGTCCCTTTGCTCAGCACCACGACCCGATCCGCCTGAGCCGCCTCGTCCATATGGTGGGTGATCAAAACAACGGTGATCCCCTTTTCTTTGTTCAGCCGTTTGATGGTATCGATCACATCTTTGCATCCTTTGGGATCCAGCATGGCCGTCGGCTCGTCCAGAACGATGCACTTTGGCTCCATGGCGATCACCCCGGCGATGGCAATGCGCTGCTTCTGGCCGCCGGAGAGCAAGTGGGGGGCGTGCTCCCGGTATTCGTACATACCGACCTGCTTCAGCGCTGCATCCACCCTGCGGCGGATTTCCGGACTGGCAATGCCCAGATTCTCCGGGCCGAAGGCCACATCCTCCTCCACCACATTGGCAACGATCTGGTTATCCGGATTCTGGAATACCATGCCCACATTCCGGCGAACGGCCATCATCCGCTCAGCTTGCGCAGTATCAATGCCGCAAACGTACATTTTGCCCCCGGTCGGGAGCAAAATGGCGTTAAAATGCTTTGCAAGAGTGGATTTGCCGCATCCGTTGGTACCAAGGATGGCGGTAAAGCTCCCCTCTTTGATGGATAAATTGAGATCCTGGAATACGGTCACGTCCGTCCCGCCATCCACCCCGGGATAGCGGAAAGCCAAACGCTCCGCCGAAATGATTTCGTCCATTGTATCCTCCCTCAGGGTGTCCATCTTCCCGTTGCGCCGCAGGGCAGAATCAGTCCGGAATCCCGCACCGGCAGCCCCAATTCCCCGGCAGCCGTTTTGCCGCCGTACTGACCCATGAATGTCACATCCGCCGCATAGCTGACAGCGGAGGGCGCAAGGCCGGTCGTATAGGAATTGATAATGACGAACAGGGGATTATCCGTCAGCAGCTTCGCCGTCTCCTGTAGAAAGGGGAAGAAACTCGTTTCCATCTTCCATATCTCCCCGCTGGGGCCACGGCCATAGCTGGGGGGATCCATGATGATGCCATCGTACCGGCGGCCACGGCGAATTTCCCGCTGGATGAATTTGCCGCAGTCATCTACGATCCAGTGGATGGGGCGATCCGCCAGGCCGGAGGCAATGGCGTTCTCCTTTGCCCAGGCAACCATCCCCTTGGAGGCATCCACATGGTATACCTCCGCCCCGCCGGATGCCGCCGCCAGCGTAGCGCCACCGGAATAGGCAAACAGATTCAGCACCCTGACCGGCCGCCCGGCGGAGGCAACCTTATCCCGGATAAAATCCCAGTTGGCTGCCTGCTCCGGGAATACCCCGGTATGCTTGAAGTTCATGGGTTTGACATTAAAGGTGAGATAGTCCTTATATTTGATTTGCCAGCGTTCCGGCAGCTGATGCTCGGACCAGCGGCCGCCACCGGTATTGGAGCGGAGATACCGGGCATCGTACCGCTTCCATTCCGGGGCACTGTGGGGAGTATTCCAGATCACCTGGGGGTCGGGGCGCACCAGGATATATTTTCCCCAGCGCTCCAGTCGTTCCCCGTCAGAGGTATCCAGTACCTGATAATCTTTCCATTCATCGGAAACCCACATCATATTTGGTTTTCCCTCATTTCTCTTTTTTCTTAGAAGAATACGTCTCCGTTGCCGGAATAGTCGCCATAGTAGCTATCCCCGCCGGAATAATCCACGCCACCATTGTACCCGAAATCGTATCCGCTGTTGTCATCGGGGTAGATGACGGAACCGTCGCCCCAATCTACCAATCCATCCTCCGGCGTGGTGGGCAGATTGAAGATGCTGTCCTGGGTGTGGATCTGGCAGGTCAAGTAGGGTGTGCCGACCAAGTTGGTTGCGAACCCGCTGAAGCCCGTCCAGGTAATGGGATTGCCGTAGTTATCCGTGTAGTAGACATAGCCGTCGTTGCCGTAGGATGCATCCAATCCGACCCGCAGACCGGAGATGATATCGTTCACTTCCGACTGGTTCAGCATCACCAGGGAGCGACTCTCGATGATGGCGGTGGGATCCATATAGCAGTATTCCGTCGCCACGCCTCCGCCGGTAACGCAGTAGTCCATGGTGATGTGCTTGGTGCAGTAGCCGCTGGGCACATCCTCCGGATAGCAGTTGACGGAGACCACACGATTGATGCCACGGGCATCGGAATAGCAGGCCGCAGTCGCAATCTTACCGGAATCCAAGCAGATACTTACGTTGGTAAATGCATTGCCGTTGTACAGTCCCACCTGGGGCAGACCATTGTGGATGGGCTGCATCACCATTTTCCACAGCCGGGCAGCAGGGTTGGCATAGTTATTGGTCAGGTAGATCTGCTCCGGCTGATTATAGCCGCACCAGACGGCGGCGGTATAATACTTGGTATAGCCCACGAACCAGCGGTCACGGTTGCTGGAGGTGGTACCGGTCTTGCCGGCGATATTCTGCCCGGGGAACACGGCGGCGGTGCCGGTGCCGTTGTTTGCCGCATTGTACAGGCAGTAGTTCATATAGTTCACGGTCTTTTCGCTGAGGATGGTTCTGGAATCCTGCTGATTATCCAGGACAACATTACCCTCGCTGTCGTATACCTTGGTATAGGTGCGTGCCTGGCGATAGATTCCGTCATTGGCAAAGGTGGCGTAAGCGGCGGACATTTCCCGCACGGTGGAGCCGACGGTCAGTGCGCCCAATGCCAGGGGGGACACGGCGATATCGGACATCACCGTCCCGTTGGAGGAGACGTACTGATCCACCAGATAATTCTGGCCGAAATTATACTTGGCAAAGCTGAATCCATAGTCCGTCCCGATGGCGTTCAGGGTATTGGCGGAAATGGTATTGATGGAGGAGGTAATGCCCTGGAAAATGGTCTTGGAATAGCCATAGGTTCTGCTGTCATTCTTGGGGAATGCGCCGCCGTTGTAGGTCAGGGGCAGATCCTTGATCACCGTGGCGGGGCTGTAATTGCCCGTTTCGAATGCGGGGGCATAGACGGACAGGGGCTTCTGGACGGAGCCGGTTTGCAGTTTTGCCTGGGTCGCCTTGTTATAGGCGAAGAAATCAGTCTTCTCCCCCACGCCGCCGGCCAGCGCCACAATATCGCCGGTAGAATTGTCGATGACCACGATACCGGATTGCAGCTGCTGGGTGCTGCGGGTGGTGGGGATATTGTTCAGGTCGGTATAGATGGCATCCACCTGATTCTGGACATCCATATCCAGGGTGGTATAGATATGGTAGCCGCCTTTCTGGATCTTTTCCAGATAGTAGTTCCGGGAGGTTTGATCCATATCGTCCCAGATAAATCCATCCTGTAGCGCCATATCCGCCGCCACATCCAGGATCACCGTATCCACGAACCAGCTATACACATACTGGGAAGCATTCAGGCTGACGGAAGTCTGATTGCCGCACCGGGGGCAATAATAGAGCCCACCCTGATTGGTAAAGGTGCTGACATTCCCGCCATAGCTGCAATGGTCGCAGGATGCCCAGCGATCCGCATCATCGATGCCATCCTTGAATACCAGGGGCTGATTATAGGCGGCGAGATATTCCTCCTCCGTCAGGTAGCCCTGGTTCAGCATTTCGCTGAGGACACTCTCCTGGCGGTAGCGGTTGCGCTGCTGGCCGTTGCGCATCTCCCCCTTGTACATATACACGCTGGTGGAATAGGGATTGAACAGGGACGGGTTATTGGTAATGCTGATCAGGCTGGCGCATTCGGCCACCGTCAGATTGCGCAGTTCCTTGCCGAAATAGGCAGCAGCTGCGGACTTGACACCATAGCAGCCCTTGCCCAGGTAAATGGTATTGAGAAATTCTTTCATAATCACATCTTTGCCGTATTCTTTCTCCAGCAACTGGGCACGGAAAATTTCCATCACTTTCCGCTGGACGGTGATGCTCTTTTCGTCAGTGGTGTTCTTCACCAGCTGCTGGGTAATGGTGGAGCCGCCGAACTGGGAGTCCCCGCCAAAGAACATATTGGCGCAAGCTTTCACCGTGGTGATCCAGTCCACGCCCTGATGCTCGTAGAATCGCTTATCCTCGATGGCAACCGTCGCATCCACCAGCGCCTGGGGAATCTCGTCCCAGGTGGCGGGCTGGCGGTCGGTGGTGGTATAGATCTGCTGGAGCAGCTGAATATTCCCATCCCCGTCCACATAATGGACATAGGAGGTCTTCTCGATGTCGTAATCCTCATACGACCAATTTTGTGCCTCTTTCAGGATATCGTTCTGGAGATATTCCGCCAGCGCCCCCACGAAAACCATACCGCTGATGAGCACGATCAGCGCAACTGTACCCGCTGCACCGATGGCGATCTTCATCACGGAGAGGAATGTTGACCAGAGGGTATACAGGAGTTTCAGTGTCCAGTGGGGGTTCCACTCCTGGCGAATTTTCTTCCGCCTCCGATTGTTTTGCTCTTGATTAGCCATAGATAACCTCCGAAACTCCGGCGGATGAACGCCGGAAGGAATCTCAAGTGAATGAAACGAGGCATATCCCGTGATAGCCCTGCATAGTATTATAACATAATGATGCCCAAAACGAAAGAGCTAATTTATGAATTATCCTTTAAATTCCGGAAATAATCCAAATATGTCCTTTAGAATTTTGGCAAAAGAATCGGTTTTCTTTTCCCTTTGTTTATTTTAATGTGGGCGCATCCTTTCGTCAATCCTTGCTTTGTATACTTTGTGCAATATTGACTATTGATTTTGCCGCTCTGTCAGGTTAGAATACCAGTAAAGCAACGGGAGGTGCACCATGACGGACGAATACGGCTCAGATTTTATCACCATTTCCGGTGACGATGGAACCGAATACGAGCTGGAGGTGCTCTCCACGGTGGAGTACAACGGCGCCGAATACCTGGCGGTGATCCCGGCTGGGGAATCCGCTCAGGGGGAATACAGCGTAAGCATCCTGCGTTCTTCGGAAGAAGACGGCGAACCCATCCTCAGTATCATCGAGGATGAGGCGGAGCTTCAGGCCGTGTACGACCTGATCATGGACTCCCTTTACGAAGAGTCCGGCGAATAAACCAATATTTCCTGCTTGGTGCGAGTGTGTCCTTTTGGACCCACATTTTTTGAACGGGATGTTAGACTTCCCGGCTGGATTGCAGACCTCCCGCCCACGCTTCGACGATGGGTGGATGTTGGGAGCAGCGAAAGTCGCGAGCGGCAACCCACCTGCCATTTCGTGCAGGTCATAATTGGACATGCTACGGCCGAAGCGGGGTATGCATGGGGGCGCAAGCCCCCATGTTTTCTTTTTTGTGAATTTTAACCCACAATTTATTGAATTTTAACAAATTTGCTACTTGCAACCAACAAGAAAATAGATTATAATGTGCGTGTCTGTTTGTACCATCTGTTTTGTGCGCAAACAAAAAGGAACAATGAGAGGAAATGATTTCATGAGTGCATCCAAGAAAAAGCAGCTTCGCTCTGAAGAAAAGGGAAAGCTGACAGAACGTCAGCTCGCCGAGCAGAAAGAAGCCAAGAAAGTCAAGCTGTATAGCATTATCTTTGTGGTTGTGCTGGCAGCGCTGATCGTGATCGCCATCACCGTTGGCATCAACCGTGCCATCGTATCCAGCGGCGTGCATGAGAAGAACACCGTCGCCGCCACCATTGGCCAGCACGAGGTCAGCAACGCCGAGCTGAATTATTACTACATCGACTATATCAACAACTACGCCAGCACCTACGGCAGCTACCTGTCCCTGTTCGGTATCGATAGCTCCGTCGCCCTGGACAAGCAGGTATATAACGAAGAGACCGGCGAAACCTGGGCAGATGTATTCATCTCCGAGGCCGCTTCCTCCGCCCAGTCCGTCTACGCCCTAGCCGATGCCGCCGAAGCAGAGGGCTTCACCCTGCCCCAGGAACAGCAGGACGAGCTGGATCTGCTGGAAATGAATCTGGACGGCTATGCATCCATCTACGGCTACTCCGATACCGATTCTTTCCTGAAAGCCCAGTATGGCAACGGTGCCTCCAAGGCAAGCTACCTGGATTACTATGGCCGCAATCTGCTGGCCAGCGCCTATCAGACCGCCCATCAGGACAGCCTCACCTACACCGATGAGCAGATCCGCCAGGCGGACGATGCCGACCCCGTCAAGTACTCCACTTTCAGCTATGCCCAGTACGCCGTATCCGTCGCCAAGTATTTGACCGGCGGCACCACTGACGAAAACGGCACCACCACCTACACCGCCGAAGAGCGTGCCGCCGCAGTGGAGGCCGCAACCGAGGCCGTTTCCGCTCTTACCGAAGCCACCACCCTGGACGAGCTGAACGAGGCCATCGCCGCCATGAGCATCAACGAGGGCACCGAAGCTTCCGCCACCGTCTACACCAGCCAGGCAAGCTCCAGCATCAACTCCAATTTCGCCAGCTGGGTCACCGATGAAGCCCGGGAAGAGGGGGACATTGATACTTTCCCTGTCACCACCACCTACACCGATGAAAACGGCGAAGAATACGAAAGCACCTCCACCATCTACGTTGTCCGCTACGATGGTCTGAATACCAATGAAGTCAACATGATCAACGTCCGTCACATCCTGGTCAGCTTCGACGGCGAAACCAATGAGGACGGCACCTATACCGACGAAGCCAAGCAGGCTACCCTGGCCAGCGCAGAAGAGATCCTGGCCGAGTGGGAGTCCGGCGACAAGACCGAGGAGAGCTTCGCTACCCTGGCTGAGACCCACTCCACCGACACCGGTTCCAATACCAACGGCGGCCTGTACGAGGATGTCTACCCCGGCCAGATGGTCACCGCTTTCAACGACTGGTGCTTCGACGAAAGCCGCAAGGTTGGCGACACCGGCATCGTGGAGACCAGCTACGGTTACCACGTGATGTATTTCTCCGGCACCTGCGATCAGACCTACCGTGACTATCAGATCGTGAATGCCCTGATGAGCGAAGACATGGAAACCTGGTATCACGGTCTGGTGGATGCGTGCACCCTGACCATGGGCGATACCTCCTACATGAGAAGCGGCATCGTCCTCTCCTAATCATTCAAAGCAATCCAATATTAGGGCAGCTGCATAAAGCAGCTGCCCCTTGAATTTTAAAGCAAAAAGGATCCCCCGGCTTTTGCCAGGGGATCCTTTTTGGCATCAGTAAGTATTCTTCATCATCCGCTTCCGGGCGATGTTAATGGGGCCTTCGGTCATGCTCTTGATCCAGCTCAGGCTCTTGCCGCAGCCATAGGCGGTGCAGGAATCCGGGTCGTCCGCCAGGATGCAGGGGATGCCGGTGCGCTCGATGAGCAGCTCGGTAAAGCCCCAGATCTGGCTGCATCCGCCGGTGAGGGTGATGCCGGTTTCGGAAATATCGCTGACCAGTTCCGGGCTGGTCTGCTCCAGCACGGCCAGCACCTCATCTGCGATCTGCCGTGCCGGGCGGCGCAGAACTTCGTAAATCTCCGTGGAGGTGATGGTAACGGTTTTGGGCATACCGGTCTTGGCATCCCGCCCCTTGACGTTCATAGTCATCTCCTCCTGACGGGGGTAGACCTGGCCAATCTGGATCTTGATTTCCTCCGCCGTTACCTGGCCAATGACCACGCCGTACTGGCGGCGGACATAGCGGGCGATGGATTCGTCAAAGGAATCACCGGCGATTTTCAGGGAGGAAGAAATGGTCACGCCATTCATGCTCAGCACGGCGATATCCGTGGTGCCGCCACCGATATCCACCACCATATAGCCCTTGCTCCCTTTCAGATCCAGTCCGGCGCCCAGCCCGGCAGCCAGTGGCTCCTCGATCAGGAAGACTCTTCGAGCGCCTGCCTCGATGGCGGCATTGATCACGCTCCGCTCCTCCACCTCGGTGACACCGCTGGGAACACTGATGACCACACGGGGTTTCGGGGTAAAGACGGAGGCTTTGGTCGCCGTCTTAAACATTTCTTGGAGCATCCGCACGGTCATCTCGTGGTCAGAGATCACGCCCTCACGCAGCGGGCGCATGGCGATCACGTTGCCGGGGGTACGGTTCAGCATATTCCGGGCAGCCGCACCCACCTGAAGGATTTTGCCGGTATTCCTGTCCAGCGCAACAACGGCGGGCTCCCGGACAACCAGTCCCTTTCCGTCCGCATAAATCAGCACATTGGAGGTACCCAGGTCAACACCCAGGTCATTGGAAAATAATTGCATTTTTGTTCACCTACTTGGATTATTTATGGTTGCGGGATGCTGCAATGGCAGCTCCGTGTACTTCTTTCGCCCCCGCCATCAGCAGCATACGGGCGCATTCGTTCATGGTGGCACCGGTGGTGAAGACATCGTCCAGCAGCAATACGGACTTCCCCCGCACATCGGCACGGCGCAATGTCTCATAAGCGCCCAGGATATTCGCCCTGCGCATCTCCGGGGAGGGCTGCGCCGTTTGGGGCGGGGTATGGCGCTTCTTACGCAAGGTTGGCCGGGCAGCTACACCCAGTTCCCTGCCCACGTATTTTGCAAGCAATGCGCACTGGTCATATCCCCGGCGCAGTCGCCGGAGGCGACTGACGGGCACCCAGGTGAGGATATTGTATTCTTGCGGCCCACGCTGCTGGATCGCCATGGCCAACATTCTGCCAAATTTCGGGGCAAGATAAGTGCCTCTGTAGAATTTATACCGGAGGATACTCCGGCGCACATCCCCACCATAGTACCAGACTGCGGTGAAGCTGTCAAGAAAATGGAGATCGTTTTTTCTTGTTCTTTCCAAATTTCCCGCCCCAAAGGGGTACACCGGCACCTGAATGAAGCAATTATGGCACAGATCCGTCTCCTCTTTCCCCAGAGGGGTGCGGCAGAGCATACACCGGCGGGGAAACAGAAGTTCTTTCAATCCAAACAAGAGGAATTTCATTTCGTCTTCCCCTGCAAGCGGAGCTTCAATCCGGTATAGCGGCGGTTCTTTTTGGAGTTCTCCACCATCATGGCAACCATCTCCTCTTTCCCCACAATGATCAGCAACTCCCGGGCACGGGTAATGGCGGTGTACAAAACGCTGCGGTTGAGCAGATACGGCGAACCATTCCAGGCAGTGAGGATCACCGCCCGGTATTCACTGCCCTGGCTCTTATGTACCGTGACCGCATAGGCAAGCTCCAGCTCCCCCAGTTGGGTGAAATCATAGTCCGCCTCCCGGTCATCGTAGAGGACGGTGAGCTGCTCCTGCTGGAGGTCGATCTCTTTAATGACCCCCACGTCACCATTGAAAATCCCCATTCCGGAAGTCTTGCCATCGGTTTTCTTCCAGATTATATCATAATTGTTTCGAATTTGCATCACCCGATCCCCCTCACGCAACACAAATTCCCCGTATTGCTTCTCCTTTTTCTGGGAGGAGGGTGGGTTCAGTGACGCCTGGAGCAATTTATTCAGCGATGCCGTGCCGATGCCGCCCTTGCGGGTGGGGGAAAGCACCTGGATTTCCGGCGGCTGGATGCCCATATTCTTGGGCAGCCGGGTGGTGCACAAGTCCCGGATCAGCTGGCCAACTGCCTCCTCGGAATTGCGGCGCATAAAGAAGAAATCGCTGGCCACATTCCTCAGTTCCGGCAATTCCCCCCGGTTGACCCGGTGGGCATTCATCACGATCAGGCTCTGCTGCGCCTGGCGGAAAATCTCCGTCAGCCGCACCGCCGGGAGGATTCCACTGCGGAGCATATCGCTGAACGGGAATCCGGGACCAACCGGCGGCAGCTGATCCGGGTCACCCACCAGGATCAGTCGCTTCCCCCGTGGGATGGCACGAAGCAAGCTGGAAAGCAGCAATACATCCACCATGGACATCTCATCCACCACGACCACATCGCATTTCAGCGGGTTATCCTCGTCCCTGGCGAAGACCATCTTCCCCGTTGCCGGGTCGATCCCCGCTTCCAGCAGGCGATGGATGGTGGAAGCATCCTCGCCGGTCACTTCGCTCAATCGTTTGGCCGCCCGCCCGGTGGGCGCCGCCACCAGATAGCTCAGCTGCATATTCCCCAGCAGATTCAGGATCCCCCGCAAGACCGTAGTCTTGCCGGTGCCGGGGCCGCCGGTGATCAATAGCAGTCCGGAAGATGCAGCCTGGCGGATGGCCTGTTCCTGCTGCTGGGAATAATCCAGGCCGCTTTCCCGGGCAGCCTGGCGCAGGAGGGATTCCAGATCCCTTTTCTCCGGGAAAGAAGCGGAGGCAAATTCCAGCAGCCGCTGGGCGCAATACTGCTCCACCTCGTACAGCTGCGGCAGATAAACCACCCGGATCCCGGCCAGGGTATCCGTCACCACCCGTTGTGCCTGACTCACCTGGGAAAGGCTCTGCTGCACCGTTTCCGGTGGGACGGAAAGCAGCTGCACCGTAGCGGCGATCAATTTCTCCTCCGGCAGGAAGCTGTGCCCCGCCGACTGGTTATAATCCAATTCAAACAGCAGCCCCGCCTCCACCCGGCGGGGATCGTCCCCGGCTACCCCAAGCTCAATGGCGAAGCGATCCACCGCCCCGAAAGAGGCTTCCAGTCCCTCGTCCATGAGCAAATAGGGGTCATCGTACAGCTGCTCCATAGCGCTGTCGCCGTAGATCTTATAGGTGCGCACCGCCAATTCCGCCGGCAAATGGTGCAGGGCGAAGAACTCAATGAGCTGGCGCATCCCCACCTGCAAGCGGAACTCCTCTCCAATCGCCGCCGCCCGGGCGGGAGAGATGCCGGATACTTCCGCCAGCCGCTGAGGCTGGCGCTCCATAATTTCCAGGGTTTTCTCCCCAAAATGACTAACGATGCGTGACGCCGTCTTTGGGCCGATGCCCTTAACCACCCGGCTGGACAGGTACGCCAGAATTTCCGGCACGGACTGGGGCATCATCCGCTCCAGAAATTCCGCCTCAAACTGCTTGCCATAGCTGGAATGGGTGCTCCATCGGCCGGTCACCATCAGCTGCTCCCCAACGGTCGGCAGCGGGATGGTTCCCACCACCGTCACATTCTGGTCGCCGCCCACGTTCAGGCGCAGCACGCTGTAGCCATTGTCATAATTCTGGTAGACCACTGCGCTGACCGAACCCTGTAAAATTTCCAGTTCCTGCTCTCCCAAAGAAAACGCTCCCATCCAAAAGCGCACCATAACGCCTGTTTCTTCTATGTTTATTATTTTACTATAAAATGGGCAAAATGAAAAGACCTTTCTCTTCCCTTTTCGCAAAATTCCATGAAAAAGGGAGAAAAAGCGGCCATCCATTCTTTTCGTATCCATAGGAAAGATGGCATTTGTAGGAAGTAATGAATTTTTTTAGGAAACTTTGTTGAATAATGAGATTGCAAAGCAGCAGGAATTTTGTTATAATCAAACTGTAATATGGGGCAGGATTGGCGGAGGGTGTATGAAAGATCTTGGCTTGTTGATTTGGCTGACCCAATTGGGCATTTCCGTTGTCGCCCCACTGGTCGGCTATACCCTGCTGGCTGTCTGGCTGTGCAGTTATTTTGGCTGGAGCCGCTGGGTGATCGCAGTGGGGGTCATCCTCGGGGTATGCAGCGCCATCGGCGGCCTGCGGGATGCGCTGAAATCCATGGACAAGTATATCCAGCGCAAGTCCCCCAAAAAGCCCGCCGCGCCACCGGTAAGCTTCTGCGACCATGACTGAAAAATGCGAGGTTAATCTATGAATACCAAAAAATTTATCATTCGGGAAACGGCGCTGCTGCTGTGCGGAGAGCTGCTGGGTGCCGCCGCCGTGGTTGGGATTTTCGCCCTGCTGGGGCAGATGAACTACACCGTGGTTCTCGGTGCCGTCATTGGGGCGCTGCTGGCCACCGGCAATTTCCTGTTTATGGCCATCGCTTCCGATGCCGCCGCCGACAAGGCAGCGCAGCAGGATGTGAAAGGGGGCAAAGCCGCCATCAAAACATCTTTCTATCTGCGCATGGTCGTCATTGCGGCGCTGCTGGTGGTTTTCGCCAAGAGCGGCCACTGTAATGTGATTGCGATGGTCGTTCCTTTGTTCTTTGCATTTCCCATCCTTATGGTAATTGAATTTTTCAGAAAGTCTGGAGGAGCAAAGTCATGAGCATTGATGTCACTGGCGCATACGTCTATTTCGTTATTCCCATTTTCGGGGGGATCCCCATTTCCCAGACCACCGTATCGTCCTTTTTAGTGACCATTTTGCTGTGCACTGCGTTCATTCTCCTGGGGCGCAATCTGCAAAAGCGCCCGGGAAAAATCCAGGTTCTGGTAGAGAAAGGTGTCAGTATGATCACCAACCTGACCACCTCCGCCATGGGCAAGCACAATATCGGGTGGACCCCTTTCATGGGCTGCCTGTTCCTGTGCAGTATCTGCGGCAGTTACATCGGCACCACCGGATTCCTGCGTTCGTCCACCGCCGACCTGAACTGCACCGCCGTTTGGGCGCTGATGGTCTCTTTCATCATCTGGTTCAATAATATCAAGCACAACGGCATCGTTGCATTCCTGAAGAACTATCTGAACCCCATGAACATCATCTCTGATCTGGCGCAGCCGCTTTCCATGTCGTTCCGTCATTTCAGTAATGTTTCCGTGGGCGGCATCATTTCCGCCATTGTCTACGCTGCACTGACTGTGCTGTCCACCGTGGTCATCGGTCTGGTCACATCCGTGGGCTGGCTGATGGGGCTGGTGCTGATCGTTGCAGGGGTTCTGCTTTTCTTCCTGTGGGCGAAGAAGACCGGTAAAATGATGCATAAGATTCTCGCCGCCGTCACGTTCGTAGTGGGGCTGTTCGGCCTACTCGAGGCGGTGGGCATTCTCTCCGGTGTGCCCATCTTCACCTATGGCATTCCCGCCGTTCTTTCGGTTTATTTCGATTTCTTCTCCGGATTCATTCAGGCATTGGTGTTTACTCTACTATCCATGGTCTATATCGCCGGTTCTTTGCCGGAGCCCAAGGCAGTGGAGACAACATAAATTTTTCAGCAAAACTCATTCTTATACAAATCAATTTTTAGGAGGACATTTATTATGAGTATTGGTGACGGTTTGGCAATTTTGGGTAAGGCTCTGGGCGCTGGCCTGTGCTGCGGCATTGGCGCTATCGGCCCCGCTCTTGGCGAAGGCAACGCTGTCAGCCACGCACTGGAGGGCATGGCTCGTCAGCCCGAAGCTGCCGACAATCTGCGTGTTAACATGATTCTGGGCTGTGCAATCACCGAGTCCACTGGTATCTATTCTCTGGTTACTGGCATTCTGATTCTGTTCACCCTGTAAGATGCACCTTTCTCTGATTTCATACGAAAGGAGCAAAGTGCATGGGTTACTTTGAAGAATTTATCGGTGTGAACCTATGGACTGCGCTGTTCACTCTACTAAACACCCTGACAGTTATTTTCGTAGGCACCAAATTTCTTTTCAAGCCCGTTATGAAGATGATTCAGGATCGGCAAAAAGAAATTGACGACATCTACCAGGATGCGGACAATGCCAAGCAGCAGGCCACCGCACTGGAAACGGAGTACAAGCAGAAGCTCTCCGCCGCCCAGGCTACCTCTGAGCAGCTGGTGAAAGAAGCAACCGCTCGTGCCCAGGCTCGTGAAGAGACCATCATCCGCCAGGCCAACGCCGATGCGGCCGCCATCATGGACAAGGCCAGCGCCGACATTGCCCAGGAGAAGAAGAAAGCTCTGAACGATGCCAAGAACGAAATCTCCGACCTGGCTCTGACCATTGCCGGCAAGGTGGTCGGTCACGAGCTGAATGCTGCCGATCAGGCTGAACTGATCGACCGCTTCATTGACGAAATTGGGTGAGTCCTATGACCGAAGTTGGAACTGTTTACGGCCAGTCCCTGTACGAGCTGGCCAAAAGCGAGAACCTGACGGAGGAACTCCGCACCCAGATGAATACGCTGAACGATATCTTCGGGCAGTCCCCGGAATTCATTCGGCTGCTGGCCACCCCCAGCCTTGCCAAGCAGGAGCGCTGCCGTCTTCTGGACGATACCCTGCGGGACAAGATTCATATTTATCTTCTCAACTTCTTAAAAATCCTGACTGAGAAAGGCTATATCCGCCATTTTTCGGAATGCTGCGCTACCTATACGAACCTTTACAATCAGGATAACGGCATTCTGCCCGTCACCGCCGTCACCGCCGTGGCGCTCAGCCCCGCCCAGACGGACAAATTGGCGCAGAAGCTCAACCGGATCACAGGCAAAAAAATCGACCTGCGTAACCGAATCGACCCAGCAGTCTATGGCGGCGTTCGCCTGGACTATGACGGTCAGCGGCTGGATGACACCGTGTCCCATCGATTGGATGCCATCCGGGATCTGCTGAACAAGACCGTACTCTGACCAGAAAGCAGGGACTGTATGGAACTGAAACCCGAAGAAATAACCAAAATCATTCGTAGCCAGATCAAGAACTACGAAAACAAAATTGAAGTCAGCGAAACCGGCGTGGTCATTCTGGTGGGCGATGGCATTGCAAAAGCCTCCGGTTTGGAAAAATGTATGTCCGGTGAGCTGCTGGAATTCCCGGACGGCTCGTTCGGCATGGCACAGAATCTGGAAGAGGATACCGTTTCCATCACCATTCTGGGCTCCGATCAAGGCATCAAAGAGGGCGACACCGTCAAGCGCACCGGTCGTGTTGTATCCGTCCCCGTGGGCAAGAAGCTCATCGGCCGTGTTGTCAACGCCCTGGGCGCCCCCATTGACGGCAAGGGCGACATCGAAGCGGAAACCTACCGCCCCATTGAGATGCCCGCCCCCGGCATCATCGAGCGCCAGCACGTTAGCCGTCCCCTGCAAACCGGTATCAAGGCCATCGACTCCAT
>CAZTYB010000031.1:0-22390 GCA_964617595.1 uncultured Oscillospiraceae bacterium | reverse complement strand
CATAGCTAAAGCTTTTTGGAACCACCAGCCGGGCTGGTGGTTTTCTTTAATCAAAAAAGTTCCGCTGCAAAAAGCAGCGGAACTTTGCTATCTTTTACACAATTCCCTGGGCATTCATTGCATCGGCAACCTTCAGGAAACCGGCGATATTGGCACCGGCCACATAATTGCCCTCCATGCCATAAGCCCTGGATGCATCGTCGATATTATGGAATATGTTCACCATAATGGTTTTCAGCTTCGCATCCACTTCGTCAAATGTCCAGCTCAGGCGCTGAGAATTCTGGCTCATTTCCAGTGCGGATGTGGCCACGCCACCAGCATTGGATGCCTTACCCGGGCAGAAGAGGATTCCGTTATCCTGGAAATACTTGGTTGCATCCAGAGTCGTCGGCATATTTGCCCCCTCTGCTACGGCAAAGCAGCCATTCGCCACCAGTATCTTTGCATCTTCCAGATTCAATTCATTCTGGGTTGCGCAGGGGAAAGCCACATCACACTTTGTCGTCCAAACGCCTTTCCCCTCGTGATAGATGGAATTGGGGCGAGCTTTCGCATATTCCGTCAGGCGTGCACGCTTCACCTGCTTCACTTCGATTAGGGTTGCCACATCGATACCGTCGGGGTCATAGATCCAGCCGGTGGAATCGCTGCAAGTAACGGGTTTTGCCCCCAGTTGCCACGCTTTCTCAATGGCATAGGTAGCCACATTGCCGGCACCGGACACGGCAACCGTCTTCCCTGCCAGCTCTTTGCCGTTGCATTTCAGCATTTCCTCTGCCAGGTACATCAGGCCATAACCCGTAGCCTGGGTACGTGCCAGGGAGCCGCCGTAGCTCAATCCCTTGCCGGTGAGCACCCCCTCGTACAGATCACGGATGCGCTTATACTGCCCGAAGAGGTAGCCGATCTCCCGGCCACCCACGCCAATATCACCGGCGGGGACATCGGTATCCGCCCCGATGTATTTGCAAAGCTCCGTCATAAAGCTCTGGCAGAAAACCATGATCTCCCGATCGGACTTGCCCTTGGGGTCAAAATCCGAACCACCCTTGCCTCCGCCAATGGGCAGACCGGTGAGGGAATTCTTGAAAACCTGCTCGAAGCCCAGGAATTTCAGGATGCTCAAATTAACGGAGGGATGGAACCGCAATCCACCCTTGTATGGGCCGATGGCGCTATTGAACTGAACACGGTAACCGTTATTGATCTGCACCTGGCCTTTGTCATCGATCCAGGGAACACGGAACATGATCACCCGCTCAGGGGTAGTCAACCGCTCCAGCAGTGCATTTTTCCGGAAGGAGTCCTCGTTTTTCTCAATCACGGCGGACAGGGATTCCAGCACTTCGGTAACGGCCTGAATGAATTCCGGCTGATCGGGGTTCTGCTTCTTTACACGTTCCAGTACTTCGTTTACATAGCTCATGATTTCAGCACTCCTTTTGGGTCAAACATCCTTTTGGTATTGCACGGTAGAGACATCTGTTTCTCCACCGTGTATTTCATAGTGGTTATTGTACCAGAAGCGCTCAGAAAATTCAATCCTTTTTTGCAAGTTTTTTTCTATAACTTGCAAAATCAGACGATAGCACAGAAGCATTTTTAATATCATCGATTTTTTGTAAATTCTACCACATCAAATATTCATTTTCTATTACAAGCCCGTATATCAGCGAATGTAAAAAACTGCTATACACGCAAGAATCGCCCAAACGTTTTTGTTTGGGCGATTCTTTAGACACTATTCTATTGTACCACTATGGGAAAATTACTGCTCCTGGAGCTTTGCAAACAGCGCTTTCAGCGAGGGATAAATCTCCTTGAAGTTCTGATACTGCTTCTCGTAACGCTGAGAAATCTCAGGATCAGGCAGAACGGTTTCACGCACACTGACCAGTGCATCGGCGCAGGCGCTTACGCTTTCATACACGCCGCAGCCAACCATCGCCAGCATTGCGCCGCCGTAGCCGGGGCCTTCCTCGGTCTGAGGAATGTCCAGGGGCAGGTTCAGCACATTGGCAAAAATCTTGCGCCACAGGGGGCTCTTGGCGCCGCCGCCGCAAACCTTGGAGCGCTCAATATGGATGCCCAGACTCTTAGCTACCTCGAAGCTATCCCGGATGGCGAAAGCAACACCCTCCAAAACTGCCTGAACCATGTCGGAGCGGGTGGTGTCCATGCTCATACCCAGGAAAGTAGCACGAGCATTGGTATCATTGATGGGGCTGCGCTCACCCATCAGGTATGGCAGGAAATAGACCCGGTTGGCACCCAGCTTATCATCGGTGATATCTTTCTGTTCAGCGGGATAATCCTTGGTATTCAGGATCTCGTCGCACAGCCACTTGTTGCAGCTGGCGGCGGAAAGCATACAACCCATCAGATGGAACCGGCCATCCGCATGAGCAAATGCGTGCAGCGCATTGGTGGAATCAACGCCAAAATGCTCCGAGGAGATGAACACCGTGCCGGAGGTGCCCAAACTGATGTTGCAAGCACCGTCCCCCACCGTACCGGTACCCACGGCGGCGGCGGCATTGTCACCGGCACCGGCAACAACCTTGGTCGTTTTGGGCAGGCCAATATCGGCACTGACGGTACCGATCACCTGGAAACTTTCGAAAAGCTTCGGCATCTGGCTTTCGGCAACGCCGCAAATATCCAGCATTTCCCTGGACCAGCACTTGTTCTGCACATCCAGCAGCAGCATACCGGAAGCATCGGAGTAATCGCAGGCGTGAACACCGGTGAGCTTATAGTTGATGAAGTCCTTTGGCAGCATAATTTTGCGGATGCGTTTAAAGTTCTCCGGTTCATTCTTCTGCACCCATAGTAGCTTCGGCGCAGTAAATCCGGCGAAAGCGATATTCGCCGTCAGCTGGGACAGCTTCTGCTTGCCGATTTCATTGTTGAGGTAATCCACTTCTTTGGAGGTACGACCATCATTCCACAGAATTGCAGGACGAATCACCTGATCATTTTCATCCAGGATCACAAGGCCATGCATCTGACCGCCGCAGCCGATACCGGCTACATCATTGACATCGATCGCTTTCGTCAGCTCTTTCAGTCCGTCCTGCACAGCAACCCACCAATCCTCAGGGTTTTGCTCAGACCAGCCGGGATTGGGGAAATACAGCGGATAATCCCGGGAAACGGTGCTGCAAATCTTGCCGTTTTCGTCCACCAGCAGCAGTTTAACAGCGGATGTACCCAGGTCAATACCGATAAAATATTGCATAGAAATATCCTCCTTAATCACGGCGCAGTGCAGAACCACGCCACTTTATTTATTTTAGTTTAATACAGGCTCCCGATTCCTGCAAGTGGCTCTTGGGGCTTTTTATTATACAAAGTTGCTTTTTGCTCATTTTCAGCGAATCTACTATTTTCCGGGCACCGGAATTGTGCATTTCTTTCATTCCCGGAGCTTCTGGATGAGCGCTTTGCTCTGCTCGTCGGTGTAGAATCGCTCCAAAGAATGGATGCTGTGGTGGATAACTGCATTTTCCGGCTTTTTCAGGGAAAGCTTATATTGTTCCGGTGTCATTCCGAACTGGCGCTTGAATGCGGCTGAGAAATAGCGATAGTCCGAAAAGCCGGAAGCCATGCACACGGCCGTTAATTTCTCTTCCCCGCTGGCGATCAGTTTGCAGGCGCAGTTGACCCGGACAGAATTGACATATTCCTGGAAGCTTTGATTCAGGGTGCTTTTGATAAAATGGGATAGATAACTCATAGAGAAGCCCTCGGCCTCCGCAAAATCGGACAACCGAATTTTGTGCATATAATTCTCATCGACGAAACGGATCAGGGATGTGAGGCGCTTATTGCGCTTCTCCTGGCTGATGCGTTCCTCCCGGGTAATCGCCCGGACGGGGATGGCATTGAGAATTTTGAAGAACACGAGGCACGCCTGACCGGTGCACCGCAATGCGCCATAAGGCTCCTGCTCAATGTAACTCTGGGCAATATCCAGCAGCGCCTGACGGATATCCCCCGCTTCCTCCCCAAGATAGGGATCCAGCAATACCGCATCCGTCACCAAATCACTTTCCAGCCGCAGCAGCTCCGGCGATACCTGCAAACACAGGAACGTGCATTTCTCGTCCACCATATGCAGCTCATGGGGCTCGTTGGGCTGGAAGAGCAGCAGATTCCCCGCTTCTGCCCGGAAAGAGCCGCCGCTCCCACTGACGGTCATGGGATTATCCAGCAGCCAGATCAGCTCCCACTCCGGGTGGAAATGTGGTGTCCGGTAGTCAACAGTATTAAAAAAAGCAGTCAATCCGGGAATCCGGCTGTGACGAATGATCTCAAGTTCGTTCATACTACAATCCCCTTGCAGGCAAAAGCTTTCTTACGAATTCTATTCTACCACAGGCTCTTTTTTCACGCAACCGGATTTTTCGGAAAATTCTTCCTGATTTTTGGATTAACAGTTGAATCCTGGGAGGAAATGGTGTAGAATGTGAGTTTGGAAAGCGACAAGACGATTTTGGAGGAAAAAAGCCATATGCTTCAAATAAAGGATCTGACCTTTGACGTAACCGAGGAAAAGGGACAGAAGCAAATCATCAAAAATCTAAATCTGGATGTGGACGAGGGTAAATTCATCGTCATTACCGGCCCTAACGGCAGCGGCAAGTCCACCCTGGCCAAACTGATTGCCGGAATCCAGCGCCCGAGCAGCGGCGAAATCTGGTTCGATGACCAGAATATCACCGATTTTTCCATCACCGACCGGGCAAACCTGGGCATCAGTTTTGCTTTGCAGCAGCCGGTTCGCTTCAAAGGCATTACCGTGCTGGATCTGCTGCGCCTGGCAGCGAAAAAACGGCTCAGCGTTGCTGAGGCCTGCAATTATCTGTCCGAAGTAGGACTGTGCGCCAAGGATTATGTAAATCGTGAAGTGAACGCCTCCCTGTCCGGCGGCGAATTGAAGCGCATTGAAATCGCAACGGTTCTGGCACGTGGAACCCGGCTGTCCATCTTCGATGAGCCGGAAGCCGGTATCGATCTGTGGAGCTTCCAGAGCCTGATCAAGGTCTTCCGCCATATGCGGGAAACCATCAACGGCTCCATTGTCATTATCTCCCATCAGGAGCGTATCCTTGACATTGCGGACGAGATCATCGTCCTGGCGGATGGAGGCATCCGCACCCGTGGCACCAAAGACGAAGTGATGCCGGAACTGATGCGCAGCGCCGATGTCGCTCGCAGTTGCAACAAAATTGAAGCAGGAGGAATGTAAGTCATGAAAATGGATGAAATTCAAATACGGCTTCTTCAGGAGATTGCCGACCTGCATACCGTCCCGGAGGGGGCATACAATATCCGCTCCAACAGTGCCCTTGCCGGGCGAAATTCCACTGCCAATATTGAAATCGTCTCCAAAGAGGATGGCAGCGGCATTGATATTCATATCAAACCCGGCACCAAGAACGAGAGTGTTCACATCCCCGTTGTCCTGAGTCAGAGCGGGCTGAAAGAGACGGTTTACAACGATTTTTATATTGGTGAGGATGCCGATGTCGTTATCGTTGCCGGGTGCGGCATCCATAACTGCGGCGTACAGGACTCCGAACATGACGGCATTCACCGTTTCTTCGTTGGCAAAAATGCCAAGGTCAAATACGTAGAGAAGCACTATGGCGAGGGAGACGGAACCGGCAAACGGATCCTGAACCCCATTACGGAAGTGACCATGGAAGAAAACAGCTCCATGGAAATGGAGATGGTGCAGATCAAGGGCGTGGATTCCACCATCCGCACCACCCGTGCTACCCTGGCCGCCGGTGCATCCATGGTCGTCCGGGAGCGGCTGATGACCCACGGCAGCCAGATGGCAGAAAGCATCTACGTCACCGAGCTCAACGGCGACGGTGCCAGAGCCGATGTGGTCTCCCGCAGCGTTGCCAAGGACGAATCTTACCAGAAATTCGATTCCCGCATTAGCGGTAACGCCGCCTGCACCGGCCATACGGAGTGCGATGCCATCATTATGGGCAATGCCCGCATCCTGGCTGTCCCCCAGCTGGAGGCCAACAATATCGATGCCGCTCTGATCCATGAAGCGGCCATCGGTAAAATCGCCGGTGAACAGATCATCAAGCTCATGACTCTCGGCCTGACGGAGCAGGAGGCAGAGGAGCAGATCGTCAACGGATTCCTGAAATAATCCTTTCCATTCCAGCGCCGTGTGTATCGAAAATGCACACGGCGTTTTCTTTTTCAGCATCCTCCGATATCACATATTTCTCCCACACGTCATATTTTGGAGCACAGGAGGGATATAACATGAACCATATAATGATCTATCCTGCCGGATGTACCCCCGCAAGTCACGCCGCCGCAAGGGCACTGACCCGCCGGGGAATCAGCATAGCGGATCATATCACGCCGGAGGCGACCCATCTATTGATGGATGTTCCCAGTTTCCGGGAAGATGGGCGGCTGAAAAGCGGCGCAGATTTGGGTGATTTGCTCACCCATCTGCCAAGGGGGATCACGCTGATCGGTGGAAATCTCCCCGCCGGTATCTTCCCCGATTGCCCAAAAATCGATTTATTAAAAGACGAAATATACCAATACGAAAATGCCGCTCTGACGGCGGAGTGCGCTCTAAAAATTGCGGGAGGAAAAATTAATTTCTCCCTACGGAATGCTCCGGTATTGGTCATCGGATGGGGACGAATCGGCAAGCACCTTGCCCGGCTGTTGATGTCTTACGGTGCAGAGGTAAGTGTGCTATCCCGCACTCCGGCGCACCTGGCGGAGGCATCCTCCTTTGGTGTGCGCTGTGTTTGCCCAGAAAAGCTGCCGGAGGAAATCGAGAAATATCGAATTCTATTTAATACATCACCGGGAATGATGATTCCAAAGGAAATTGCAGGAAAATGCACCAATTGCCTAAAAATCGATCTGGCATCCCGCCCCGGTATCGAGGCGGAGGATGTCATCCCCGCCCGTGGTCTACCCGGAATCCATGTTCCTGAGAGCTCCGGGGAACTGATCGCCAGGAGTATTCTAAGAATGATTGATGGAGGAACGCCATGAATATCGGATTCGCCGTCTGCGGCTCGTTCTGTACATTCGCCAAAGTTTTCCCCGTAATGGAAGAACTCAGCAAAGAACACGAAATCTTCCCCATTTTTTCCCTTGCCTCCGCTTCCACGGATTCCCGCTTCGGCAATGCCCAGGACTTTTTGTCCAGGGCGGAGCTGACCTGTGGCCGTCCGGTAATCCGCTCCATTGCCCAGGCGGAGCCAATTGGCCCGAAGAAGCTGCTGGATGCGCTGATCATTGCCCCGTGTACGGGCAATACCCTGGCGAAACTGAGCCACGGTATCGCAGATACCCCGGTCACCCTGGCTGCCAAGAGCCATCTGCGTAATGGCCGCCCGGTAATCGTCGCCGTTTCCACCAACGATGCCCTTGCAGCCGCAGCCGAAAACATTGGACGACTGCTGGCCAGGAAGAATTATTATTTCGTCCCCTTTGGGCAGGATGCTCCGGAGGGGAAGCCTACCTCCATCGTGGCGCATTTCGATTTGATTTCCCCCACTCTTTCCGCAGCTCTTGCCGGGAAACAGATCCAGCCCCTTTTATGTTGACTCAGCTGTCTTTTCACTGGAAGAAAGGGTAAGAAAGACAATTGCGGGAGAAGTCAAATAGGACTGACTTCTCCCGCTTTTTATGTTTCCCATGGGCTTGCTGAACCGCCGCAGGATTTATTTAACAATCAGCCCATCCGGTAAGATATCCGTCCAGTCCGTAACATCGCACTGGCCATAGTCATTGTCACCGGCATAGACCAGTGTTCCGCCAGCTTTCATTCCCACGTTGTGCCCACCGTTTGCGCTGATGGCAACGATATCCGACCATTTTTCGATTCCATCGAAATACTCCGAATTTCCGGTGGCAACAATGGTGCCGTCCGATCTCAGGCCAATGGTATGCCGATCCCCGGTACTGATTGCGATGATATCCCGCCAGCTATCCACATCGCACTGGCCGCAATTGTTGTAGCCGGCAGCAACAACGGTTCCATCCGACTTCAGGCCAACAACATGCTCATAAGCAGCACTGACGGAAACAATATCTTTCCATTGGGAGACATCATATTCCCGATTAAAATCCGCATCATCGGGATGATTCGTGATTACCACCGTCCCATCATCTTTCAGCCCAACGGTGCAACTTCCTCCGGCACTGATCGCAACGATATTCTCCCAATCCTGTACATCGCACTGACCGTTCCAGTTTTTTCCCGCTGCATAAACCGTACCGTCCGCTCTCAGCCCAACCACATGAAAGAAGCCCGCACTGACAGAAGTGACTCCCCGCCAGGATCTTACATCATGTTCGTCATAAAACAGGCTGTTCCCCACTACGAGAACACGTCCATTCTCGTTCAAGCCAACTGTATTCATATATCCGGCACTGACGGCAACGATCTCTTTCCACTCGGTCACATCGCATTGACCAGAATCGTTCCACCCCGTAGCGACCACGGTTCCATCGTTCCGCAATGCAACCGTATGCCTTTCCCCGCAGCTGATATAATCCGGAAAATTCAGCAGGAAAAGCTGATCGGTGCACTCCTGAAGCTTTTCCTTACCGTCAAAGGAGTCACGCCACGAGTCGATCAAGTCCTGGAACACCGAAATTGCCTCTTGATATTTCCGCTCATCCATCAATTGGATGCCGTTCAAATACTCCCCCAGTCGTTCGCTGTAAGACTCGCTCCACTTGTAGTCGCCCAGCTCGGAAAAAATCGTATAGGCTTGCTGATAGTCGCCTATGTTCATACATTCCAGAGCCTTTGAATATCGATTCTTCGGAAGAAGTACAAAGAAATAGATACCTGCAATAGCAGATATAAGCAGCACAGTGACAACGATCACCCGGATGATCCTGTCCCGCCGGAAGTCTTTCTGTCTCCTGATTTCCGCCATTTTCTTGGAAATTTCCCGCTCCGCTTGATTCTGCTTCTCAATTTCCTGGATACGTCGGGCGCAGAAATCAGCATCTTCATATTTCTCGATTTGAGTAAAATGTCCCTTTAGTTGGTTGAGAACGTAAATTGAATTTGTCCTTTTCGCTTGACTCTGCCACTCCCGGTAATCCTCCTCCATCTGTCTTTGCTCCTGGAGTCGGCGTTCCTGTTCCATTCTCTGCTGCTCTATTTGCCGGATCCTTTCCTGCTCCTGCCTTTCCCGCTCCAGTCTGTCCTGCTCCTGACGATCCTGCTCCTGCCTTGCCAGTGCCCTTTCGTAGGTCTGTCGCAACTCATCATCCGCCTGAGCTTCCAGTTCATCATAGTACCGATGCAGTTCTGCGATTTTTTTCTTATCTTCGGCTTCCGCTTCTTCAACTCGTTTTTTTAATTCGCCCAGCAAGCGTTCCTTTGCTCCGGTCAACTCATTTTTGAAATCACCGGATGCAAATTGCTCCGCTCGCTGCAAGAGTCGATTTTGATTCCAGTTTTCCTGCTCTTGTTTCAGCTGCTCCTGCCGTACTAACCCGGTTATCAATGCATAACGGACGTCAAAATCATAGAACTCCGCAATGTCTGCATAATTCAAATAGTTTGCGACCCAATATTTTTCTGCCATGGAATCAATATGCGCCTTATGGTCTTCCAGATAAAAACGATCTTCCTTGCATTTTTCCGTGGCACTGATCCGTTTTTGGACATATTCTTCCAGCGAAGCGCACTTCAGTTCCACCAGTGCCTGGCATAAATATGCCTGGGCATTCTTGGGATCCAGATCCAGTACTTTTTCGCAATATTCATTGGCACGATTCCAAGCCCCATCCTCCAGGAAAATAAATGCACGCTGAACCATGGGGGTCACACTTACCGGCTCGGCGGAATTTACGACCTGCACCGTGTCGGCTTGTTTTGGTTCTTCTGGTTGGATAATCTTACGGATCCCACGGACAACATCGTTGATGAATCCGATTTTGCCCATGTCCTGTGCCTGCAAATGGGCAAATTCACCGGGCAGATCATAAGCATCCATATCCCGGTAGCAGGGAATTAGAAGTTTGCTCCGGTCATCATGCATCAGTTGAAGGAAGCGGCTCCATTCATTCTTCACCCAGGTGGCGGTGAAATATTCCGGTTTTGTTCCCAGAACCAGCATTACTTTCGCCGAATTCAGAGCCGCAAAAATATACGGTTCGTAAGCCTGACCCAATTTATCTTTCAATGTAATAGCAGCAAAGAAAACTTTCAGCCCCTGCTGGGTCAGATGGTAGTAGATCTCATCGGCAATGATGCTGTCCCTTGTACGCTGGCCGTCTTCATCCGTCTCTTTATAGCAGATAAAAACATCAAAGGGGGATTCCTTTTTCACAATATCCAGCGTTCTTTTCTGGATGGCATCAATTTCCTTTGCCTCCTGCTGATATATCGCCCGCTGGGAGATATCCCCATGCTCCATCGCCGCTAGATAGTCCGGATCGGTAGTAACCGCCTTGTAGGAGGTACGGTGACAGGTGGGGATTCGTTTGCCCGTTTTGGGATCCTCCACATACTCGATTCCATATCTGCACAGGACGGTGCACCAATGCGCCTCCGCCTCGGTGTCGTCCTGCTCCAGTATTTTTTCATAGAGCTGCTGCGCACGTTCAAACTCCGACCTCAGGCGCAGATTGTTCGCCCGGGCGAACAGATTCGCAATGACCTCATCCCTGGATTTCGCAATCGTCTGCTTCGTCCCGCAGTAGTCACATTCAACTACGGTTTGGGTGCCGGAAACTTCCAGCATCCCGCCGCACATCTTACACCTGAATGTTGACATTTTCCCAACTCCTCTTAACGGCTTATTTCAGGGCTCTGCATTCCCTGTTTCTGGCCTCGATCAGATTAACGACTTCCTGCGCAACGCCCAGCGCCTCCCCATCGTTATTCTGGTCGATAAGATAGGACAGTGCCCCCATCTTGGAAGAGATTTCTTTCTCAATGGATTCCAACCCATGACTGCTCATGGGGTCAGAATAGCGGGCGGCCTCATAGACCTTTTTGCAGGCAGCTTTCGTCTCCTCAGTCTTCGCCCGATGGAGCAGATTTTCCGCATCCACCGTAAGGAATTTAATAAACTGCGTTTTATTGGAAACATTGTCCTCCACTTCGGTGACCGTCTCTGCCGCCAGATTGACCTTGGCCAGCGCAAGTGCGGTCACTGCCAGTACCAGAGCGCAAAAGAGCGCTGCAATCCAATAAGGCAGCGGAGAGATCAACATTTCCGCACCGCCAACAACAAAGGACCAAATCAGGCCGGTGCGGCTGATTTTCAGCAAGCGGAGGCGGTAAATAGCGTGGCTTCTTTTGCCGAACAGGACATAGGCCGTGCATCCCAGGTGCCCCAGGAAACAGGCCGTGATCAGCATATAGCCAATCCAGAAAGAGGAAGTGTACTTTTCAAACCTTTCCCACCCCGGAGAGACGAAAGCAATCACGTTAAACAGCGCCATCAGGATCGCCCATATGATACCATAGGCACGGAATGTTTTTTTCATAGTCTATTCCCCTTTCAAATTTTCTCTCCGCAGGAAGCGCAGAATTTCGCATTCTCGGGCAGCTCTGCACCGCACTTCGGGCATTTGCGTACCAGTGGTGCGCCGCATTCGATGCAGAATTTCCCCTTGTGGGTCTTCTTGCCGCAGGCGGGGCAGATCACTTCGCCTTCTGCCAGGGGTTCTATCTTCGTGCCGCATTGCAGGCAGAATTTAGCGTTTGCTGGAATTTCCGCCCGGCAATTGGGGCAGGTGATTCCGGGCAGTGCTTCCTGAGAGGCGGGGACATTGAATCCCTTAAAGAGGTTCCCCACTTGCCCGTTCACCGCCCCGGCGGCAGCGATGCCAACACCGAGGCCGATGATATCCCCGGCCACACCGCCGCCGGAACCGGAGATGGTCAAATCCCCAAGGCCCTGGGCGTAAGCTTTCTGAACCTCCGCTTGCAGGACATCTCTCTGGCTGTAGCCCTTGGCCTGCATGATCTCGGCCTCCGCCAGTCCGGCCATGCGCTGCGCCTGAGCCTCCGCCTGTGCCCGGATCAGTTCCCGCTCCGCCTCCCGGCGGGCGATTTCTGTTTCGGTGGTCTGGCGTTCCAGCTCCGCCTGGCGCTGGGCGGCGGCAATGGCTGCCTTGCTCTGCTCCTGCGCCGTGCGGTAGGCTGCTTCGCTTTGGGCTTGCACCGTCTTAACGGTGGCTTCCGCCTGAGCGACCTTTGTTTGCAGGGTAATGGTATGCAGGTCACGGATTCGCTTGAAGCTGGGATCATTTTCCGGGAGGAGCACATTGGTAACATAGAATTCCGGAATGGTCAAACCATATTCCTCAAATCCGGCGCAAATGGGTTTTTTCAGTGCATTGGACAGAGCGGACAAATGCTCATCCACTTCCAGAATATCGATCTGCGCCGCCTTGATGCAGGCGCTCAGATTACTCTTGACCGCCATAGAAATCAGGGGACGGAAAGAGGCGGCAAGGGATTTTGTGAATGCGCCGCTTTCCGAGCCCCAGGTGATGCCATTGGTGGTGCCCACCAGCTTCAGCAGCAGCTTGCGGGAATCGCTGACCATCAGATTCATCTCGCCGCTGGCGCCGATCTCCAGGGGAACCCCATATACCGGGTCGAGATAGCGAACACGGCTATCCGTGCCCCACTTGATGGCCATTTGAACCGTCTTATTGATGAAATAAACTTCGCAATGGAATGGAGTTTCACCGTCCGTGAATCGATTGAGCAATCTCCCGATTTGGGGAATATTCTGGGTCTCCAGCGTGTGTCGCCCCGGGCCGAAAAGATCCAGTGCCTGGCCATTCATAAAGAAGATCGCTTCCTGACTCTCGTGGACGATCAGCTGGGTCAGGGAATTGAAATCCTCACAGGGGTGCTTCCAGATGAAAGTGGAATTGTCCCCCTCATACTTTAGGATACTTGCGACGTTTGACATAACGATGCCTCCTCGTTTTTGCTGTTGCGTTCTAAAGCATATACACTTGCCCATGTTAATTTCAGTATATCATCATTCACACCAGAAATCTAGCCCCAATATTCGTTTTTCGTTATATATCCACAATTTTCTTTCCATTCACCCAGCTTCCAATGGGAATTGGCTCAGACGATGGCGAAATAAATCGACAATAATTGATGCTTGTAATTTCCTCAGGCTATGGTATACTTGCGGTGCAACGTCTTACGCTATAAAAGAGGATATCTATGGACTACAACGCAATCATGGACTTGGCCGCCGACCTGGGATACGAGCTCTCCGTCAGCGGTGCAGAGACCTTTCGAATTGAGGACAGCATGGCACGCATCATCGCCAGCTACGGCATTGAGGCGGAGGTTTTTTCCATCCCAAGCTATTTGATCGTCAGCATTCTCACCGAAACAGGCAAACCCCTTACCCGGATGCGCCGGATAGGCTATCACGGCAACGATCTGGATGCCGTTGAGAAGCTCAATGCCCTCAGCCGCCGGATCTGTAGCAGTCACCCGGCACCGGAGGAAGCCATCCGCTGGCTCCATGAGGTGAGCGAGTCCATCCCCCGGTATTCCCTGCCCGTCTACCTGATGGGTAATTTCCTGGGGGCGATGGGATTTTCCATGCTCTTTGGCTGCGGGATGACCGACCGGATATTGGCCGGGCTATGCGGTATCCTGGGGGGAATACTGAACCGGCTGATGGACAGGATGCGGGTGAATCCCTTTTTCGAGACCATCTGCTCCGCATTCTTCATGGCGCTGATGGCCTATGGGCTGAATCTTTTGGGCATTGCCCGGAACGTAAACAGCATCGTCATCGGTGCACTGATGATCCTTGTCCCCGGGCTGCCCTTCACCAATGCCATGCGTGACGTGATCTATGGCGATACCAATTCCGGCATCACCCGATTTGTTCAGGTTCTGCTGATCTCCATGGGCATGGCGCTGGGCACCGCTGTAGCATGGAACGCCGTGGCATTCCTGTGGGGCACTCCCCAGAATCTGGTGGAGATGAGCAATCCCCTGGCCATTACCGCTCTGGGCTCCCTGATCGGCTGCATTGGATTTTCCATCCTGTTTAATATCCACGGTCCCGGCGGACTGCTTTGCGCCCTGGGGGGCGTGCTGACCTGGGTGGGATATGTGCTGATCCAGCGGCTCACCGGGAGCGAACCTTTCGCCTACTTCGCTGGGGCATTCTTCGCCTCCGCCTATGCCGAGGTCATGGCTAGGGTGCGCAAATATCCGGCCATCTCCTATCTGGTCGTGTCCCTGTTCCCCCTGATTCCCGGGGCTGGGATCTACTATACCATGTACTACGCCGTCCACGGCAATGTGGAAGCTTTCGCCGCCCAGGGCTCCCACACCGCCGCCATCGCCGGGCTCATCGCCGTAGGGGTGCTGCTGGTATCCACCATCGTCCGGCTGATCTATAGCTGCAAAGAACATAAAGCAAAGAATAGTGCTGGTGATTGAAATGGAAGAATTACGAAGTGTTGTAAATATCGGTTCCTATGGCAGCGTATCCGTCCGGCTGAAAGAACTGATTGAAGAGCGTGGAATTACCCGCTATCGGTTGGCAAAACTGGCGGACACCCGATTCGAAGTAGTAGAAAAATGGTGCAGCGGCACGGTCGAGCGAATTGATGCGGATGTTCTGGCTCGATTTTGCTATATCCTGAACTGCAATATCGACGACATCATTCAATATCATAAATAACAGGAATCTCCCATTGCAGCAAGCAACTGCAATGGGAGATCGTTTTATTTCCAGATTGACTGAAGTCATACGCCTCTTTATAGTGTCACCCAAAATCTCTTTAAATCTCTGTTCCCGGTCGGTTCATGCACCGTGGATTCGTAAATACCACCGTTGGCAAGTATGGTCTTTTCGCTCGGGAGATTACCATCAATACAGGAAATCAGCACTTTCTCAAGCCCAATCTGACGGCAGTATGGGAAGGTCATTTTCAACATTTCCTTGGCGTAACCCTTTCGCCGTTCACTGGGTCTGATCGAATAACCGATATGACCCGCATATTTCTCAAGATAATCATTGAAACAATGTCTAACATTAATCATACCCACAAGTTTATCGTCGCTTTTGCGGACGAAAAGGAATTGGGTCGACGGAACCAGGTGGGCAGGAACCTTTTGGGCATCTTCGTAATCTTCACAAAGCCTAATATATTCCTCTGGATTTTCGTATCGGCGCAACGGGCCGCATCCATCCATGGAGCTACCGGCATCCAGGAACTCCTGCCTGAATTGGGTGATTTGGGTGGCATATTCGCCCGTGGGGCGAACCAAAATAAATTCATCCATCATCTGTCTTCTCACACTTTCCTTAACCGATAAACATAGCATCGCCGAAAGAGAAGAAGCGGTACTTTTCCTCTACCGCCTCTCGGTAGGCATTGAGCACATGCTCCCTACCGGCAAAAGCGGAAACGAGCATCACCAGGGTGCTCTCCGGCAAATGGAAATTGGTAATCAGGGCATCCATTGCCTTGAATTGATAACCGGGGTAAATGAAAATCTCCGTCCATTTGGACTTGGGCTCGAAACTGCCGTCTTCATTCACCAAAGACTCCAGCGTTCGGCAGGAAGTGGTTCCCACGCAGATAATGCGGCCACCGGACGCTTTGGTTTCATTGAGGATATCCGCCGTTTCTTTGCCGATCATGCAAAGCTCGCTGTGCATATGGTGCTCGGTTATTTCCTCCGCTTTCACCGGCCGGAAAGTGCCCAACCCCACATGGAGGGTCACGAAAGCGGTTTTTACGCCCTTGTCACGGATTTTATCCAGCAGTTCCTGCGTAAAATGCAGCCCGGCGGTGGGGGCAGCAGCGGAGCCGACCTCACGGGAATAAACGGTCTGGTAACGCTCCTGATCCTGAAGCTCCGATTTGATATAAGGGGGCAGGGGCATTTTGCCCAACCGTTCCAGCACCTCCAGGAAAATGCCCTCGTAATGGAATAACACAATGCGGTTTCCATCCTCCTGCACTTCCTGCACAGTTGCGGTCAGTTCCCCGGTGCCAAAAATCACCTCGTCCCCCTGGCGCATTTTGCGGCCGGGTTTACACAGGCACTCCCATTTTTTGTCACCCAAATCCCGCAGCAGCAGCACCTCTACGACACCGCCGGTGGGGCGATGCCCCATCAGCCGGGCGGGCAATACCCGGGAATCGTTCAAAACCAGGCAGTCCCCAGGATTAAGATAGTCAATAATGTCATAAAAATGCTTATGCTCCAATGCACCGTTCTGCCGGTGCAGCACCATCAGCCGGGACGCATCCCGCTGCTGCAATGGCGTTTGGGCAATCAATTCCTCTGGCAGATCATAATAAAAGTCATGGGTTTTCACTTTTTCATCCTCCGATTTCAAAAACAACAACAAGTATAGTCGATTTCTGCGCATTTTGCAACAGACAAATTGAAATTCCCATGCATAAACTGGGACGGAGGTGCATTTCAATGACAAAATCACTGTTTACTGGCACTTGTACCGCTCTTGTCACTCCGTTCCTGAATGGGGAAGTCAATTTCCCCATGCTGGAACGGTTGATCGCACGGCAACTGGAGGCCGGAATTCGGGCAATCGTCCTGTGCGGAACCACAGGAGAGGCCGCTACCCTCACCGACGATGAAAAAATCGAAATCATCCGGCGGGGAAAGGGCTTCACTGGGCATGAGTGCATGATCATCGCCGGAACCGGTTCCAATTCCACTGATCATACTATACAACTCAGCAAGGCCGCCGAGGAAGCCGGAGCGGACGGACTGCTTCTTGTAAGTCCATATTATAACAAAGCCACTGCACAAGGCCTATATCAGCACTTTGCCATGGTCGCCAGGGAAGTTGAGATTCCCATCATCCTCTATAATGTTCCATCCCGCACGGGGGTGGATATTCCCCTATCCGTCTATCAGGCACTGTCCAACGTCCCCAATATTGCAGGTGTGAAAGAAGCCACCACGGATTTGGGGAAAATCGTCTCCATCCGCAGCCGGTGCCCGGATCGGTTCGCCATCTGGAGCGGAAGCGATGAACTAACCGTCCCCATTCTCTCGATGGGTGGGCAGGGAGTGATCTCCGTGCTGTCCAATCTCTACCCGGAATTGACCCAGGCCATGGTTTATGCCGCACTGGACGGAGATTTCGACACCGCTTCGGCTTTGCAGATTCATTTTGCCCCTCTCCTCCGGGAACTGTTTCGCCAGGTCAACCCAATCCCCGTGAAAGCCGCTATGAAGTTGCTGGGTTATGACTGCGGAAACTGCCGTCTTCCTCTGACGGCGCTATCCGATGAGGATGCGAAAAAGCTGAAAGCACATCTGCTTTAATCCCGCCAAAAATGCGCCGCCCGAATTACGGGCGGCGCAAAAAGCCGACATATATCAGGCCAGGAGCGCCTTATGGAAGACTTTCTTACCCTTGCGGATCTTTACGCCCTCTTTCAGCATGGATTCTGTGACCATGAAAGTGGGCGCAGGAACCTTTTCGTCATTCACCAGCACACCGCCCTGGGTGACCAGGGTGCGAGCCTCTTTGTTGGAGGAAGCCAGCTTGCAGGCCACCATCAGGCTGAGAATACCGATTTGGCCATCGGTCAGTTGCTCGGAGCTGATCTCGGTGGTGGGCATATTCTCATCATCTGCGCCGCCAACAAAAAGTGCTTTGGCTGCCGCCTGGGCTTTCTCTGCCTCCTCTTCGCCGTGAACCATCTTGGTCAGCTCGTAGGCCAGAATTTCCTTAGCCTGGTTGATTTTGGCATCTTTCCAGGTGTCCATTTCGTCGATCTGCTCCAGGGGCAGGAAAGTTAGCATCCGAACGCACTTCATTACGTCCGCATCCCCCACATTCCGCCAGTACTGGTAGAATTCGAAAGGAGAGGTCTTGTTGGGATCCAGCCAAACGGCGTTCCCGGCGGTCTTGCCCATCTTCTTACCCTGAGAATCGGTCAGGAGCGTAATGGTCATGCAGTGGGCATCCTTACCCAGTTTCTTACGGATGAGCTCGGTACCGCCCAGCATATTGCTCCACTGGTCATTGCCACCGAACTGCATATTGCAATCGTAATTCTGGAACAGGTGGTAGAAATCGTAGGACTGCATGATCATGTAATTGAATTCCAGGAAGCTCAGGCCTTTCTCCATCCGCTGCTTATAGCAGTCCGCCCGGAGCATATTGTTCACGGAGAAGCAGGCGCCCACCTCCCGCAGCAGATCCACATAGTTCAGGTTCAGCAGCCAGTCCGCATTGTTGACCATCTGCGCTTTCCCCTCACCGAATTCGATGAAGCGCTCCATCTGGCGCTTGAAGCAGGCGGCATTGTAATCAATATCCTCTTTGGTGAGCATCTTGCGCATATCGGTGCGGCCGGAGGGGTCACCGATCATGGTGGTGCCGCCGCCGATGAGGGCAATGGGCTTGTTACCGGCCATTTGCAGCCGCTTCATCAAGGTCAGCGCCATAAAGTGACCGGCGGTAAGGCTGTCCGCCGTGCAGTCAAAGCCAATATAGAACGTGGCCTTTCCATTGTCGATCATCTCACGGATTTCCGCTTCGTTAGTCACCTGGGCAATCAGACCACGGGCAACCAGTTCGTCATATAATTTCATCTTACATTTTTCCTTTCTTATTCCACTGCGGT
This sequence comes from uncultured Oscillospiraceae bacterium, assembly GCA_964617595.1. Taxonomy (GTDB): domain Bacteria; phylum Bacillota; class Clostridia; order Oscillospirales; family Oscillospiraceae; genus Faecousia. Next base: position 3,718 of record CAZTYB010000031.1, on the reverse strand, counting down.
GCCAGCAATGCAGCGAATGATGGCAGTGCGCAGAATATTGACATTTTCATCATCCAAAATGGTATCCTTGGGCGTATGAATGCGAGAAAGATACAGACCGACCTTTCCCCGGTTCAGTGCGCAAATCCCCACACCATAGGGGAAATTCACCTGGTCAGACGGGTAGAAAGAGAATCCCTTGGTTCGAATTGCGACGGATTTCTTCCCAAATTGACCGGGAATCGAATTGAGTTTTCCGAGCCTAACCTTATCTTTCTTCATCTTCCCCGTGGGGAAAAAGAGGATTTCGTTCCCCTCCCCAACGCAGTCCAGATTAAGGACGATTTGATTGGTGATCTCTTTCTTATGTTTCTTTTTGTAGGATGCAGAGCCGATGAGTCCCGCTTCTTCCAGGTCAAAGAGGACGAAGCATACTTTACCCCGCAGATCTTCCGGAAGAAATTTCGCTATCTCCAGCACGGTGACAACGCCGGAGGTATTATCATTGACGTTAGAGGGGTTCGCTGGGCCAACCATCATCAGCACACAAAGCCCAAGCAGAACCACCGCATACACAAGCTCCCCCAGTACGTACGAATCGGTCAGCAGGCCGGTCAGAACCCCTGCCCCGATGGACAGGCCAAGCATCCCGACCACAAGCCCAATCTGATACAATAGATAGATAGCGAAATTGCACGGCGTAATAAAATTAGGAAATGGCAGCCGGGCACAGGTATCATAGTGGGCAGTAACCAAATATTCGGCTTTTGCTGGATCGCCGATCAGGATATTCCTGCTGTTACAGCTTCCCTTTTCCACCGTAACGGAATATCCCAGTTCCTCGCAAAAGCTCGTCACATCTTTACGAAAAGAATCCTTTTGCTTTCCGGATTTTCGGACAGGGTACTGGGCAACCACATCCATTGGCGTACAAATCATTTTTCTCTACTCCTCTCAATATAAAAACGCCCCCTGTCCATCCGGACAGAGGGCGCAAGAATGCACGGTACCACCTCTGGTTTGATGAAATCTCACGGTTTCATCCTCAGGCCGTCTGACAACGGCGCTCGCAATATCGGGCGAACCCGTCCCGCCCTACTGCATTTTTTCGGGCGAGCCACTCCGGGAGGTATTTGGGCGATGCTTTCCGCTGCCTTGCACCAACCGGCAACTCTCTGAGGAAAGGGGAACCGCTTACTTCATCCCATCTACGTGTTTCGTTTATCCTAGCAGACATATTTTCATTTGTCAAGAAAATATTTTACTTTTTAATCGTTATTGCGCCGGGCTGAGCCTGGCTTCCGTCACACCCAGCTTCTCCAGTACACGCTGATACTCCTGAGAATCCACTTCATAGGGTGTGGGCTGGAAATTGTTGGACGGGGACGTGGAGCTAATGGAAACGGGAATCAATTCCGTATCACCCAGGTGCACCGTACCATCGGTTTCCCGAATTACATACTGGCGCAACAGGACAGAATCCAGATCACGTGGCCAATGATGTCCGCCGAAGCTGAAATTGCCCAGGCTATAATAGATGATCCCATCACCGTAGTATTCGATTTTCTGCAAGGTATGCGAATGCGTGCCATAGATGATGTCAACACCGGCATCGATCAGCTGATGCGCCAGAGTCTCCTGTTCGGCCAGGGGGCGATAGGATGCCTCCACGCCCCAATGCAGCGCCATGACGATCAACTCCGCTCCCTGCTGGCGCAGCTGCTGAACCTGGTGGGTCACCAGCTGCGTATCCACCGTCATACAGGCGGCACAGAAGCCGACGGTCAAGCCGGATTCCGTGGTATAGAGCATGGTGTCATCTTTCTGCACATAGGGGATACCCGCTTCCTCCAGCGCCTGGCAAGTGCTGTCGTAGCCCGCCTGGTAGTAATCCCTGGTATGGTTATTGGCGAAAGCCACGGCTTCCACCGAACTTCCGGTGAGAATCTGCGTGTAGGCTGTGGGTCCACGGAACGAAAATTCGCCATTGCTGGGGGTTCCGCCGTTGGCAAGGACACCCTCAAGATTGACCATGGTCAAATCGTCATCCCGGAAATACTCAACCACATTGCGGAAAGGATAATCATAATCCTCTGCAATCACTGATATGAAACTGTTCATGGCACCATAGGTTGTTTTGTCGGAACCCAGGGTGCAGTCACCTACGAAAGTCAGCACGAATTCCTCCGGGCCGGCAGGTTGCGTGGTAGGCGGGATCGTTTCCTCCGTAGGCGGAATGGTCTCCACCGGGAGCTCACGCACCAAATCTTCCAGAGATGATGCTTGGGTCGATTCCGGAAGTTGCTGCTCTACCTTGTTCGAGCATCCCGCCAGCAGGATCAGCACTCCGGCCAGAATCAGCGTTATCAAACGTTTCTTCATCGTCTTTCCCACCTCCCACAGTCAGTCCGTCATTCAGGAATTACAGCCAGCCGTTCTCTTCTGCCAGCGCTTTCAGCGTATCAGCCAGATCCGTCCGCTCCCAGGGGCGGTCATCCACGCCGAAGTGACCGTTGGCAGCGGTTGCGCCGTAAATCGGGCGGCGCAGATCGAAGCGGTGGATCATCCCGGCAGGAGTCATGTCCACCGTCCGGCGCAGAAGCTCCGTCATCTGCTCATCGGAGATGCGGCCGGTGCCGAAGCTTTCCACCCGCACGGAAACGGGCTCCGCCACACCGATGGCATAGGCCAGCTGCACCTGCACCTGGCTGGCAAAGCCAGCCGCCACCAAATTCTTTGCCATATAGCGGGCAAGGTAAGCGCCGCTGCGGTCAACCTTGGTGGGATCCTTTCCGGAGAATGCGCCACCGCCATGGGAGAAATAGCCGCCGTAGGTATCCACAATGATCTTCCGTCCGGTCAGACCGGTATCCCCATTGGGACCACCGATGACGAAATTGCCGGTAGGGTTGATGTAGATGTGCTTCACATCCTCCATCCGGAACCCATAACGCTCCAGCACAGGGGCGATCACCGCCTTGGAGATGTATTTGCGAAGCTCCTCCATTTCGAATTCAGGACTGTGCATCACGGAAACCACCACGGTATCCACGCCAACCACATTGCCCTGCTCATCAAATTCCACCGTTGCCTGGGTCTTTCCGTCCGCCCGAAGCAGATCGGTGGAGCGGATACACTCCGTCAGTCGATTGCTCAGCGCCCGAGCCAGGGCGATGGGCATGGGCATCAGTTCGGGGGTCTGGGTGCAGGCGCCGCCGAACATCATTCCCTGATCCCCTGCGCCGCCCACCTGGTCATTGGTGCCCATGGCGATATCGGCGGACTGGGTATGGATATGGCACTGAATTTCCACCGTGTCGGCATCGAAACCGTCACCGGGGTAAACATAGCCGATCTCACGGATGGCCTGGCGGGTAACTGCGGGATAATCCACGGTAGCCTTGGTGGTAATTTCGCCGCAGACCAGGCAGAAGTCCGTGGTGACCATGGTTTCACAGGCAACACGGGAATTGGGATCCTGGGCAAGGCAGGCATCCAGAATCGCATCGGAGATGGAGTCGGCAACCTTGTCAGGGTGGCCATTGGTAACACATTCAGAGGTAAACAATCTTTTTTCCATTCTTTTTTCCTTTCTCTCTACACGCATCTACAAACAAAAACCGCACACCGAAGATTCGATGTGCGTATCAATCGAATCCTCATCTTTCGTTGCCGCCGGATTTAGCACCTTGAAAATACAGGTTGCCGGGTTTCATCGGGCCGTTCCCTCCACCGCTCT
>CAZTYB010000030.1:0-22422 GCA_964617595.1 uncultured Oscillospiraceae bacterium | reverse complement strand
CACAATCTGTAAACCATGTTGCTCTTGACAGGAACGCCTCCCCTACGGGCACGACCGGTGGTGCAGTCTAAAATTACGGGCTTAATTTTGGTGCAATCTAAGATAAATGTCCCGCTTGCGCAAGGGATCCCCGAAATAATTTCTAGGTTTGCAGTGCGCCGTAAAAAAATTTGAAAATAGGGGTTGCAAAGTGGCTTCTTTCGTGATATAATGCCCCGTGTGTCCGGCCAGAGGTGAGATACAACAGTAGATTGGGATGTCGCCAAGCGGTAAGGCACCAGACTTTGACTCTGGCAGTCGTCGGTTCAAATCCGGCCATCCCAGCCATTATTATGATCCGCTAGCTCAGTTGGCAGAGCAACTGCCTTTTAAGCAGTGGGTCCGGGGTTCGAATCCCCGGCGGGTCACCAAAATACCGTTGAAACAGCAAGTTTCAACGGTATTTTTGCTATGCAAAAGCATCGCAAAAATAATTGGGATTCCCTTGCTTTTTTTATGGGAATCAGGTATAATGCACCATATCACCCCCCGAAAGGAACTGAAGGAGCATTTATGATGGAAATTTTGAATAATCAGCCGGAAGAGCAGGAAGAATCCGAAATCCTCACCCTCACGGACGAGAATGGCCAGGAAGTAGACTTCGAATATCTGGACTGCATGGAGTATCAGGGCAAGGAATACCTGGTGCTGATGCCCGCCGACGAAGCGGAGACCCAGATCGTCATCCTGGAGGTCGAGCCGGTGGACGACGAGAACGAGAATTATCTGGCCGTGGAGGACGAGGCCACGCTGGATGCCGTTTATAATCTGTTCAAGGAAAAGTACAAGGATGTACTGACCTTCGAGGACTGATATCGGTCAGCAAAAGCTCTCTCCAGATCGCAATGTTGCCAACTCAAGGCGTTGATGCAAGGGTACCCATCGTCCCCCTCTTTGAGGGGGATGTCATGCGAACAGCATGACAGGGGGGAGTGTCGTTCGTTGATTGGCAACAACTCAAAATTACCAGTGTCACTCCCTCAGTCAAAATCGGTTCCAATGAACCGATTTTGACAGCTCAGCCTAAAGGCATGGCTTCGCACACCTCTGAGAGGGAGCCAAGAGGGTGCGCTAAAGTTGGTAACATTGCCCCGGTTCGAGGAAGCTTTTCTTTTGATCTACATTGTGGCATCTGGCAAAACAGCCGAAAAACGCACCCAACCCCAGCGGGGTTGGGTGCGTGCTTTTTATTTGGCAGGGCCGTAGTAGAACGTGATCTCGATGGATTCCATACTGCTGATGCAGCTATCGTTCCGGTTCAGGATGCACGGAGCGCAGCCGGTTAGGTCGCCGTTCAACGTGCGGGCATCATTGGGCAGAGCTTTGACCCATTCATTGAACAGGTTCACCCGGGTGGTGATCTCGTTATCGGAGGAGGTGTAGGGTCTGGCGGCCAGCGTATAAGCTTCGCCGTTGATCTTCACTTCCTGAATGTCGATGACGTAACCCGGGAACAGCAGCTCACCGTTCATCACCGCCAGCGCGGAGAAAGCGGTGCCGTCGGAATAGCCCTGGGCGGTGCCGGTGAAGTCCAGCGCCACGGTATAGGTGCCCTCCCCGGTGATGAGCACGTCCGTCTCCTTGAGACCATCGGTGATGGAATCGGGATTATACTCGTCCCCCACGCTGTAGGTGACGGTATAGCTGCCGCTGTTCCACATGATCCAGGCCACGGCGGAATCCGCCTCCACCTGGATGGCATCGGTACGGAAAGTCTCCGGAGCTTCCTCCATGGCGGCTTTCAGCCGACGGGTGGCCATGATGCCCTCCTCTTCCTGGGTCATGAGGGCGAAAGATTTCACATTCCGCTTGGCATAGAGTTTCGCCAATTCGTCCACGATCTTCCCCTCGGTGCGCTTGTAGAACGCATTGCAGTCCCACAGGCAGGAGGTGAATCCATTGAGGTCGCACACATCCAGGAAGCACTGGTGATACAGTTCGGTATTGTCCTGAATCTCGGTGGAGTAGAGCACGCCGTATTCGCCAATGACCACGCCGTAACCCTGCTCCGTGAATTTGGTCATCTTGCCCAGGGTATCGATCATGTACTGGATATCGGACTTGGTGCCCCATTTTACGCTGGACTGGCCATCGCCGCAGTAGGACCAGGGGTCATAATAGTGCACGGAGATGAGGAGCTTGTTCTGGACAGTATCCGTGGGCATGACGAACCGGTCGTCACAGGTATTGTCAATATTGGTGCCGAAGCCGGGAATCAGCAGGAAACGCTGGGCATTGTTGCCACCGGAAGCACGCACCACATCCACGAAAGTCTGGTTCACCAGATTGGCCAGCTCGTACTTTTCATCCTCGGTATAATAGGTAATGACGGAATCATCGCAGTAGAGGGGGGAATTTTCATCGAAACGGGCGCCGATTTCCTCGTTGGCTCCCTCGAAAATCAGATGGTAATCATATTTTTCGAAACGGTCGCACAGCTGCTGCCACATTCCCTTATAGGCTTCCATGGCCAGGTCACGGGTCTGCTGGGATTCGGAGCCGAACATTCCGTACCAGCCGCCGTCCCAATGGTCATTCAGGATGACGAACATATCCGCATCCAGCGCCCAGGAGACGATCTCCTCCACCCGATCCAGATATTCCGTGGCGATGGTATAGTCGCCGGTTTCGCCCAATTTGGTGGCATTGGTCATCCATGCCACGGGGATGCGCAGGGTATCGAATCCGGCGGCTTTCATGCCTTGGATGGATTCCCGGGTGGTAATGGGCTGACCCCAGGAAGTTTCGTAATAGCTGGGGTTGGCGGAATAGACACTGCCCAGGCCGGTATCGCAGGCCTCCATGGTATTGCCCAGGTTTTCGCCGTTGCCCATCAGGTGCACCAGCTCCAGGGCGGTGAGGGAAGTATTCATATCGTCACCGGTTTCGTCAGAGGTTTTTTCGGTTACCTCCACCTTGGGGGCAACGGGAGCAGCGGTGGGGGCAGTGGTTGCCTCCGGCTCCGCCTGGGCAAAGGTCAAGCCCCGAACGGTAAAGGTAACGGAAACGGTAGTGGGCTTGTCCACATTGATCCGCAGGCTATGGACGGCGGTATCGGTGGTAACTTCCTCCACGGCGCTGCCGTCCCAGGCATTAAAGGGATCGTTGGTATCGAAGATGCCGGAAGTTTTGATAGCGGACTTGAATTCCGAATTGGTCAATGTCAGTTCCTGGCCATTGACCGCGACCGCATCCCATCGGATTTCGCAGGAGGTGACATTGGACTTCTTCTGTGTGCCGGTGCGCACGTCATGGTCATACAGGAAGATGGCGGTGAGATTCTGGATCTCCGTCACGCCCAGTCCGGCGGCGCTTTCGCTCAGGTCGGTGGCAATGTCAAAGGTGGCGGTATACTGCCCGTCGCCGGTAATGGCCACGGGGGCGCCATACTCTGTACTGGTGCAGCCCAGATCCGTATCGTTATAGAGCACATTCAGAGCTACATTCAGTCCGTTCTCTGCCTCTGCCCCGGCGCAAAAAGCGGCGCAGGAAAGCAGCATCGCAAAGCAGAGGATAAGGGAAATTGCTTTTTTCATACTCATTCTCCATTCATTTATTCCTTTTTCCTTAACTCCTCCTCTAGAGCAATGTCGTCAACATAAGGTATCGACGTAGGAACGCCCTTGTCCCCCTCACTGAGGGGGATGTCATGCGAACAGCATGACAGGGGGAGTGTCGTTGGTATTTTTGAGCATTTACCATCCATGATAGGACACTCCCTCAGACAAAATCTGTTCCGAAGATCCGATTTTGCCAGCTCAGCCTAAAGGCATGGCTTTGCACACCTCTGAGAGGGAGCCAAGGGGTGCATCCATGCATTATCCCGCTTGATTTTCTTTCTCGATCAGGCGGAAGAAATAGCGGGCGTAGCCGCTGATGGTATAGATGATGCACGCAGGGCCGATGAGGATGCCGACGAACAGGGTCACCTCGTTCCAGTAGATCAGAACGATCTCCACGAACAGCACGATCACCAGGCTCAATGTCCGCAGGAAGAATTTCGTGCAGATATCGGCGGAATTTTTTAATGTTTTCAGCAGCGTATTTTCGTACCGGGCTTGCAGGGGGAACGCAAACAGGAACGACAGCAGGAACACGAACGCCGCCACCATGCCCATCACCAGCAGGATCATGGGGTTCCCCTCAATCTGATTGAACAGGGAAAAATCCAGCCACACCACATAGCAGCACAGGATCAGCAGCAGGCCATAGGGGATGCCGCATTTGAAATTGCGCCGGAAAGAGGCAATGAAGTCCCGGCCAACGTGCCCCTCTTCCTCCCCCGCCATCTGCATGGTGATGTCAAAGGCGGCAATGGTTGCGCCCCCCATGGTCACCACCGGGATGGAAAAAAGGATCCAGAGGAAATTGATTTTGATCAAATCCACCAGGGTTTGAATGAATTTATAAAGGGGGCCATCGGGACCAAAAAATTTCATATTGATTCTCTCCTGTTTTGGGAAAAGGGCTGCCCGGGTGGACAGCCCTTTGTGAGGTTATTTAGGAAGCGCTGATTCCTTAGGAATGGCTCTGAGCGTAGCGGGCAGTTGCCTGGTCAACGGACCACTGGGCGCACTCTTCGTAGCCATAGGCATTGGCCTGCTGGATCATCTGCTTGACGATGTAGTTGAATTCGCCCTCGCTCTTGGCGTAGATGGCTTTCCAGCTGTTGGTGACGATGATATCGGTCACGCTGGCCCAGGTGGTCTTGAATTCGTCGGTCTTGGAATCGAAAGAGTAGCTGGGGCAGATGGAATAGTTGGTGGTGTTCATGTATTCCTCAACGGAGGATACGCCGAACTTATCCCGCCAATCCTGCTCGATTTCGCAGGTGGCATCGGCCTGGTAGCTCTTCCAATACTGGTAGTTGAAGCGCTCACCGTTGGAATCGGGGTTGATGGCATCCAGGGACCAGGTGTTGTTGTTCACCTGGAAGCAGCCGGAGTTAAAGTCGCCGGTGCCCTCGTATTCGCCGGTCATCAGGGTATCCCGGGCGAAGTAGACCTGCTTGCCGAAGTCGGTCCAGTGGGTGTAGCCCTCGTCATCATAGTACCAGCACAGATCCTTCGGGCCATAGTAATAGGTCATAACGCCCTCGGGAGTGCACAGCCAGTTGATGATCTCCATGCACTTCTCGGGATACTCGGTATTGGAGCCGATGGTCCACAGGCGGTTGCCGCCCTCGCTGGACATGGCGTAGACGATGGGGTGGGCTTCCTCAGGAACCAGGGAGCACATCATCTTGTTCTCGCTCTGGTGCTTCTCGGAGTTGTAGCCCAGGGAGCCGGAGTAGTTGAACATGGAGAAGAACACGCCGCCGGCCTGAACTTTCTCATACATATTGTCATAGGTCTGGGTCATGGAGTTGGGATCCAGCAGATTGTTCTGGTAGAGCTGGTTGAAGAATTTCAGAGCGGTCAGGTAGGGGCCATCCTCTTCCAGTGCGCCGTGGAAAGTGCCGGTGGCCGGGTCGTACAGGCCAACGCCGTGCTCGTCATAGCCATAGTAAGCGGTGGCGAAAGCCTTGACATACATGACCATGTCGCCGTCCCAGTCAGGCCAGAGGGAAACGCCGTAGGTCTCGTTTCCATTGTCATCGGTGGGGCAGATCTCTTTCATGTCTTTCAGCAGCTGGAGCAGATCGTCCATATTCTTCACTTCGGGATAGCCCAGTTCCTTGTACAGATCCCAGCGGATATCCCAGGTGTAGAAGAAAGATGCGTGGTCGCCATTGGAGCCGGCCACATCATGGCCGAAGCCGTAAACCACTTCGTCACCGCCGGTGACGGAGGCGGTCTTCTTGGCGTTCTTGTTCAGGGCATCCTGCATATTCTCGTAGATGTACGGGCCGTACTCTTCCAACAGGTCATCCTCGTTCCAGTCGTACAGCAGGCCTGCGTTCAGGGCACGGGTGTAGTTCTCACCGTCGGAGCCGAAGACAACGATGTCGCCCAGGAAGCCGGACTCCATACGGGTCTCGTACACGCCATCGGCGGAGGGGATGATGTTCACAACGACATTGAATTTCTCTTTCAGCATCTTGGCGATCCAGCCGACCTGTTCGCCGGAGGAGTTGGCAAGCTCACTGAAGATGGTCAGGGTGATGGTGTCATCGGACTTTTTACCAAAGGTGAAGCCCGACAGCAGGCCAAAGGCCATGGACAGTGCCAGCAGCAGCGCCAGCATTCTCTTTGCGGTTGTTTTCATATTGGTTCCTCCTTCATAATTACAATATTCTCAGCCCTTGACGGCGCCGAGCATAATGCCCTTTTCAAAATACCGCTGCATGTACGGATACACCAGCAGGATGGGGATGATGGCCACCATGGAAACGGTGTACTTGATGACCTTGGCATTGGCCATGGACTGGATGAAGCCAATGGCTGCGCCGGAGCCGCCGGTGATCATGCCCTCGATATTGGAGGCGGCGTTCAGGTAGTTATACAGCAGGTGCTGCAAGGTGAACAGGCTGGAATTATTCTGCATCAGGATCAGCGAATCCGTAAACGAATTCCAGTGACCCACGGCGCCGAAGATGGCGATGGTTGCAAGGATGGGCTTGCTCAGGGGCCAGATGATCTTGCGGAACACCGTCCAGTAGCTGGCGCCATCGATAAAGGCGCTCTCTTCCAGCTCCGCCGGGATGGACTCGATATAGGTCTTGACCAATATGATATTGTAGGGTGCCACGATGCCGGGGATGATATAGGCCAGGAAATTGCCCGTCAGACCCAGCATGGACATATTCATGTACCAGGGGATGATGCCCGCATTGAAATACATAGTGATGACGATGAACCGGTACCAGATCTGCCGGTGCCACATTTCTTTCTTGGTGACGAGGTAGCCAATCAGGCCGGTTGCCGCCACCATCAGGGCGGTACCGATGAGGGTTCTGGCCACGGTGACCACGAAAGCGGTGAAGATATCGTCCACTTTCATCATATTGATATAGTTCTGGATATTCAGCCCGTGGGGGATCAGGGTGATCTTACCCGCCACCACCAGAGAGCTGTCCGAAATGGTATTGATGAAGATATAGTAGAATGGGAAGATACAGCTGATGGTGAAGAGGCCGAACAGCAGATAGTTCAGGCTGTCGAAGATGATATCACCAAGGCTGCGCTTGTAGACCAGTTCGCCGTTGGCTTTGCGCTTGATGTTTGCGGTTTTTGCCATGATTCCCACCTCCTTATACAACGCTGCTGCCACGGATCCACTTGGAAGCGGTATTCGCAATGAACAGCAAGAACACGGACACAATGGACTTGGCCATACCCACCACGGTGGACAGAGGAATGGAGCCGCTGCCGATGCCCAGGTTATAGACATACAGGTCAAGCACTTCCAGGAAGTCCTTATTATTGGCGTTGGTGAACACCAGGTACTGATCCATACCGTTGCTCAGGATGCCCGCAATGGACATCACCAGCATGACCACGTAAGTGGGAAGCAGGCCGGGGAGAGTGATGTAGAACATCTTCTGGAACCGTCCGGCGCCGTCCACCGTAGCCGCCTCGTACAGCTGCTGATCGATGCCCGCAATGCCGGAGATATAGATGATGGCGCTCCAGCCGGTGCCTTTCCACATGCCCCAGATGAGCATCTTCAGCCACATATGGCTGGGTTCACCCAGGTAATTGGTATTGTAAGTATTGCCGGTGATATTGCTGAGCAAGGTATTGATGAATCCATCGGTATTGAAGATTGCAAAAGCGATGGCGTACACCAGAACCCAGCTGATGAAATTGGGGATGGTGGTGAAAGTCTGAACGAACCGCTTGAACCGGGCGGAGCGGGCCTCGGTCAGCAGAATTGCGAAGATCATGGGAACCCAGCTGGTAAGGATGCCCAGAGCGGACATGGCCAGGGTATTCTTCAGCACGCTGAGCAGCCGCTGGACGTAAGCGGGATTCTGAACCAGGATCTTGAACCATTTCAGCCCCACGAAGCTATCGGAGCTGATGGTGCCGCCGGCGGTATAGTCATAGAATGCGTAGCGCCAGCTGTAAAGGGGCAGGTAAGAGAAAGCGAAAGTCAGCGCCAGGAAAGGCAGCAGCATCAGGAACAGCTGGAATTTCGGCTCCATCTCCAGCCGCTGTGCCTTGTCCGCTTTGGGCGTGCCGATGAATACGATCAAGCTGGCCACAAACAGGATCGCCGCCATGGTCAGGAAAATCGGGATGCCACTGGGGAAGAAGGAAGTGATCTTCTCTTCGTTTGCGCTGCCGGTAATGAGGAAATAGCAAACCGTAATGGTACCCACGCCTGCCAGCTGCGCAATGCTGCCCAGGAGCAGGAAGCGGTTGCCCACATTCTTCATCCGCAGATTACCCACGCTCATGCAGCCGCCCACCGCCATCAGCGCCGTGCCGATCAGGGTAACGAGGCAGCCCACATAGAGCAGGATGAAATGCTCCTCAAACAGCCACCCTTTGGTAAACGACCGGCTCAGGCCATTGACCAGACTGCTGTAGGAAATGCCGTTGGTGAACAAGGATGCGGTGTTGACGATCTTCGCCTGACCCGCTTTGGAAATGAAGTAGGACGGGGAAGCCGCCGGGAAGAACAGCAGCGCAATGAATGCGATCAGCAGAACTCTCACTGCCACATAGGGGATGCGCATTCTGTTCAGCCTTGTGGAATCGATATCTTTCACAGGGGAATGGATATCATTCATAAATTTACCCACCTTTCTCTAAGGAGCCAACCGGGAAGCGATGGATGGCGCATCCATTCTCCCCGATTCCCCTAGAATGATCTATGCTCCCATTATATTTTAGGAAAGGCAAGAAAAAAACCTTAATTTTACCAACTCCTTTGCACGAAAAATGTTTAACATTTTTTGAATACATTGTTTTAGAAGTGCAACAAAGTTACCTGTCCCCTCCCGCAGCTTTGCCCCGGGCAGAGGCGAAAAGAGAGAGGATCCCCCAGTGATCCTCTCTCTATTTACTCGAATATACCCCGCTCATCCATCATCCCTTTACGCCTCCCAGCGCAACACCCTCGATGATATACTTGGACAAAGAAAAGTAGATGACAAAAATAGGCAGAACCGTAAGCATGATTCCCAAATAAATGGCACCATACTCCGTTTTGTACTGTGCTCCGTTCAGCAACGATACCATAATGGGCATCGTATATTTCGTTTTGCTGGTCAGCAGGATTGATGGCATAAACAAACTGTTCCAGCTTCCAACAAACGCAAAGATCGCCTGGGTTGCAATCGCCGGTTTCATAATCGGCAACACGATTTGGTTAAAAATCCGCAACTCCGATGCGCCGTCCACCCTCGCCGACTGAACGATTTCCATGGAAAGTGACGGAATCATAAATTGTCGCATAAAGAACACCGTTCCGGGAGCTGCAATAGCGGGAAGGATCAGCGGCAAGAGACTATTGGTCCATTTCAGCCGATACATAAACTGATAAAATCCAATGGATGTCACCGTTCCCGGAATCATCATAACAGCCATAATAAAGCAGAAGAAAAACCGTTTCAGCTTCCACTCATATGCCACCAAGGCATACGCCGTAAGCGTGGAAAAATACACTGTCAGCGCCGTTGAGCAAACGGAAATAATGGTGGAGTTCTTCAAGCCTGTGATGGCATCAAACATTGCAGACTGGTTCAATATTTTGATATTGCTCAAAAGGGATTTCCCGAAAACGAAAGAAATCGGGCGACTTTGGATTTCCGCCGTGCTTCGTGTGGCATTCACCGCCATAATCACAAAAGGCAGGATGCTCAGGCAGGCCAGTAAAATACAAACAGAATATTGAAAACACCGAAAAAGTCGCTTCCCCGGGGTTCTAGCAATTCGATCCTGTGTAATCTGCTGCATTCAGTCTCCCCCTTTTTCACGCAAACGGGCAAGGTGTTTGACTTCCCGACGATTCTTTCGTTTCTCATCGCTAAAGAGCAAGAATACCAATATAGAGGCCACCGCAATGATTCCAAACATCACCATGGATGCCGCCGCAGCCCTGGCATACATAAAACTTCCGCTGAACGCTTGATTGTAAATATACATATTTGTAGTCAAGGTAGAATTCCCGGGATTCCCCCCATTGAACAGTTGCGGAATATCATACATATTCAAACCGCCGATCATGCTGGTGATCAGCGTATACAGCAGAATGGTCTTCAAATTAGGGATGGTGATTCGCCAAAACATCTGAGAATTGGATGCACCGTCCAGCTCCGCCGCCTCATAAATATCCGGGCTGATTCCCAAAACACCGGATATCAGCACGATCATCGTATTTCCATACCACATCCAGAACTGAATAAACGAAATGATTCCCCGGGTCGCACCCACCTTATTGTTAAATCCAATCGGTTCCTGGATCACGCCGAGGCTCTGCAACAGGGAATTCACCGGTCCGACAGGGTAAGCAAACAATTTATTAAACAGCAGCGCAACGGATGCCGCAGTGATGATGTTCGGCATATAAAAAATCACTTTGAACATACCCTGTCCCCGGATTTTATCCCTGCGGGAAGTAAACCACGCAGTCAGCAGCAGCGCCAGCGAAATTTGAGGAACGAAGTTTACAATCCATAAAATGAGCGTGTTTTTCAGTGAAATCATAAACATCGGGTTCTTAAAAATCTGGACGAAATTCTGGAAAATCTTTTCTTTCGGCAAAAAGTTCCAGTTCGTTAGCCCCGTCAAACCCTTTGCATCCGTAAAGCCCAAGATTGCTGTATTGATTGTCGGATACAGCGAGAAAAGCAAATACGCCACTGCGAACGGGATGCATAGCAGATACCCGTATTTTGCATAACTGAAATTCTTCGTTTTTTTCATTTGTCCGCACCCCCTTGTCAGCCACGGATTGTCGCCAGGTGGACAGGCCGCCGAAGCGACCTATCTACCCCCAATTCGCAATTACTCCGGTTGTCTATTTTAGAAATCGATTTCGATATCCAGTTTCCCGGACAGATTCATCTTGAAGTTTTTGATTGCCTCGTCACGGCTGGCTTCTCCACCGGCGTACTGGGCAACAGCAGCGTGCCATGCCTCGTTAATGACGGAGTCATACTGGGTCATATTGGTAGCGGAGGCATATTTGTTCGCCGGGATATAGCATTCGAACATATCCTGCCCGCCAAGGAAATCCGTTGCGCCATTGGACTTTGCCATTACCACTCCGGATGCAACCGTATCCTTTGTTCCATTTTCATTCAGCAAACCGTTGGCCCACAGATATTGCAGCCCCGTATCAGAGGTATCCAGCGTGACCCACTCAATGAAATCTTTGACAAATTCAGCCTTTGCCGGATCGGTTGCATTTGCCGTTGCCTGAACATAACTGCCGCCCCAGTAGAATCCAACATTGGAGGTGCACACAGCCCAGTCCCCAGCAGAGGAATTGTCCCCATCACCGCAGTTCGGTCCAAGCGTATAGTTCAGCAACCAGGCAGGTCCATAGAAGCCCAGTACTTTGCTGTCTTTCTTCATGTCGGCAAACCAACCCTCGCTCCACTGACCGGCATCGCTGCTGTAGCCATTGTCTTTCAGGGTCTTTGCCAGATCCATGTATTCTTCACGCATGGGGTCGATATTCAAAGCGCCATCAATCACCCATCCGGTTGGTGCCGCAGCCTGGATCACATTCCAGATATCTCCGCTTCCGGATACCATCTTATAGCCAGCTGCTTTCACTTCTTCCGCTGCTGCAAAGAATGCATCCCAGCTTCCAGTACCGGCACCGATTTTTTCCGCAACCACTTCCGGCTCGTCAGTCCCCCAAACGGCCTTTGCAATCGAGCGGCGATAGATGAATGCGCCACCGGTAGACTGATAAGAAAGGCCTACAACGGCATCATCGGCAGTGCGGGTGCCAATATCGATGGTATACTGGGCAATTTCCGCCGCATCAATCGCCGACTGCACATCAATTCCCAAATCCACATAGGGAACGGCGAATTCCGCCGCATCGCCCTTGGTATACTTGTAGACGAAAGCATACTCCGTGCCATAAACATCCACTTCATTATTCATCAGCGCAACATCCAGCGCATTCACGTAGGCATTGCCCGCATTGTCAATGATCGTGGAATCAATCTCCACTTTCTCTGCCTGCTCCGGGTGGAGTTCCAGATAGCGGTTCAAGATTTCTTCCAGCTCGGAATTGAATGACCAGAAATGAATGGTCACTTTGTCGTCTGCCATAGCGGTAACGGACATCATACCGAATACCAGCACAGCAGCCAGAACGAGGGTGAATACTTTTTTCATTTGTTTTTCCTCCTAATTTTATTTGTTCAAGCCTTTCGGCCAAAACGACACGAATAACGCTTCCCGTCCCATTCAGTGGAGCATTTTAAAAGATTCCCCGTTATACATACAATCGGACATTTTCAAAGCAGCACAGAGTATCCAACGAATAGAGCCCAAATTTTCCACCTGTACGATCAAACATCCGCATACTCAGCGCCACACGGTCATTCACATAGATCTCCGCCACGCTGTCCTCCACGATAATGAGCATATGGTTCCTTTCTCCAACATTCATGGAGCAATATCGTTCCAATTCCGCCTGGATAGGCACATTGGCATCCTTTCGTGGGAACTGATCGATAGCAATACGCTGATGTTTCAGCTCCACTTTAACGGAATAGTAGCAATCGATGGAATCATCACTTCTGAGCAAAACGCCGAAATCTCCGATGTCATCCGTAGCTGTGAAATCCAGCTCTATTTTGCACTTTCTCGGCATATCCGCCAGGAGGCAGCTGCTCCTGCCCTCATTGTCACCGAGACGGATTTTTCTGTCAGCGGTAAAAGAGGCACTTCCCACAACATACTGCATTTGCAAATCCGCTGAGCAAACGTAACTATCCCGGACATTTTTCGGGCACTTAACATACAACGTTCCATCGTCAGCCTGAACAATTTCGTGCACCACAATATTTCCACCCCATTGCCAGGGTTCGAAATCTCGCTCCTTATTTTTAATCGGGTTCCAACCAATCAGATATCTGTGTTTCCCATCGGAAACAGTTTTGGCTGCATAAAATGCGTGTCCATCAAAGCAATTCACTTTCGGCGTAATCCACGGGCCATAAGCGGACTTAGCCATCCGGTAGGTTGTCACGACTCTCTCTGACATATCTGAAAAGATCAGATACCACCACTGCCCCATCTTGAAAAGATCCGGGCATTCATGGGTAAAGAATGCATTCGGCGCATATAGCGGTTTCCGCTGCAACTCCCAATTTCGCAAATCCCTGGAATGAGCAATCAAAGTAACCCCTTTTGAATTCCGGGGGCCATCTTTTTTCAATCTTCCTGCCAGGAGCATCCCATAGGATTCAGTTTCCTCATCGTAAAAGACGAAAGGATCCCGGAAGTCATGTTTTTCCAAATAGGCCGGGGCTGCAAAGGAAAAATCCTTTACTTTTTCCCAATGAAAGAGGTCCTTCGATTTTGCAAGCAATATTTTTTGCTCGGGCAACCCCATCGCCCGAAGGTGAGGATTATGACCTGTATAAAAAATATAATACATCTGCTCATACTTGATACAGCTGCCAGTAAAGACATATAAGTCCTGTTCCTGGATTTCTCCCCGGGGAATAACCTCCCCATGATCCTCAAAGTGAACCAAATCCTTGCTGGTCAGCAAGCACCACGGGCAGCCCTCGCCGTGATGCTGGGGATCACGGTAATCCCTCAGATAAAACAGATAAAAGGTTCCATTTTCATAATACGGAATCACATCGGCACAAACAGCCACTTTATCCGGTCTATAATACATCTTACTTCCCTACCCTCATTTCAAAATGGTTGCTGTGCAAATACGTCCGCATTGTGCAATCGTTTGCACGCTTGCTTAAAAAAATAGGCGACCACCAAGCATTGACAATACGCTTATAATCGTATAATATAGTGTAAAATGTTGGTGAAAGTCGTTGTGCAATCGTTTGCTCTATTGTAATAAAATACGCAACTATTGTCAATATGGCTTCTTCCACAATTTTTCTTTTCTACTTTTGTACATTTGCACCATCCTCTTTATCAAAAAGCAAAGGACGTGTTGATATCGTAACCTTAAAAAACATCGCCGATGCCTGTGGCGTATCCGTCTCCACTGTCTCCCGTGCCTTTGACAAACAGAGCCGCATCAGCCAGCCTGTCCGCCAGCAGATTTTGTCCTGCGCTTCTGAAATGGGATACACCCCGAACCTGATTGCACGCAGTTTAAAAAGCAGCAAAACCAAAATGATCGCACTGATCATCCCCTCTATTGATAACCGCTTTTACATTGAGGTACTAAAGCATCTGGAAATTACGCTGCATCAGCACGGGTATCGTCTCCTGGTCAGCTTTGTTCAGGAGGGAATCGCCACCGAACGGGAGTGCATCGAAATGATGATATCCGCCAAAGTGGATGCCATCGTATTGATTACACAAACGGAACAAAATCGTGACTACATCTTCTCTCTAAGAGAGCAGGTGAAAATCATCCAGCTTTTTGGTGCCCCCTTTGACTGGCTTGACAGTGTGGTAATGGACGACAATCTTGGTGCCCAACTCGGCACTGAATATCTGATTCATCATAACCACCATAGAATTCTGTTTACGGGGGGCGAAGATCGCTTACAGGGATTGCGCCATGCAATTGTGAACTCCGGAATATCCCCCAGCAATGTCATCATGCTTCCCTGGAATATTTCCCCCCAGGATGTTTGTGATGCGATTCACCGATATCATCCCACGGCAATTTTCTCTGTGGCCTATACCAACGAGGCTGTGTGGACGGCGCTTCAGCAGTTAAACTTGAAGATACCGGATGATATCAGCTGGATCGCATACGATAACACGAAATGGATTCAACTGGCCGAGGTCTGCGCCGTCGCCCACAATCTGGAGGAAATCACTTCCGCATTGGTAAAGCAGCTGATTTCACGTCTGGATGAGCATAACGATGCACCTCCCAAACATATTGTGTTGGAGCCATTTATTATCGAGCGAAAGTCAGTCAGCATGTTACTATAATGTTTTCTCTGCAATATATAGTCAAGAGGTTTGACCCCCTTTCCGGATCAAACCTCTTTTCCTTTTCTAACCTATCGTCTGTTTTTCCGCCCTCATCAGCGCTGGAAGCGGGTGGTCAGGGTGGTGCTCCAGCTTTCGCCAGGGGCAAGGATAGCGGCGGCGGGCTTCTTCAGCCAATCGGTGCTGCTCTTTTCCATGCTGGGCAGACTGTGCCAGGGCTCGATACAGACGAAATGGGGCTTGCCGGGTTTGCTCCAAATCAGGGTATAGGGGAAATCCCGGATTTCGCAGACCACGGCACGGCCGGTGCCCTTTTCATAAATGCCCAGGGTGGAGGAATTCAGATTGGTCATGCAGTGGCTGTCCGACTCGAACAGCTTATCGTCAATGGGGATGGTGTCGGTATTGGTACCGAGATAATAGCATTTCCCCGTCACCAGGCCATTGGGCTGGCAGCTCAGGCACAGGGGGGACTCCATCTTGTCAAAACGCAGCTCGTAATCCTCATAACTGTGCTCCCCATCAAAGGGAATGGTGAAGGCGGGGTGATAGCCAATGCCGAAAGGCATCACGTCACCGTCCCGGTTCTCCACTGTCAGGGTATGGTGGAGTTTGTCCCCCTCCAGGTGGAAATCGGACAGGAGCCGGAACTCATAGGGGAAATGCGCCAGCGTTTCCGGATTGCTTTTCAGCTCCATGGTCAGGCTGGTAGCGCTCTGGTGCACCCAATCGTGCTCCATCAGCCGGGCGAAGCCATGCTGGCCGGAGAGATAGTCGGCACCCTTTGCCCGGATCACACCGTCCGTCACCTTGCCCGCATGGGGGAAGAGGATGGGGGCATGATAGCCCCAGATATCGCCGTCCGCCTGCCAGATATGTTCCACGCCATCGCATTTGCGCACCACGCTCTTCACCTGGGCACCCCAGGCGGTCACGGTGACACGGAGTTGGTCATTCTCTATGGTATATTCAGGAAAATCCATTTTCTTCTCCTCCTTTTTCTATCTGCACCGAGAAAATCCCGGCAAAGGTATTATAGCACGGGCTTTATAAAAAGGAAAGGCTTCCTATTGAGAACTTATTCTTTTCTTGCATTCCTTTTAACAATTCCTTAATATTCTTGCTTTTTCGGCACCGCTATGCTAAATTGAAATTCCGATTTCAGTTAAAAAGGAGCGCAGTGCCAATGATCGGGTTCTACGACTATACCGTTATATTGACCTATGCCGGGGCGCTGGCCGGGCTCTTGGGGATCCGTATGTCCATTCAAGGGGAATTCCTCGGGGCAATCGTCTGCATGGTAGTGTCCCTGATTTGCGACACGCTGGACGGCATGGTCGCCCGGGCAAAGAAGAACCGCACCAAAAACGAGATGCTCTTCGGCATCCAGATTGATTCCCTGTGCGACCTTGTTTCTTTCGGGGTTTGCCCCGCCGTGCTGTTCTATCGGCTGGGGATGGACTCCCCGGGGGATCTGGCGCTGCTGGGGGGCTACTGCCTGTGCTGCGTGATTCGGCTGGCCTATTTCAACATCCTCGCCATGCAATCGGAGCTGGGCACCAAGGGGGATTACCACGGGCTCCCCGTGGTGTGCCTGGATATGATGACCCCGGCGATATATCTGCTGTACCTGCTGGTGCCCGTCCCCGGAAAGCTCTGGGTACTGCGGCTGGCAGCGGGAATCTTCGGGGTGCTGTACATTCTGGATTTCAGGGTCAAGAAACCCGTGCTGTGGAAATTCATCGCCATGGGCTGCGCCGTGGCCACGCCGCTGCTGATCCTGCTGACCAGGTGCCCGAAATGATTTGGATCGACCGCAATGGCGCCGTAATTCCCGGTGACGATGGGCAGGACAGAATGCTGGAGCGGCTCTACGGTACCCCCACCGGACGGTGCCTGGTGAAGCTGCTGATCCGCCCCCGGGTCAGCCGGGCTGCCGGATGGCTGCTGGAGCGGCGCATCTCCGCCCTGGCCGTCAGGCCGTTTATTCGCAAGAACCGCATCCCCATGGAGGATTTCCCACCCCGGAAATACCGGAGCTTTAACGATTTCTTCACCCGTCAGCTGTTGCCTGGGAAACGCCCGGTGGACATGACCGGCTCCCATCTGATTGCCCCCTGCGACAGCAAATTGAGCGTATTCCCGATTCAGGCCGATTCCCGGTTCTGGGTCAAGGGCACGGAGTATACCCTGGGCGATCTGCTGAAAGAGCAACGACTGGCAGAGCGGTTCCTGGGCGGGACACTGCTGCTATTTCGGCTGACCGTTGGGGACTATCACCGCTACGCCTATATCGACTCCGGCTTTGCAGGGGAAAGCATCCATATCCCCGGCGTTTTTCACACCGTCAACCCCGCCGCAGCCAGCCGCTATCCCATCTACCGGGAGAACACCCGGGAATATACGCTGATCCAGTCGGATCATTTCGGCACGCTGGTGCAGATGGAAGTGGGTGCAGCCATGGTTGGCCGCATCGTCAACGCTCCCGGGAACCGGAACGTCACCCGAGGGGACGAAAAGGGACGATTTGAATTCGGCGGTTCCACCGTCATCGTGCTGCTGGAAAAGGGCAGCGCAACCATCGACGAAGATATCTTGCGCAATACCGCACGGGATGCCGAAACGGTGGTGCGCCTGGGGCAGCGCATTGGAGAAAAAACACCATAGTCCTCACAAGCGGTAAAACCTGATCGTATCACGGTTTTACCGCCTTTCTGTCGTCCTGTCCCATAGAAAATGCTCTTTTTTTCTCGCTGCATCTTGTCCCCCTCTCTGAGGGGGATGTCGGCCGAACAGGCCGACAGGGGGAGTGTCGTTAGTATTTTTGAGCTGTTACCACCCATTATAGGGCACTCCCTCAGTCAAAATCGGTTCCGAAGTGCCGATTTTGCCAGCTCCCTCTGAGAGGGAGCCAAGTTTTCTGACACTTTTTTGCGGAAAAAGGGGTTGACGAAAGGCCGAAACTGTCCTATGATAATAGCGTACCGGAAAGAATTCCGGTATGGACAAAACGGATATTTTGCTGCATTGTTTGGAGCAGGAAGGAGAATTGCTATGACCAGCTTTATGAATGCGGATTTCCTGCTGAAGACGGAAACCGCCCGCAAACTCTACCATGAGCATGCTGAAGCCATGCCCATCATTGACTATCACTGCCACATCAACCCCCAGGAGATCTACGAGGACAAGCGCTACCAGTCCATCACTGAGGTCTGGCTGGGAGGTGACCATTACAAATGGCGTGCCATGCGCTCCTGCGGCGTTCCGGAGCGCTACATCACCGGCGATGCCACCCCCGCCGAAAAATTCCAGAAGTGGGGCGAAACCATGCCCAACCTCATCGGCAACCCCCTTTACCACTGGACCCATCTGGAATTGCAGCGGTATTTCGGCATCACCGAACCCCTGAATGGCAACAACGCCATGGAAATTTACGAAAAATGCAACGCCATCCTGGCGCAGCCGGAGATGTCCGTCCGGGGCATCATCCGCAAATCCGGTGTGAAGCTCATCTGCACCACCGACGACCCCATCGATGACCTCCACTGGCATGAGCTGCTGGCCGCTGACCCCACCGCCCCCGCCGTGGTGCTGCCCGCATTCCGGCCGGACAAGGCCATGCGTGCCGACAAGCCCACTTTCCCCGCCTATGTTGCCCAGCTGGAAAAGGTCGTGGGCTTCCCAATCAACACGGTGGAGGATATGCGCCGGGCACTGGGCAGCCGCATTGACTTCTTCAATGACCACCGCTGCCGTGTAGCCGACCATGCCCTGGACTACGGCTTCTGCGTGGAAGCCACCGAAGATCAGCTGAACGATATCTTCGCCCGGGCAAAATCCGGCAAAACCATCACCTGGAACGAGCAGCTGGCCTACCACACTGCGTTGCTGATTGCAGTGGGCAAGGAATACAGCCGCCTGAACTGGGTCAACCAGTTCCACTTCGCCTGCCTGCGGGACAATTCCGCCAAGATGTTCGGCCAATTGGGTCCCGATACCGGATTCGACTGCATCAACGATCAGCCCAATGCAGCGGGGCTCTCCCGTCTGCTGAGCAAGCTGGAGGCGGAGAACGCCCTGCCCAAGACCATTCTGTATTCCCTAAACCCCTCGGACAACGGCGTGATCGGCTCCCTCATCGGCGCATTCCAGACCGATTCCCCCATCCCCGGCAAAATCCAGCAGGGTTCCGCCTGGTGGTTCAATGATCACAAGCCCGGCATGGAAGCCCAGATGACCAGTCTGATGAGCCTGGGTGCCATGGGGACTTTCAACGGTATGCTCACCGATTCCCGCTCTTTCCTGAGCTACACTCGGCACGAATATTTCCGCCGCATCCTGTGCAACCTCTTCGGCCAGCTGGTGGAGGACGGCGAATATCCCAACGATATGGAAACCCTGGGCAAAATGGTTGAGAATATCAGCTATAACAATACCCTGCATTACTTCCGCTTTGACGAACTAATTTAAAAAATGCGCTGTGACTGCCACATTCATATGGTGCTGGACGGGAAGAACTGGCGCTGCGCCATTGCCGCCCATGCTGATGCCCCCCAGGAGTGGATCATCCGCTCCCAACTGGAAGCCTACCGTTCGGCAGGTTTTCGGTACCTGCGGGAGGGGGGCGACCGCTGGGGTGTGGGCGAATGCGCCCGCCGCCTCGCTCCGGAATACGGCATCCGGCTTGTAACGCCCCTTGCGCCCATTCACCGCTCCGGGCACTACGGCGGATTCATCGGGGAAAGTTTTAACGATCTCCGCTCCTACGCCGATTTGGTAAAAAAACGCAGGCGCCAGGGGGCGGATTTTATCAAGATCATGATCTCCGGACTGATGGATTTTGACCGTCCCGGGGTTCTCACCGAGCCCGGCCTACCGCCGGAGGAGATCCGGGAAATGGTTCACATCGCCCATGATGAGGGTTTCCCGGTGATGGCTCATGCCAACGGCGCCCGAACCGTGGAAGCGGCGGCGGAAGCGGGGGTGGACTCCGTTGAGCACGGTGCCTACCTGAATAGCGTTGCCCTGGCCGCCATGAAAGAAATGGGCACCGTATGGGTGCCCACTCTATCCACCATCGGCAATCTCCGGGGTACCGGCCGATTCCAGGAAACTTCCGTCCGGGAGATTCTGGATACCGCCGCCGAAAATGTCCGCTGCTTTGCCGCTATGGGTGGCCTGATCGCCCCGGGAACCGATGCCGGTGCCTGGGCAGTCCCCCACGGGGCTTTGACGGAATATACCCTGCTGCAAGAGGTCCTGGGGGAGGATGCCAAAATTCTCCTGCGCCGGGGCGCAGAAGCCATTCAACGCAAATTTTGATCAGCACTCCAACACACTCTCACTGGAAAAAGTTCAAAGAATCGTAATATTCTGACTGGCAGGATATGGTATAATCCACCCAAATCATACAGATGCATTTGTCGAGTGCCGCTTATGCGGCAGCGGGAGAACCAATTTTGGGGTGTATGCATCAGCAGGGAGACTCCTCCTCCTAACCCGTCAGCTAATCTCGTAGGCAGAGGTGAACCTGGTCTGCTTTTGTGAACATAGGGAATCCATGTCCATTTGCCCCCGTCGATGCTTCGATGGGGGCTTTGCGCATCTGTATGAGAAATTTTAAGGAGGTATCCCTATGTCACAAAGCACGATCACCCTGCTTATCATCGCCTGCACCTGTGTTCTGTATCTGACGGAACGGTTTTCCGTTGCCGTCACCACTGTGCTGGGAATGCTGGCGCTGATTTTCACCGGCATTCTGGACTTCAACGATGCTTTCGCCTGCTTCACCAGTACAAATGTGATGCTGGTTCTTGGCATGATCATCATTGTAGAATCCCTCATTGACAGCGGCATTGCCGAAAAACTGGGCAATCTGCTGTTCAAACTGGTGGGAAGAAGCGAAAAGGCATTCCTGGTGATCATTTTCGTCCTGTCCGCTTTGCTGTCCCTGTTTTCCACCAATGCGGCATTGGTTGCCATGTTCATGCCCTTGATCTCCTCGGTGTCCAGCGCCTCCCATGGGAAGATTTCCCGGAAAAATCTCTATCTCCCGCTAGCAATGGGCAGCCTCATCGGCGGCACCGGAAGTCTGGCGGGTTCCACCGCCCCGTTGCTTGCCAATGACGTTTTGCAGCTGACCGGCTCGCAAACCATGCACTTTTTCACCCCGCTGCTAGTGTCCGCCATTATGGTAGCGGTGGTGGCGCTGTGCTACTGGTTTTTCCTCTACGATTTACAGGTGAAATGGTTCGATTTTGAAGAAGAAACATTCGAACTTGGATTGGAGGATGTCCCTCTGGATAAGAGGAAAGCCGCAATCTCCGCTACAGTATTCGTGGTTTGCATTCTGCTGTTCATCATCCAGCCCTTCAACTGGGAGCTGGGGCTCATCGCTATTGCCGGAGCTGTGGTACTGATGATGACCGGATGCGTGGACGGCCAGCGAGCCATGAGCAACATGCAGTGGTCAGCACTGGTCACATTGGGTGCCGCCTTGGCCGTTGCCAAAGGTTTCGTCAAATCCGGGGTGGGCGAAGTGGTCATGAACTGGCTCATCCGTATTCTGGGGCAGGGCGTTGCCAACCCAATCGTGCTGGTAACGGTGTTCTTGCTGGCGGGATTCCTGCTGTCCCAGTTCATGTCCAACGGGAGTCTCGTCTCCATGCTGGCGGCCATCGGCGTACCCATGGCTATGGAAATCGGATGCAACCCGATGCCGGTGGCACTGGCCTGTGTCTATGGGTGCAGTCTTGCCATGGCGACCCCCGTAGCGACCACAACCATCACCATGGTTCAGGTCGCCGGTTACCGGTTCAAGGACTACTTTCGGGTCGGTGGCCTGGTTGGTATCATTGGCCTTGTGACTGCATGGGTCAGTCTGATACTGATTTACGGCTTGATATAATGTCGTGATTATATCGATCCTTTTTCGCAGTTAGACTACAGCGCCATAAATTTTCTTCGTTATACTACAAAATCTGCTTAATGTCAAGATGACGTGGAACTCATCTGCAATCCTAATTGAGCATAGAGATTTCTCCTTTGAATGGATTGCTGGTTCTTTCTTAATTCTACTGGATTTTGTCTCTATGCTCAACCTTTATTTTTGATCATGGGGTCAGGCTCTTGCTCTTGCCTGACCCCAATATTTATTATAGAACCTATTAATCCGACAACGCTGCTCCAACGGCGCAAGCTGAGTGCAAAAAAGCGGCACCTGGAAAACCAGGTGCCGCTCATTTTGTAATTTGGAAACCGGATTACACCAGTTCGATGACTGCCATCTCAGCAGCATCACCACGGCGTTCGCCGGTACGGGTCACTCTGGTGTAGCCGCCGTTACGGTCAGCATACTTGGGAGCGATCTCCT
>CAZTYB010000029.1:0-22454 GCA_964617595.1 uncultured Oscillospiraceae bacterium | reverse complement strand
GGCCGTAGCCGTAGCTCTGGCGGCAGGGCTGGGCGCAGCGCCCCCGGTTGCCGGAACGTCCGCCGATCATGGAGGACAGGTAGCATTGCCCGGAATAGCACATACACAGTGCCCCGTGGCCGAACACCTCAATTTCGATGGGGGAGGCGGCGCAGATGGCACGGATCTCATCCCGGTTCAGCTCCCGGCTCAGCACCACCCGCTTCATCCCCAGTGCGGCGCACAGCATCACCCCCGGCAGGGAGTGGACGGTCATCTGGGTGGAGCCGTGCACCGGAACCTCCGGTGCGATCTGGCGGCATAGCTGGGCAACGCCCAGATCCTGGACAATGTAGGCATCCACGCCCAGTTCGGCGGTTTTGCGGATCAGCTCCGCAACATTCTTATATTCCCGGTCCGTTACCAGGGTGTTCAGGGTCAGGTGCACGGCCACGCCCCGGATATGGCAATATCTCAGCGCCTCGCCCAGGGTGTCCAATGTGAAGTTCTTTGCGCCCTGACGGGCATTGAATGTACCAATGCCAAGGTACACTGCGTTGGCACCGTTCTGCACGGCGGCACGCAATGCTTCCATGGAACCGGCGGGGGACAATAATTCCAGCATATGATTTCTCTCCATATGGTATACTTAAGCGCATTATAGCACATAGAGATGTTTTTTTCCACCCTTTCAGGCTGATTTCAATAAAAATTAAGAAAATTGCCAATTCTCACCTGAAAAATCCCGGGCAATTCGATTCAACACTCCCAAAATGCACAGAGATTGACAAACGGAGAAGAACTCGTTATAATAGAACAAATGTTGCACCATGGCGCTTCCTCCTCCGGAGGGGCGGTCGATCTGTGCCATGCTGGACAAGGGGAAAAGGAAGCGGATATCATGGACGAAGAAATGGCAGTCAACGGAAAAACCTATCGAATTTTAAAACTCCTGGGCAAAGGAAAGGGCGGCTACTCCTACCTGGCGGAGAAAGACGGGGAGCGTTACGTCCTGAAGCAGATTCACCATGAACCCTGCGCCTATTACCACTTCGGCAACAAAATTCAGGCGGAGATCCGGGACTATGAGCGGTTGAAAGCCCTGGGCATCCGGATGCCCGCAATGCTGGATGTGGATCCGGAAAAGGAGCGCATTGTGAAAGAATTCATCGACGGCGATACCATTTATGAACTGGTTTTGCAGGATAAAATGGAGCCCGCCTATGCCGGGCAGCTGCGGCAGATGTGCGCTGCGCTGTATGCAGCCCACCTGAATATTGACTATTTCCCAACGAATTTCGTGGTGCAAAGGGGAGAGATTTACTATATCGATTTTGAATGCAACGAATATATGGACGAATGGAATTTTGAAAATTGGGGGATCAAATACTGGTCGAAAACCCCAGAGTTCCTGCAATATGCCCAGGAACATTCCTGAGCAGTGACCCCAAACTTTATAAAAAACTTGCACACTCCGGAGGCCACCAGGCATCCGAAATGTGCAAGTTTTTTTAAAATGTGCAAGTTTTTTAAATTGTCACGGGGAAATGAATGCTGAGGCGGGGATTATCCATGGCCGCTTCCTGGAATACTTCCAAAATGCGTTCGAAATAGCTGTTTTCTGCCAAATCGGAATTCCGGAATGTGATCTCGGTATCTTCCAAATCCGTCAGGCAATCATACAGGGCATCCAAATTTCTTCCGTAGTAGTCCGGCAGCTCCAGCTGCTCCGCCAGGTAGCGGTGGGCGGCTTCCCGGGTGGTCATCTGGGTGGCATCCAAAAGAATCATTTTTCCCCTCCCTCCCCATAGAGAAGTTCAAAGGATTCGTAGTGATCCTCGGTATAATAGATCAGACCGTCGCCCGAATAGACAATGCGCTTGGCACCCCGGTAAGTTCCGTCAAAATCAATGTCGCATTCGAAATATTTTCGCCCCTTGGCGGTGGGGAGCAGCCCCTCCCGGTTGCCGAACCGGTCACCCCCGATGCTCATTCCCGGAGCGACTTCCCATAGGTTCCCTTTGCTGGATACCCAGCCCAGATTCTTTGCCTCGTCCTTGGTCAGGTAGTTTGGGGGGAGATGGCCATAGAGGTACAGATATTCGGCCACTTCCTCCTTGCTGCTGTAGGATTCCTCTTCCAGAATCTTCGGGGTAGTGGCCTCCGTTGCCTGGGGAGTGGGGTTCTTTGCAGCCTGCACCGGGGGCGTGCAGCCAGAGAACAGCGCAATGGCAACCAGCGCCAGCGCCAGAAAACGAAGTAGTTGCTTTTTCATAGCGATAGTGTCTCCTTGTTATTAAGGTATGGGGGAATAGGTATCGCCGAGGATGGCGTAGCCGTGCCCCGGCTGGGGCTGCCAGTCGTAACGGTTCCGGGCTTCCTGGGGGAAGAGATGCGCCATGATGGCGGCGATCACGCCGCCGT
Source organism: uncultured Oscillospiraceae bacterium (assembly GCA_964617595.1). Lineage (GTDB taxonomy): Bacteria > Bacillota > Clostridia > Oscillospirales > Oscillospiraceae > Faecousia. The sequence continues at coordinate 20,051 of CAZTYB010000029.1, read as the reverse complement.
GGGTGATGAGCACCGTGGGCATCCCGCCTGCATCGAGGCAATGGAGCGCCTCGATCACCCGTCGGGTCATCGCTTCGCCGCTTTCGCCTCCGGGGGGGACATTGCGGAAATTGTCCCCGGTGAGCCACTGCTGATAGGCGGGGGTGTTTTTCAGTTGCTCGTAGGAATGCATTTCGAATTCCCCGAAATCAATTTCTCGGAATTGCCCATCTTTCCGGTGGGGAACATCCCCAAAGAGAATTTCCAGTGTTTGCTCCGTCCGTTGCATTCCACTGGTGATGTATTGCGCCGGTGGGAGGGAATAGTGCAGTTCCTCCAGCTCACGGATTCCCTGGGGGCACAGGGGCAGATCCGTGCTCCCGCAGTAGAGGTGGAGAGAATTGGCCTGGGTCTTCCCATGGCGGATGAGATAGAGTTCCCTCATTTCAGCCGCTGCTCCAATCCGCAGAAAATCCGACTGACCCGGGTGGCCTCCCGGCTCAGATATTGGCAAACCTGCCCCGTAACATTGCGCCAGGCACGGTAGTCGGCTTCCATGGGGACGACCCCGCAGAAAATATCCTGGCAGATGAGGACGGTATCTTTTAGCTGGGGCATATGAGCTTTCAGGATGCCCAGGGGATCCTTCCCCTCCCGCACGCAGGCCAGGGTGAATTCCTCCAAATGGTCGATGCAGGGGGCGGAGAAATCCATTTCGCTCCCCTGACAGGTGAAGATTTTTTCTTCCTCCAGATGGAAAGTGGTTTTGGCAAACGTGCGCTTTCCCTGGTAAGCGCCGCCGATGATTAGAATCATTTTATCGTCCTCCTTAACATAGTGCCATTGCAATCAGCCCGGCCAGTTCCCCCAGGCAGATGCAATACCCGGAGATATCCCCGTTCATTCCCCGTAGCGAGCGGTATGCCCGCAACAGTGCTGCGGCGTACCCCGCCAGCACCGCCAGCACCGGAACCCATGCACCGGCGCAAAGGGATGCGCCCAGCGCCGCTGACAGTATCCCCAGCGGCAGCGCCAGACTGCGCTTGCGCCGGGCATACTGGCTGGTTTCCATGGGCTTCAGGCATCCGATGGCAATGACACTGGCACAGCGGCTGACCACGGGAATGAGCATCAATGCAATATAATTTGTATTTTCTGAGAAACTGCGGCAGGCGGAGAATTGGCACAGCATCAGCAGCCCCACGCCGATAACGGCGAAACTGCCCACATGGGAATCTTTCAGGATCTCCCGCCGCCGCTCCAGGGAACGATAGGAGCCCACGGCATCCGTCACGTCCATGAACCCATCCAGATGCATGAACCCGGTGAACAGGTAAGGTGCAGCGCACAGGATGAATCCCGCAAGGGGCGCAGGGAGCGCCAATACCCGGCAGCCCCAGGCGATGCACCACCATAATGCGCCGATCTCCAGCCCGATAACGGGCAAACACAGCAGCATCCGATCCCGTGCCTTTTCCTCCCACCCGTGCCAGGGAAAGGGGATTGCGCAGAACATACTCTGGCACATTCCCAGAGCGTAGAGCCAGAGTTTCATAGCGGCAGCGCCCCCTTGTGCACGATGATGTTGCCGCCAACCATCTCCAGCACTACATCGCTGATGGCGGCCATCTTGCGGTCGATGTCCGCCAGTGCTTTGCGATAGATTTCGGTGACGGGGTCATAGCGCATGGCATCGGAATAGATGTAGTCGCTGACGAGGACGATGTTCTCAACCCCCTGGGCGAAAGCGGTTAATTCCCGGGCGCAGCGCTCTCCGGCGCTTTCGTCCAGATGCCAGTCCGGTGGAACGAACAGTTCGTTCATCAGCAGCGCCGTCACACTGTCCAGCAGGAACGAGGCATTTTTGTCCGCCCGGTTCAGGCATTGCAGAATATCCGTCCCCTGCTCCAGTGTTTCGAATCCGAGCCCGTCCCGGTCTGCAATATGGCGGCGGATGCGGTCACGGTCCTCATCGTCCACCGGGATCATGGTTGCCACATAGTAGCGTTTCCCGCCATGGGCAAGTTTGACGGCCAGATTTTGGGCGTAAGAGGATTTTCCGTTCTTTGCCCCGCCGGTAATGAATACGATCATGTTCTCTCCTCCACGGTGAATTTGTCCCCCTGGCGAATTTCCGTCAGATAATCGTCATCGATCCCCGCCTGGGGGAAGGTGGCCATATGATTGGTAATGGCGCAGGCGGCTTTCAGAACCTGGAAAGCCAGCGGGCATCCGCTGCCCTCACCCAGGCGCATCCCCAACAGGAGCATGGGCTGCAAGCCCAGCGCATCCATGGCCAGCTGATAGCCGATCTCGAAAGAGGCGTGACTGGACACCAGGTAACTGCGCACCTCCGGCTTGAGCCGAAGGGCGCACAATGCGGCCACGGCGGAGATGAATCCGTCGATGACCACTGGCCGCCGGGTGGCAGCGGCACCCAGGAATGCGCCGCACATAGCGGCCAAATCCAGTCCGCCGACTTTGGCCAGGACATCGATCACATCGTCACGATTGGGACGGTTGACCTCGATGGCACGGCGGATGACCTCTTTCTTATGGGCGAAAGCCTCGTCCGTAATGCCGCCGCCCCGGCCGGTGACCTGCTCAACGCTTGCATCCAGCAGCACGCAGAGCACGGCGGCGGAGGTGGTGGTATTGCCGATGCCCATTTCCCCGATGCCGATGGCATCGGCCTGGGTATGGATCGCAACACCGGCACCGGTGAGGATGGCGGTGATGGCTTGCTGGCGGGTCATGGCGGGCTCCGTGGCGATGTTCCCGGTGCCATAGGCGATTTTGCGATTCAGGACGGCTTGGTCACGGATTTCGGCGTTCACGCCCACATCGCATACCGTCAGCTCCACGCCGAAATACTTGCACAGGGTAGAGGCACCGGTTTTCGCCCGGGTCAGATTGATGGTTTGCTGCAAGGTGACGGACTGGGGAGCGCTGGACACCCCCTCGGCAACCACACCGTTGTCCGCTGCAAAGACCAGCAGATGGGTCTGCTCCATGGAATTGTGCAGCTGCCCGGTGATGCCGGAGAGCTGCACGGCCAGATCTTCCAGTGTGCCGAGACTGTGGGGGGGCTTGGCCAGCTGATCCTGGTATGCTCTTGCCCGCTCCATGGCGGCATCATCCGGGGGCATGATTTTCTCCAATAGTGCATTCAGTTCCATATTCATGGTATTTTCACTCCTTTAGCAGTCCCGTTTCTTTCAGCCAGCTGACTGCATCCCCAATTTCCGGCAGCTCCAATGTTGCGGTGACCCCCGCCGGAATATTTGCAATGACTTCCACCATGGGGATAGTTCCCTGATTCAGGGCGCTATGGGTATCGGCGGAGCCGTCATTGTTATGCAGATGCAGGTGGGACAGGGCACCCCCCCAGCGATTCATCCATTCCCTGGGGGAAAGCTGCGAGTAGGCGTTGGCGTGCCCCACATCTAGGCACAGCCGCAACCGGGGATCGTCCACCCCCCGGACGATGGAAAGCAGGGAATCGGGGGATTCCTCCATCACGTTCTCTAAACAGATTTCGTATTCCCCCGGATGGTTTTCCAGAAACGCACTCCAAAACAGGATGGACTGCTCCACATACCAGCAGGGATAGTATAATCTGGGGGAGAATCCCCCGTGCAGGACGATTTTCTTGGCACCGTATTCCGCTGCCAGTGCCAGCGCCTGGCCGTAGCGATGGGCGGCCAGTTTCCTTGCTAGTGGGTCGATGGCGCAGGGGAACAGTTCATTAAATGGCCCATGCAGAATCCGGCGGCCGATCCCGGCGATTTCTCTGCGGACGGCGGCATCCGTCCGGGGGAAGAATGTATCGATATTCTCCGCCGTGCAAAATTCCGCAAGTTCGATGCCCAGTCCGGCTTCCCGGGCGAGATTCCCGGCATTGGGGTCGATGGTGGATAGATAAAGAGAATTGTATTTCATGATCGTTTTCTCAAAAGATGGATGTCGTTGGTTTCGGGACAGGATAATGTCTGCCTTATGCAGAGATTTGTTCGTGCTTATTATAGCGATTCGGGGGCAAAAAGGCAACAGGAAATAGAAGTGCTTGACTTTGGCAATCTTCCTGCGTAAAATGGGAGCAAAGGAGACGAGCTTATGACGGAAAAAGAAATGATCTCCCTTGCGGAGGAGGCGGGCTTCGCTGCGGCGGCCATGGTGGATACGGCGCAAATCGTATTCGACCCCATGTTCCGCCCCTTTTGTGAGGAAAATTTGTGCGGCCAGTATGCCGTGAATTATTCCTGTCCTCCGGATTGCGGCACCCCGGAGGAGATGAAGCAGCGCATCCTTGCCCACAAGCGGGGACTGGTGCTGCAAACGATCTGGCAAATTTCCGATTACACGGATAAGAAAGCCATTGGCCAGGCGAAGAAAAGCCACAATGCCGCATCCATCCGCCTGATGAAAGCTTTCCGGGAAAATGGCCGGGACGGCTTCCTGGTGGGGGCAAGCGGCTGCGCCCTGTGCAGTCCCTGCGCATTGAAGAATGGGCTGCCCTGTGCTTACCCCGATTTGCGCTATTCCTGTATGTCCGCCTACTGCATCTTCGTGCGGAAGCTGGCGGAGCGCTGCGGCATGGAATACGACTGCGGGGAGGGGCTGCTGGCGTTCTTCGGTATGTATGTGTTCGACTGAGTCAAAAGCGGAAAGAGTCCATTTTGGATTCTTTCCGCTTTTGAATAAAATCATACATTGGCATTTTCCCGGTCGAAAATTCGGTAGAATGGCCGGGTAATTTTTTTGCTGGCGCACAGGTCGAATGTGATCTCTGCCAGCAGCCATCCGCCGAAAACATCCATAAGAATGTGCTGCTTCGTCGTCAGGGTGGAAATGAAGATGAGAACCGTGAAGACGTAGGCGAAACGCTTAAACCACCGGGGCACTTTCGCTTTCTTCAGCCCACGGCTGCATAGCCAGCTGGTCTGGCAATGGAGGGAGGGGAAGAGATTGTTCGGCGCATCGGTGGCATAGATGATGCGCATTCCGTAGTCCCAGATACTGTGCCCCGTGACCTCCGGGCGGGTATTGGTGGTGGGCAGCAGGACAAAGCAGAAGAAAATCACGATCAGCGAAATTACATGGGCGCACAGGAAGCGGAACGCATTCTCTTTCCCGCTGTTCATGATCAGCACATAGCTGATGTACCAGAAGACGAACGCCCCCACATAGATACTCACCGTCCAGGGGAGGAAGGGAATTGCCAGATCCAGTGCGGACTCAAAATTATAGTGGTGCAGATTCTGCGTAAATGGCCGTGTACCGGAGTAGACAGCAACCTGGAACAGTAGCGCACTGACCATGGGGGTGATGGTATATTCCGGAATCAGCTTGGACAGCAGGCGGCGAAAGGAAGCATAGATTTTCTTGAGCATTCTTATTCCTCCTGCTTTTCCTGCTGAACTGGAGCTGCCTTGTGCCGGGCGCAGATATGGTTGTAGGTTGCCAGGCCAATTCCGCTCACCGCCAGCGTGATCAGGAATACCAGCGCAGCGGCACCGTAGCGCCTGGATCCCAGGGCATTGCCGCCAATGGTGGAGGTAACGACCGAGGGAATCCGCCCAAAGGTGCAAACCAGCAGATACACCAGCGCAGGCATATCCGTCAGCCCCGCCACATAGCCCAGCAGATCTTTCGGCGTGCCGGGGAGCATATAGACCACAAGGAAAATGAAATCCCGTTTCTGACTGGTTTTCAGGAACTTTACCGAATCGATTTTCTCCTGGGTGAAGAAAAATCGTACCAGTTTCATTCCGAACCGCCGCACCATCCAGAACGTGAGGATGCTGCCAACGGCGGCAGCCGTAAGGGTGAGAAGTGTCCCCTCGGCAAATCCAAAGGCGTAGCCTGCGGCGATTTCAAAGGGTTCCCCGGGGATGACCGCTATCACCACCTGGAAGACTACCATCCCCATGAACAGCAGACGGCTCCGCCATCCGTTGATCTCCACCCATTGGCGGAAACCCGCCGGGTCAGAGGCCAGGCGCACCATGGGTCTGCCAATAAAGCGCCATATCACGGCGCTCAGCGCAACCACCAGCGCCAGCAGCCCGATGGCTGCCCAGCGCTTCTTTCGTCGGTCATTTTCCATACAATGAACTTGCGTTCCTTTCCAGTAAATTGGAATCATCATAGCGCACAAGCCGGAAATTGTCAACGAACGTCCGGAAAAATTAAAAGAAAATTTAATAAGAAAATGAACCGTTTGAAATAATCAAACGGTTCATCCTTGAGATCCAGTTCGGGAGATAGAATGGTTCTGGCCAATTGCACGGTCAGTTTTTTGAAACATCTTTCGTTCGCTGCATCGTCCAGGATTGGATTTGGTGCATATTTTTTATAACCTGGTCGTACTCTTCCTGAGTAAGGATGTCGTTTTGCAGCTGTTTCCGATAGATTTCGGTTTGCATTTTTTCCTGAGCCTGCATCTTGACCACTTCACTGGCGGAGTCGTCAATTTTAGTGCCGGAATCCCTACCCGCTTTCTGCGAAAGGATAAATGCTACAATAAAGAATATCAATGCCATCACATCAGGATATCCTTCATGTTTTATATAGATGACAATGATATAAGCGATTCGACAGGCGAGGAAAACAATGGCCATGGCATTTAGCACCTTGCTGCGGTTCATCTGGCGCAACGCAAGGACACCCATAACGGACATGATTAAAAAATCGCAAAAGCCAAGTGCTAAACAAATTCGTTCAATCCCGGTTAAATCGTCATACGGATACAAACCGATGGAGTTGGCCATGGCACCGGAAGCCAGAAAAAGGAAGACAATTCCACATATAATATTGATCGCTTTTTTGTTTCCCTTCATAATCATTTCTCCATCGCCCACAAATTTTTAGCAGTAAATTTGGCGGTATAATTCTTACCGGGTTTACAGCAATCCGTACATATCCCGTTCAGGGGAATGTCCTTGCCCAAACCGTATATCGGAAGGACCAACTGAGCAGTTCCGCATAAATGCTCACCGTCATAGATTTTTGCAATAATCGTCCCGTCCACAATTGCAGGGACATCGTCAAAGATCTTAAAATCCGGGTTAAGCGTTGCGGATGTGCAGACCATAGCAGCGCCAGTCTCGGAGACCAAAACGTCCGTATTGCTGAAAGAAATCATCTCCATCAGTTCGGCAGCAGATTCATCAGATACCAGTTTCAGTTTGAAATTTTCGATTTCTTCCATGATTCTATCCGCATTTTTGCGGTTCCCAGATGCGGTATTTACCATAAACATATATTCCGGGAGCGCCGCTTGGCGGCGCTTCTCGTTTTCTGCCCGAATCTGCATGTTCTGCGTTTGGATATCAACGGCTGTGGAAACGCCGGCGCCGACCCCGGCAATACCGTTGGCGATGCCACCCCATACGGCCCAATTCTGCTCCTTTTGCTGTCCGCTACGCATGAGCATATCTGCGCATTGGCGTTGGTCTTTGGCTTCCGCACGCAATTGCGCTGCACGATCTGAAAGCATAGCAATTCTCTTGGCTTTGCCGGTAAGCTCCGCATATTGATTCAGTTGCTGGAATTGCTTTCGCTCTTCTGCGCGCTTTTCTTCCAGACGGTTCAGCGCCAAACGTTGGCTGACCGCTCTATGTCCATCCAGTCCCTGCTGATACAATGCTTCGATACCATTGGGATATCTTAAACAGTACTTGTCCGCCAGAAGTTGCGCCCGTTGAACGTTCTTCGGCTTGGAGAAATCGTCTGCTTCGGCAAGGACACATTCAACAAAAAAACGATCCAGCTTTGTTGCGCCGATCGCTTCTGCACGTTTCTGAGCTTTCTCTTTCGTTGCTTCGGAATGGTTCCTGTGATCCAATACAAACAGGATAATCACAACAGCAACCCCTACAAAACCCGCAGCAAGCTTGATGGGAGAACCATAAGGCATTCTGCGGGTGTGTTCGGCACCCGATCCAAACCAGTAAGATGATGCAATTAAGATCAGGCCTCGCAACATAAGCTTGCCCCTGACTCCCCGTTGCCAACCGAAGAGAAGCATCAGGAAACCCACAGCAAAGGTGATAAAGGTGAATACAGCAAAATAATCCATATCAGATAGCTCCCCAATCTTATTTGTATTTGGACAGCATTTCGCTTATCCAGTCGTTTTGCAGCTCTATCTGTGCCTTTTTTTCGGAGGCTGCCTGCATACGATTCTTGCAGGCGCTACTTGCAACACTGGCCAGAGCGCCACCGTTGAGGGTGGACATGGCGAAAGATTCGCCGCTGATCGTGGAGTTCAGTTCCTTGATTTCTTTTTGTGCAGCTTCATTTTGCTGACGGAGTTCAGAAAGCAGCTGTTCTCTTAATGTCATTCTTTTTCCTCTCATTCCTGCTCTTAAAAATGTGTACCCCTGTCAAGGCAGGGGATAACCATTCGATAGGGGGATTATACCACACCGGTACACTTTCTTCAAGGGGCAATGAAAGAACGGCCGGATGCTTAATCCCCCTGTTCCCCCAGGAAGATCCGGTATCCCCGTCCGTACTGGATACAGCGGGACACACGGCTCAATGTGGCGGAGGAGATATTGGTCTGCTCCATGACCTGGCTATAAGTTTTGCCCTCGGCCAGGAGCTTTGCGGCACGCAGGCGCTGCGCCATTTGCTCCACCTCTTTGCGGGTGCAAAGGTCTTCCAAAAAAGCGGCGCAAGTTTCCGGGGAATCGATTTTAACAAATGCCTGATAAAGATCGTGAATCATATTTTCATCAAATGAATGCTGGGGCATGATGTTCCTCCAAATTTAGAAATTTTCCAAAGAATTGTTCAAGAAATGTCGGGTCTTGGGGGATTGGGGATTGCCGAAGACGGCCTCCGGGGTGCCCTCCTCTTCAATGATGCCATCGGCCATGAAGATGACCCGGTCGGAGATGGAGCGGGCGAACTCCATCTCGTGGGTTACGATAATAATGGTTCGCTCCGCATTCTTTAGCCCCCGAATGACCCGCAGGACTTCGCCGGTGAGCTCCGGATCCAGGGCGGATGTGGGCTCGTCAAAGCACAGAATATCCGGCTCCAGCGCCAGCGCCCGGGCAATGGCCACCCGCTGCTGCTGCCCGCCGGAGAGCTGGCAGGGATAACTGGAAATACGGGAGGACAGCCCTACCTGGTCAATAAGCTCCCGGGCTTTTTGCTCAATTTGCTCCGGGGGGGCGATTTTGTGGAGCTTGGGGGCGAGCATCACGTTTTCCAGCACGGTATACTGGGGGAAGAGATTGAACGACTGGAAAACCAGACCGAAATGCAGCCGGTTTTTACGAATCTGTTCGTCGCTGATGTGTTTCCCCGCTGCTCCGTCGAAGAGGGTTTCGCCGTTTACCCGGATGGTTCCGCTTTGCGCCGTTTCCAGGAAATTCAGGCACCGGAGTAATGTGGTTTTCCCGCTGCCGGAGGAGCCGATGATGGACAGCACCTGCCCCCGCTCCAATGTGAAAGAGATATCCTTTAATACATCGGTGGTACCGAAACTTTTTTGGATGTGTTCCACTTCCAGAATCGCCATATTCTTACCCCCTGAAATAATTCATTTTCTTTTCCAGCCAGCTTAGCCCGATGGTCAGTACGCCGCTGAAAACCAGATAGTAAATGGCTGTGAAGAACAGCGGCCACACCTGGCCGGAGATGCCCTGGGAACCTTTCAGGAATGCGGTGCCCGCCCAGATGATCTCTTGCAGGGCAATGATCCTGGCCAGCGCCGTATCCTTGACCAGGGTGATCACTTCGTTGCCCATGGGGGGCAGGATCCGCTTGATCACTTGCAGCAATATGACTTTGAAGAAGATCTGGCGATTGGTCATGCCCAATACCTGCCCGGCTTCCCATTGTCCGGTGGGGATGCTCTGGATGCCGCCCCGGTAAATTTCGGAGAAATAGCAGGCATAGTTGATGATGAACGACAGCGCCGATGCGGCGAAGCGGCCGCTTTCCCCTTTTGGCCAGAAAGTGACTTTCAGCACCAGACCGGGGAAATAATAGATGATCAGCAGCTGGATCATCAGCGGCGTACCACGAATGACCCAAACGAACAGATTGGTCACGATGCTCAGGGGCTTGAATTTGGATGTGGAGCCGAACATGATGACCAGTCCCAACGGGATGGCACCCAGGAGGGTAACGCCGAACAGCCGCAAAGTTTGCAGGAAGCCGATATTCAGGGAATGAAATACGATGGGGAATTGCCGGAGAAATGTTTCCATAATGAATCCGCCTTTTTTACAGCAAACGAGCCGCCCAGAGCCCGGGCGGTCAGCGTTTGCGCTTTTTTATAGGGAGTCGTTTACTTCTGCTCGATCAGAGCGGCTTGCACGCCATAGGTCTCGGCAACTGCCAGCATGGAGCCGTCTTCGTAAGCTTCTTCCAGGAATGCGTTCAGTGCCTCGGCCAGGTCGGAGCCGGTGCGGAAGCCAACGCCGTATTCCTCACTGTTCAGCCCGGCGGTGTAGGTCAGGCTCTCATAATTGGTGCCCTGGCCAACCATGGCGGCGGCCATCAGGGAATCGATCACGGCGGCATCGCAGGTTCCGGCGGCCACTTCCATCAGGGCGCTGGCCTGGGACTGGACGGGGGTGAATTCATAGCCCAGGGCGCTGATCTCGGCTTCACCGGCGCTGCCCGCTTCCACGGCGAAAACCAGCTCGGCGCAATCCTCTGGGCTCTGGTAATCGGCGGCCACATCGGCGGGGACGATGATCACCTGTGCGTTGTTGCAGTAGGCATTGGAGCAGCTCATGGCGGAGGTAACTTCATCGGTGAGGGTCATGCCGTTCCAGACACAGTCGATGGCTTTGGAGTTCAGTTCCAGGACTTTGTTGTCCCATTCGATCTCCACGAACTCCACTTCCACGCCCAGCCACTTGGCGAAAGCGGTTGCCATGTCGGCATCGAAGCCGATCCAGTTGCCCTCTTCGTCCTTATAATCCATGGGCTCGAAATCGGTGATGCCAACGATCAGGGTGCCTTTTCCTTTGACGTAGTCGGAATCGCTTTCCTCTGCGGCAAAAGCGGGGATGGCAAGCGCCATCAGCATGACCAGAGCGGTGAACAATGCGGTGAACTTTTTCATGATTCATTTCTCCTTTTTGATCGGCTCCTTGCGGGGCTGGATTTGTTTGATGGGTGCATTATACTTTAGTTCGCTAAAGAAGTAAAGCACTTTTTTAGAAAAAACCCATCTTTGTATATCCTGATAAAGGGGAGGGGAAACCACGAGCCGGATCTTGTTAAATTGAACAACATCTCTTATCCAAAATTAGAGAATATGCCAGGTTGACAGGAAAACGTTTTCCCATATACTAAAATTATGAAAGATGATTCAAAAGGTGTGCAGCATGGTAGATATTAAATTTATTGCAAAAAAGGCGGGGGTTTCCATTGCGACGGTTTCCCGTGTCCTGAATAAGACAAAGTACGTCAGCCCGGAGATCGAAAAACGGGTGATGGACGAAGTGGTGAAATACCGCTATCGTCCCAATGGGGCGGCGCAGGCATTGGCGGAGCGGCGACCCAATACGTTGGGTATCGTTTTTTCCCAATATATGAACCTTTATCATTCCTACTTTTTCAAATTCTTTTATCAGGAGGCCATGGACAAGGGCTATAACGTGATCAATGCCTTTTGTGAAGAGAATGAAGAGAATCGGCTGAAAGTGATCCAGGATCTTTACAGCAAGAATGCCAATGCGATTTTGTGTATGTTCTCCTTGAGCCCGGAGACTCGAGCAGCCCTCGGCGAATCCATACCAATGCCCATGAGCCTTGTGAATGGAGCCTCCTCCTCGGTGCAGATGAAGGAGGAGCAGGTGGTTTACGAGGCAATTACCTATTTGATCCAGCTGGGGCACCGGAAGATCGGCGGACTGTTTCCACCGGTGACGGGGGAAGAAGGATTCCTCCTTGGAAGACAAAGCGGGTTCCGCAAAGCGCTGCATCAGGCGGGGATCGACCCAACTGAGGATTTTATCTATGACGGGGTGAAAGGGATCGCAGATGTACCCCAGTATATTGACCGGATGTTTTCTTCCCAGGAGCATCCCACGGCGCTCTTTTGCTACAGTGACGAATGTGCCATGGGCGCTATCTTTCACCTGGCACACAAGGGATACAAAGTACCGGAGGATGTGTCGGTGATTGGCTATGATGATATCCCTATGGCAAGTATGTTGTCCCCCAGACTGACAACGATCTCAGTTTCAACACAAGAAATGGTTCACGGTGTTGTGGAGCAAATGATTTGCATCGCAGAAAAGCGGGAGCGGCCCCAATTTAACCTGGACGGGATTCAGTTCCGCTTGGAGATTCGGGAGAGTTGCTGCCCTCCAAAACAGCCGGATGTATGAGCTTTGACCGGAGTGCCAGCCGGCGGCACTTCGGAATGAGCCAGCATTATAAAAAGAAATGTAAAAGGAGATCCTGCTATGAAAAAGATAAGACGTTTGCTGTGTGCGGTTTTGATCTTTGCAATGATATTCACCTTTGCCCCCCGTGGACAGGCGGAGGAGCAGGTGACCATCACCTTTGCCCTTTGGGACGAAGTGCAGTCCGTGGTTTATCAACAGCTGATTGACAATTTCGAAGCGCAAAATCCCAATATCAAGGTAAAAATGCAGCTGACCCCCTGGGATCAGTACTGGACGAAATTCCAGGCGGCGGCAGGAACCAGCGAAATGCCGGATACATTCTTCATGAATCCGCTGTGGGAAATCTACCTGACCTATGGTTTCCTGGAGCCGCTGAATGATTGGGTGGAACGGGATGGCCTGGACATGAGCGTATATAATTCTGCGCTTGTTCAGTATTTCACAAGTGGGGATGGTACCCTTGCCTGTATGCCCAAGGGAATGGACTCCATCGCCGTTGCGATTAATTCTGCACTGTTTGAAAAATACGGTGTTGAAATTCCGGACAACGACTGGACTTGGGAGGAAATGCTGGAGATTTGCCAGCAGCTGAAAGAGGCAGCGGATGCAGCCGGGGACAAGGTCTACCCCATGGGTATGGCGCTGAACTCCGTCAATTCCAGCTGGGCGCACGTGATGGCGCAATTCGGCGGGAAGCTGTTCGTTGATGGCCAGCCTCAATTCAATTCCCCCGAGAATGTGGAGGCTTTCAAGAATCTGGTGGACATGATCGACAAGGGCTATATGCCGGACTATGTAACCATCAGTGATACCGCAATCGAGGAAATGTATATTTCCGGTATGCTGGCGATGCTCTACCTGCCTACCTTTAGCTCCCAGACCATTGAGCAGTCCAATATGGAAACAACGGTGCTCGTTACGCTGCCGAAAGCGAAAACCAGCAACGGTATGCTCGGCGGCATGGGCTATGGCATGAGCGCATACAGTGCCCACAAGGAAGAGGCCTGGACGTTCCTCAAATATCTGGGAAGCGAAGAAGCCAACGAAATCATTGGTAAATCCGGTATCGATATGCCTGCAATGACCACGATGCAGCCCTATTATGGCCAGTCCTTTACAAAATTCGATGGTACGGCATATGCCTTGCAGCTGCAAAATGCGGAGCCGCTGAATATTGGCTCCATTATGGCGGCCAACGAAACGGGAAGCATCTATTCGAAATATGTGATGCAGATTTTCTCCGGTGAGATCGGCGTGGAAGAAGCGCTGGAGGCGATTGACACGGAGATCACCGCTGTGCTGGCAGAGTACTGACCGATGATCTGGCAGGTGCAGCAATTGGGCTGCACCTGCCCTTTGGTTTGGGCGATTTTTTAGGCGGCACCAACCGGGGGAGTTTGGAACAAATTGGCAAGAGCCCCCCGGTTCGGTTGGAAAGGAAAGCAAACCATGAAGCAAAAGAAAAAGCACATGAATTCCGCAGCCAAAAAGGAGGCGTTTGCAGGTTACCTGTTCATTGCGCCGTTTATGGCGGGACTATTTGTATTTTATATCTATTCGTTCATTCAGAATTTCCTTACCAGCTTTACAAACAGAAAGAGCTTTGGCTCATATGATTTCGTTGGCTTGACCAATTATATAAAGCTGTTTCAGAATAAGGAATTTTATGTTAACCTTGGCCACACATTCCTCTATGTCCTGGTATGTGTTCCGGCGGTGATTGTGATTTCCATTTTGGTGGCGGTGGCGCTGAATCAAAAAATCAGGGGAATCAGCATTTACCGTACCCTGATTTATCTGCCCATGGTAACTCTGCCGACGGCCATCAGCCTGGTTTGGAAATGGCTCTTCAATTCCAAGTACGGTCTGATCAATGGTGTGCTGAGTTATTTCGGCATCGAGGGGCCTGCCTGGCTGGCGGATCCGAGGTTTTCGTTCTGGGCGATATGCATCGTGCTCATATGGTCGAGCATTGCCCAGTCGGTGATCATCTTCCTTGCAGGCTTGCAGGGAATTCCCAAGGTCTATTACGAAGCTTCCCAGATCGATGGCGCAAGCAAATGGGATCAATTCCGCAAAATCACATTGCCCTTGCTGTCTCCCACTACGTTCATGATGGTCATGATGGAAATCATCGGATTTTTCCAGGTGTTTGACATGATTTATCTGATGATTCCCGCCACAAGCTCGGGGCTGTCCGGGGCGGAGAGCGTTGTGATGATGTTTTACAAGCAAGCCTTTGAAAATTACAAAAAGGGCTATGGAGCGGCGATCTCCATCGTTATCTTTATCATTATTCTGATTATCACCCTGATCCAGATGCGCTTGCAGAAGAGATGGGTCTACGACGGGGAGGTGTAGGCGATGAAAAAAACCAAGAAGCATCAAATCGGAACCCACCTGTTTCTGATTTTCTGCGCTGCACTGACATTGTTCCCGTTCGTTTGGATGGTGCTCACATCCTTAAAAACCTATGACGAAAGCATCCGCATCCCCATGACCTGGCTGCCGGAGGTGCCCCAGTGGGAGAATTATAAAATCGTGTGGGAGAAATTCCCCATTCTGCAATTGTACGTCAATACCTTTGTGGTGATGGTGTTTTCCATTGTGGCGCAGGTGGCGGTGTGTTCCCTGGCGGCTTATGCGTTCGCTCGGCTGAAATTCCCCGGGAAGAATTTTTGGTTCGTTCTGTGCCTGTGCATGATGATGGTTCCCGGGCAAATCTTCCTGATGCCCCAGTATGAGCTGATGCTGAAATGGGGATTGCAAAATACGCTGACTGCCATTTGGATCCCGAAAGTCATCAATGTTTTCGGCCTGTTTATTCTGAGGCAGGCGTTCTCCGGCCTGCCCAGAGAACTGGACGAGGCAGCAAAAATCGACGGTGCCGGTTCGTTCCGCATTTACTGGAACATTCTGCTCCCGCTGCTGAAAGCACCGATCGTTTCGCTGTGTATCATGACCGGTCTGGGCGCATGGAAAGACCTGATGTGGCCGCTGATCGTGAACACGGATATGGACAAGATGGTGCTCTCAGCGGGACTTGCAAATCTTGTGGGAAGAAATATGACCAATTATCCCCAATTGATGGCCGGGGGCGTGATCGCAGCATTGCCGATGATCGTTCTGTTCCTGTTCTTCCAGAAGCAGTTCGTGGAGGGAATTGCCATCAGCGGAACAAAAGCATAAAAAGGAAAGGATGATAATGTGTTCAAGTATCCTGTTGTAGATTCCCATATCCATTTATATCTGCCGGAATCCCTGGCCGATATTGAGGAAATTGCAAAATTGGGGGGTTATGAGCAATATACGCTGCTGTCTTGCAGCATCCTGCCGCAATTTTTGGCAGGGAATCTGGTCGTAGCCTGGGCGAAGCAGAAACATCCGGCGGAAGTTTATGGCTATGCGGTTCCCCATATGAAGAGCACCGGCCCATACGATGGGCAGGATCTGCTGGAACAGGTCAAGCTCTTTCACCGGTGCGGATTCGATGGGATCAAGATGCTGGATGGAAAACCCACCTTGCGCAAACTCCGGGGCATCCCGCTGGATAGCCCCGTTTATGACCCGATGTTTGATTATTTGGAGAAGATGGAGATCCCGGTATTGTACCACAGCAATGATCCGATCGAATTTTGGGACGAAAAGAAAGCACCCGCTTGGGCACGGGAAGCGGGATTCTGCTATGACGATACCTATCCCACCCAGGAGCAAATCACTCGGGAGACCATCGGCATTTTGAAGAAGCATCCCAATCTTCACCTGACCATAGCCCATTTCTTCTTCCTGTCCAATACGGATGACGACTGCCTGGCAGCTGAACTGCTGGACACATACCCCAATCTGATGTTCGATTTGACCCCTGGATGGGAGATGTTTGAGGGATTCGCACGGAAGCGGGACACCTGGCGTAGCTTCTTTGAAAAATATGCGGATCGGCTGCTGTATGGGACGGATATTGGCGGCAAGGGAGGGGAACGCATCCTGGAGCCCCTGCGCCGGTGCCTGGAAACGGACGAATTGGTGGATATGCAGGGGACAAAATGTTACGGCCTTGCGCTCCCGGATGAATTGCTGAAGAAAATCTACCGGGATAATTACCGCCATCTGGTGCAAAAAGACAATCCCCGGAAGCTGGATATGGATGCCCTGCGGGAATATAAGGAACAACTGATGACCCATTATGAGCAGGCACTCCATATGCCCAATTTTGGACAATCATCCCATTTCACCCGGGAAGATGCCGAGAAACAGATAGAGGAATTCTGGCAGCTACTGGTTTAACAGAGCAGAAATGAAGCAGCCCTCCAACTTGCGGTTGGAGGGCTGCTTGTACACGGAGCGGGGGAGCTTACTCAACTTCGATCAATTCGTATTCCCTGGTACCGAAGCCGAGAGCGGCGGCGGCCTCGACGGTGTGGACACCGTGGCGGCTCTCGATGCGCTCAATCAGATGGGGCTTGCCGGGATCGGAGCAGGCGTAGACCAGATCAACACAGGCTTGGTCAATGGCGATGGGGTCGGTGGACACCAGGATACCGATATCCGCAATGCAGGGATCCTCCGCCACGGCGCAGCAGTCGCAGTCCACGCTCATATTCTTCATCACATTGACGTAGACCAGATTCCCTTTGAAATATTCCACCACGCTGGAGGCGGCATCCGCCATGGATTCCAGGAATGCATCGTGATCGGTGCTCCACATTTCCTCCGGTTTACCGGCGCCGTGGATATACGCCTTGCCATAGGAGGAGCCAACGCCGATGGAAAGCTGCTTCAGTGCGCCGCCGAAACCGCCCATGGGGTGCCCCTTGAAATGGGACAGCACCAGCATGGAGTCGTAATTCGCAATATCCTTGCCCACATAATTCTTATGAATGACTTTGCCATTGGGGATGGCAAGCTCCAGGTCGGGTCCCTCGGCATCCAGTAGGTCGACTTTGAATTGTTCCAGCCAGCCGTGATCGGCCAGCAGCTGACGGTGCTTCGCTGTGGTGTTCCGTGCGCCCTCGTAGGCAGTGTTGCATTCCACAACGGTTCCGTCCACATGGTCGATCATGGGCTTCCAGAAATCGGGATGCAGGAAATTCTGATTGCCTTTCTCGCCGGAGTGAACCTTGACGGCTACCCGACCGGGCAGAGTCTTGCCCGCCAGTTTGTACAGCTCCAGGACTTTTTCCGGGGTGATCTCACGGGAAAAATAAACTTTTGCGCCCATGGTTGATTCCTCCTGTTGTTTTTTGATTGCACGCTTCCGGTGCTCCCGTCTATTATACAGCTTAAAGTGCACTTCAAGTCAAGAGGGAAAATGTGATTTTTTCTTTCCAACCCACGGTTGGAAAACGTCCAACCAGGAAAAACTTGCATTCCGGACAGAAATTCGCTATGATAGCTCCAGGAGCGCTCGAAATAAACAAAAAGGCGGTAAAGATATGGAGCAAATTTACTTCGGCCAGCGGATCGCCGCACTGCGGCGGCAGAACGATCTGACCCAGGAGGCCATGGCGCAGAAACTTGGGGTCACCAATCAGGCGGTGAGCAAATGGGAGACGGATCAGTGCTGCCCGGATATTATGCAGCTTCCGCAAATTGCGGATTTATTCGGCATCACCCTGGATGCCTTGTTTGGCCGGGAGCAGGAAGCGGCACCCACCGGCGCAGTCACCGGCGATCTGCCCTGGGAGGATGACGGCTGCCTGCGGGCGGTGAGCTTCCTGGGGCGCAAACTGATTGAGTATCGGCAGATTCCCGATCATTCCCTGCAAAAAGTGGAGCTGAAATTCACCGGGAGCGTACAGGATATCCATTCGGCGTTCAGTGTCAGTTGCACCGAGAGCACCATCCATGGGGATGTCACTGCCGGTGACGGAGTGAACTGCGGCAATATTGACGGCAATGTCACTGCCGGTGACGGAGTAAACTGCGGCAATGTGGGCGGCGACGTCACCGCCGGAGATGGGGTGAACTGCGGCAACGTCGGCGGTGGTGTTACCGCCGGTGACAGTGTCCGTTGCGGCGATATTCAGGGGGATGCCTCCGCCGGTTACGAGCTGCATTGCGACGGCAACATCGGCGGCGATGCAACAGCCGGGGGCAATATTGTCCACCAATAATGCAACCAAAGGGGATGCAAAGCATCCCCTTTTCATAACTCGACAGAGTGGTTCTATAATAAATATTGGGGTTCGGCACGGGCACTTTTGACCCGTGCCGATTATTGAAGCTTGCACTTGCGTTTCAGATTCCCTTATGCTAGAATGGGCGCAGTATGCATAAAGGATTCGGAAAAATGAAAAAATTGATCACTCAATACTCCGGCTTAAAGCGGGAAATCTACATCCTCTTCATTGGGAAATTGGTGACGGCCATGGGCTCTTTCGTCTGGCCGATGCTCACTTTCCTGCTCACCACCAAACTTGGCTTCAGTGACAGCGCGGCCACCATGCTGATCGCAACGGCGGGGGTACTGTCCATGCCGGTGGCCATCCTGGGCGGCAAATTGGCGGATCGCTTCCCCCGGAAGAATATCATCATCCTGTTCGATTGCCTGACGGTTTCTATGTGTATCCTCTCGGCGATTTTGCCCATCGGGTACCATACGGCGGTGCTGATTTTCCTCTCAGCATTGTTCCAGACGGTGGAGAGCCCCGCTTATGATGCGCTGAATGCGGACTATTCCACGGCGCAGCAGCGGGAGAAAGCATTCTCGCTGTCCTATTTGGGCTATAATATGGGCTTCGTTTTCGGCGCAAGCCTGGGCGGCATATTATTCCAGAATTATATCCATCTGGCATTTCTCATCAATGGCCTGTCCATTTTTACTTCCACCGTGCTGATTTTCTTCTTCGTCAAACCGGAGAATGCGGTCACCCAGTCCGAGAAAGCGGTGGAAAGCTACGGGGAATATGAGCAGCCTCTGGAAGACAGTGTCAGTGTGCTCCGGGTTCTGCGCCAGCGCGGGTGCGTCGGGGCGATGCTGCTGATCGGGTGCCTTGCCTCCATGACGGGCAGTACCGTTGGCATCGTCCTGCCGCTGCAACTGAAGGAGCAGCTGGGGGCCCAGGGGGCGGCGGTTTATGGCTACCTGAATTCCCTGAACGGATTCGTCGTGATTCTCTTTACCCCCGTTTTGACCATGCTGCTGAAGCGCCTGACGGAGATCCCCAAAACCATGATCGGCATGGCGCTCTTCCTGTGCGGTATGGGGATGTTTATGCAGGGGAGCCCCATGTGGCTGCTGTACATTGGCATGTTCGTTTATACCCTGGGAGAAGTGGTCAATGTCCTGGGGAACAATCCCTATACCTCCCGGCGTATCCCCGCCTCCCACCGGGGGCGGGTCGGGGGCATCTCCAGCGTGCTGTATTCCGTTTTCCAGTCCGTTACCCAGTATGCCATCAGTTTCGTCCTGATGGTGCAGGAGGGCAATTACCGCCTGCTGTGGCTGATCTTCATTGGAGCGGGGGCAATCGCCATTGCACTGTACGCTCTGGTCTACCCGGCGGATAAGCGGAGATTCCCCAAACTCTACGGGAGCGGGATGTGAAATAATGATCTGCGATCATTGTGAAATTTTCCGCTTGCGCAGAAAGTGAAATGAAATAAATCCACCCACGTCCGCAGACATTTCACACACCGCAGGCGTATTTCACGCTCGAAGAGCATTTCACAAATCCCGAA